>CAZNAL010000044.1:0-15447 GCA_964571055.1 uncultured Oscillospiraceae bacterium | reverse complement strand
CGAAGCTGGTCGCCTCGCAGCCAATCGTCCACCGGCGTTAGGAGCACCGTATCGAAGGTGACGTTCTTCTGCCTGCATTGCGGGATAAACAGGTCGCTCGTATCGTAGATAAGGCGCTTGAAGTCAAACGGCGTATAGGCGATCATCAGCTTGCCGGATTCGATGGAAGAAACGTCCAGCACGTCGTTGATGATGACCAAGAGCTGCTTGGCCGCGATGTCCGAGTTGACAAGATAAGACTCGATCTGCTCGGCGTCGGCGTCCTTGGCAAGCTCCAAAAAGCCTATGATGGCGTTGAGCGGCGTGCGCAGCTCGTGGCTGACGCGGGAAAGGAACTGCGATTTGGCGCGGCTGGCTTCATTGGCGGTTTCCAGCGCGTCCGCGAGGATGCGGTTTTTCTCCGTTTCTCCGCGGATCAGCTCCGTCACGTCCTCGCGCATCATGGCGATGATCTCGCGCTGCGGATCGATGTAGTATTGGGTGACGACCTTGTTTTGTATAGAGCCGTCCGGGCACGCGATGCGGTAGGTAAACACGAAGCGGCTGCGTTCCTGCAGGTGCTGCCGTATGTTTTCTACCATCGAGTTTTCGATGGCGGCCGCCCGATCCTCCGGCAGGACGTATTCGTTATAGAGAGAGCGCGTCACAACGTCCGCGTCCTCGCCGCACTGCGGCGGCATGTGGAAGGTAAGCCCGGTCTTGGCGATCACGTCAAAGCGTTTGGTGACGCCGTCGATGCGCGCTACAAAATCGTAATTGTCCGTCGCGATGCTTCGACACATCAACTCCAGCATCTTTTCGGCTTCGATATCGTACCAGTATTCAAAGAGCAGCACGTCGTTGCTGCGCGGGTCGCGCAGCAAATGCATCGCGTCGCGCACCCATGTGATGCGTCCGTCCGGCATGGTGCGGCGGTACTCCAAACGGAATTCCGAGGAGCCGTCGGCAAAGTAGCCAAGCAGCGTATCGGGATCGTTGAGCGCGATGAAGCGCGCGCGCTCCTCCTTGTCGATGATTAGCCCCGCGCAGTTTTGCCCGTAGGAGAAGGCGGCCTGTATTTCCGGCGGCGCCTGCATATCGTCCTTCATGCGGTACTCCACGGGCTTTCCCGTGGTGAGATTGAATACGGCGTGGACGATCAGATTCTCCTCCGACATCGTGATGCGCTTTTTCTCCAGCTCGTACTTCGCCCACAGCTCGCGTTCGTTTTCGCGAAGCTGCTGTTCTGCAAGGTGTTCCTGCGTCACGTCGTAATAGCTCATGTAGACTGACTGCGACCCGTCGGGCATCGGCCGTATGCGCCCGCGCATGCGAACCCAGATGTAATCGCCTATGCTGTCGTTGTGGGAACGGTAGGTAATGTCGATCTCGTGCGTTTGCGTAAGCGCGCGGTAGGCGGCGGTGCGCAAATACTCCAGATCGTCCGGGTGCACATGCGTATACTGCAGCCCCTTGACGCCCTTGAGATATTCCATCGCGTTCTCGCCCAGCATTTCAGATAGCTGCTTGTTGGCGATGATCGGGTGCAGATCGTCGTCGTAATAATGGTAGAAGCAGATGCCGCAGGGAATGGTTTGGATGACGTCCGCAAGCTGCTGTTCCGCTTTCTTTTGCTCGGTCTGATCCATGTAGGTGGCGTAGATGGTAACGGCGCCGTCCTTATCGACCGCCGCGCGCGCGTGGACGGTGATCCATTTTTGCTTACCGCCGTCTGTAAGATACCGGTAGGTCAGATCCTGCGCGTCGTGCTTTTCGCTCGTCGCGCCGCGCAGGCTTTCCTCCAAGCGCGCGCGATCGTCTGGATGCGAGCCGGTCAGCATGTCCTCGCGGAAGCGCGCAAGCAGCGTTGCCGCGTCCGTTTCGAAGATGTCGGCTAAGCCGGTCGATACATACTGCGCGCGCATGCGCCCGTCTACGATGGCAAAGATCGCCATGCCGCAGGTGAAGTGCTCCACCATGTCCGTAAGCTGGTGGAGCTGCGCGCGTTCCGTCCGCACGCGCACATTCTGAAAATAGAGGAACGCGAGCAGCAGGCAGAGCGTATACGCCGGGAAGATCATGAGCCAGCCGTCGTTCATAAGCTGCAGCGGGATGGCGCAGGTCAGGATAAGGGGCTGCATGATCAATATTCTCTTGGGGTATCCTTCGGGAATATGCTTGCGCCGCGCAATGGTCAAAACGATCAGCGCGATCGCGTAGATATAGTATAGACCCAGCAAGCAGGGAAGGAACAAAGGCCCCCGCGCGTATTCCATGTTGGGGCCGAGCGTAAAGAACAGGTTCGTCCAAGGGTTGGTCAAAACGAGAAGCGCGTAGACGGCGTACAGCGCGCATGCGCCGACGGTGATATGCTTTCTGCCGGTTTCAAAATCCTTGTAGAGGATCGTGAGCGCGTAGAGTAACCACATCACGATCATCAGATCCTGCGCGAGGAGGTATAGAAGCATCAAAGCGTAATAGAGGAAGCGCGAAACTGGCACGTCCATGATGATGCTGGCCGCGATGTCGATAACGGTCATGATGATGCCGCCGCGCAGGCACCACACAAAGCACTTGTTCTGCGCCGTGTATTGGTCGTCACGCAGCATGCGCGTTGTATAGTAGTACAAGGCGCATAGAACCAGCAGTCCTACAAAATCCGTGTCGATATGCTAGTACATCGTCCGTGTTCCTCCGTTTCAGCGTCGGCAAGCGTGATTTCTATCCCGGATTTGAGAATGTGAAAGGGCGTAACAGAATCCCAATATATATATCGTCATTATATGCCATGGAGGAAAGGGTTTGCAATCGTTAGATTCAAAAATGCGCCGCGATATGGCAATGCGCGGGGTATCACAGGCGGTTGCGCCGCCACGCGCCGTGAAGATAATAGCTCCATGTGATCAGAAACCCCGTAGCAAAGCCGAAATAGAGGTTCCACCAAATGATGCGGCGGCTGAAAAAGGGAAGCTGATACAGCGCGTAGACCGCGATAACGCGCATGGCAAGCGCGCCCAGCGCCGTCGCGGTGGCTGCAAGGCCGTGCCCCGTGCCCTGATAAAGCCCCAAGAGCGGGAAGTAACAGGAGAAGATCAAAATCGCGATCGAGGCGGTGCGGATGTGCTGCCCGCAATACCCCGCTGCCTCTGCGCCCAGGCCAAACAGCCCCGCGATGGGGTCGGAAAACGCATAGATGAGAGCGGCAACGAGGAGCGTGAGAAGGATGGAAAGAAAAACGGACTGCTTCGCGCCCGTTTTCGCGCGCTCCAAGTCCTCAGCGCCCGCGTTTTGCCCCGCGAAGGTCGCCATGGTGATCTGCAGCGAGCTTGCGGGCATATGAAGATACGCCTCCACGCGCTGCCCCACCGCAAAGGAGGCCGTCATCGCTTCACCGTAACCGTTGACCACGCGCTGTATGGAAAGAAAGCCCAGCGACACGATGACCTGCTGGAGCGCCATGGGCGCGCCGGTGCGGAGAATCTTTCGCGAAAGAACCCAATCAAAGCGCCATTCTGGGGCGCGAAAGCGAAATTGCGGATAGCGCTTGGTCATATACAGAAACGCCGCCGCGCAGGAACCCGCCTGCGCGATGTCCGTAGCCGCCGCGGCGCCCGCGGCGCCCCAGCCGAACACCGCCACAAACAGGACGTCCAGCACAGCGTTCCCCACGGACGCGATCAAAAGAAAATAGAGCGACGCCTTGCTGTCCCCCACGGAGCGAAGGATCGCCGCGACGATGTTGTAGCCAAACTGGAACACAAGCCCTAAGGAATAGATGCGGAAGTAAACCACAGCGTCGCGCAGCAGGCTGTCCGGCACCGCAAGCAGACGGCTTAGGACGATCTTACACAGGGCGAAGCCCAGAACCGTCGAAGCGGCGCCCATCCCAAGCAGCAGCAGGATGCCGGCCGAGGCGTTTTCGCGCTGCGCTTCGGTTTTCTGCGCGCCGAAAATCTGCGCGCCGATCACGCCCGCGCCGGCGGAAAAGCCGTTTGCAAGCGCGAGGAAGAGCAGCGTCAAGCTGTTGGTCGTGCCGACGGAAGCGAGCGTCGCTTCGCCCGCGAAGTTGCCCACCACGATGGTGTCCACAAGGTTATAAAGCTGCTGGAGCACGATCCCCGCCCCCACAGGCAGCGCAAAGCGAAGTATCTGCTTCCACGGCGCACCGCTCGTCATGCTTCTTTCGTTCATCATTCGTCCTTCTTGTTACAAAATACCCTCCCGCAGTGAAAGCTGCAGGGAGACGCCTGTTTCGTGTACCGTAAAGCGCGCGCAAAGCGCCGCCTTCACCGCAAGCGACGTGCAGTGGCACGGATAAAGCGTCGTAAGCCCCAAGCGTGCAAGCTCGTCGAGCGTCGAAGCAAAGTTTGCGTCCGTATCGAATAGATGCATGCCGCCCAAGTAGCCCGCAAGCGGCGCGCCGAAGCGTTCGCGCGCGCAGGCTGCTATGTTGCATACGCCGCTGTGCGCGCAGCCCGCGAGCAGGAACGTACCTTCCTTTATTATGAGCGCAAGCGCCGTATCGTCAAAAAGCGCGTCGGGCGACCAAACGTTCCCCCTTTGCGTTTCGCCCACCTCGCGGTGCGCTTCAAAAGCATAGCGGCGCGGGATATTCCCCAGGAAATAAACGTGCGGGCTGATCTGCTGCGGCTCTGTGCCGATGTGTCCTTCAACCTGCGAAGGGAGCGCGTCCGCGGTGAGCGGCGAACCGATGAACAACCCCTCGTGCCGCTTGGGGAGAAACGCGTCGGGGTGCGCATACAGGCGCACCGTCTGCGGAAACGCCGCAAAAAACGCGGGCAGCCCGCCCGTGTGGTCGTTATGCCCGTGCGAAAGGGCGACGTCCGTCACGCGGGAGAGATCGAGCCCCATTCTGCGGGCATTTTCCATGAAAACATCGCTATAGCCCGCGTCAAAAAGGATCGTCCGTTCCCCATCCTCGATCAAGCAGGAAAAAGCGGGTTCGCCCAAATAGTATTTATCAATATAGGTAAAATTGTCGCAAAGCAGCGTTACCCTCACGAGCCGCTCCTTTCGGGCAGATGCGCGCGTGTGCCGTCGAGCAGATACCGCAGCATGTCCAGTTCAAACTGCACGCCGCGCGCGAGCGCCGTTTCGTCCATACGATAGCGTGGGTTGTGGTGCGGCATGTCGCAGCCGCCCGCAGGCGTGCGCGTTCCCAGCTCCACAAAAAAGCCCGGCGCGTCCGCGAGAAAATAGGAAAAATCCTCGCCGGGGGCGACGCAGCCGATCTCTAGCAGCGCGTCTTCGCCAAAGCGTGCGCGGAGGACGGCGCGGGCGGCGTCGGTAAGCGTTTCGTCGTTATAAACGGAGGGATAGCCCGCCGTCCATTCGACGGCGGCTTGCGTGCCCGTCGCAAGCGCCACGCCGTCCGTGACGCGACGAATCTCCGCTTCCATAAGGCTTCGCGTCGCGTCGCTAAAGGAGCGGGTCGTGCCGGAAAGGTAGGCTGTATCCGGTATGATGTTGTAGCTGTCGCCTGCGGAGAGCGTGCATACCGAAAGTACGGCGGGGTCGTTCGCGGCGACGCGGCGGGAAACGACGGTCTGCAGCGCCATCACGAGCTGCGCGCCCGCCGTGACGGGATCGATGCACTGTTCGGGCAGGGCGCAGTGTCCGCCGCGCCCGGTTAGCGTAATATCGAAGCGGTCCACGTTGGCGGTCAGCGCGCCGCACTTTACGCCGAACGCGCCCGTGGGGTAGGCGCTGGAAAGATGCAGCCCCAACAGCGCGTCCGCGCCCTTGGACGCGCCCGCGCGATAAAGCTCGACGGCGCCCCCCGGCGGCAGCTCCTCCGCGTGCTGGAATATGAGCCGCGCTTCGCCGCAGAAGCTTTCGCGGCTTTCGCAAAGGAGGCTTGCAAGGCAAAGCAGTATCGCCGTGTGCCCGTCGTGCCCGCAGGCGTGCATCACGCCGGGATTTTCGGAGCAGAAGGGCAGATTGTTTTCCTCCGTGATGGGGAGCGCGTCGATGTCGGCCCGCAGGGCGGCGACGGCGGGCTTGCCCGGCTTGCTTCCGTAAATATGCGCGACCAGCCCCGTGTTGGTCGGGCGCTCGATCGCGTCGGCGCCCATAGAGCGCAGGCGCTCCTCGATAAACGCCGTGGTCTCGTATTCCTGAAAGGAAAGCTCGGGACGCTTGTGCAGCGCGCGGCGGCATTCGATCAATTCGGCCTCCGCGGCGCGGACTTCCTCGCTGATTCTATCCTGCATATGCTCTCCTTTAGCGTTCGTAGGGGGTGATGACCCATTTGATGCAGCCGTCCCGCATCGCTTCAAAGGTGCGGTAGCCTGTGAGCACATCGTTGAGCGGCGCGCGGTGCGTAAGCAGCGCCGCCGTGTTCAGCCGCCCCGCCTCGATGAGCTTGAGTATGTCCGCGCAGGCGTTCGCGTGCACGCCGCCGGTCTTGAACGTAAGGTTTTTGCCGTACATCAGGTGGAGCGGCAGGCTTTGCGCCTGTGCGTAAAGCGCCACGAGCACAACGATGGCGCTTGGCCTTGCGATGCGCCACGCCGTTTCGAAGGTATCCTTTGCCCCCGCCACCTCGAACACGCGATCCGCACCCCGCCCGTCTGTAAGCGCCCGGATCTTTGCTTCCACGTCGTCGCGGGACGGGTTGAGCGTCACGTCGCAAAGGCCGTTTTCCTTGGCGAAAGTCAGGCGCTCATCGTTTACGTCCACGGCGACGATGCAGGCGGGGCTGTAGAGCCGCGCGCACATCATCGTGCAAAGCCCCGTGGGGCCCGCGCCCAGCACGGCGACGGTGGAAGCGGGTTCGATTTCGCCGATCTCTGCCGCCCAGTAGCCGGTGGAGAGCACGTCCCCTACAAGCAGCGCGTCCTCGTCGGATACGCTTTCGGGGATGGGGTGTAAACCCTGATCCGCCATCGGCACGCGTACATATTCCGCCTGACATCCGTCAATGCGGCAGCCAAGCTCCCAGCCGCCGTGCTCGCAGTTGTTGACGAAGCCCCTGCGGCAATAGAAGCAGTCGCCGCAGAAGGTCTCCACGTTGACCGCCACCCGTTCGCCGGCGCGCCGCTTTTTGACGTTCTCGTCCACTTCTGTTATGACGCCTACAAATTCGTGCCCGAGTATAATACCCTCCTTGGCGCGCGGCACGCTGCCGTGGAGTATATGCAGGTCGCTTGAACAGATGGTGGAGCGCGTTACGCGCACGATCGCGTCCTCCGGCGCAATAAGCGCCGGTACCGGCCTGTCCGTAAGCTCTATTTTTTCATGGCCGCGATACACGACCGCCTTCATCGTATCCATACTTGTTTCTTCCTTTCGCTTAAAACGTCGCCGCGAGCGCGTCCGCCCGCTCATAAGCGCGCGCGAGGATGACACCCGGCGCAGTAAGCCCCAGATCCAGCCCCTCCGCCGCGACGCAGTCGAATCGATCGATCCCAAAGAACGCGCACATGGCTTCCATATAGCGTGCGCCCTGTTCAAGCGGCGTGCCCTCGAAGCAGCCGCCGCGCGTGGTGATGTAGCAGAGCTTTTCCGCCTCGCACGCGCCCACGCAGCCCGTTTCGCCGCAGGTGAAGGTGATGTTTTCGACGGAGACGTGCTCGATGTAGGTTTTTAAAAGCGCCGGGAAGGAAAGATCCCAAAAGGGCGCCGCGACTACGATCCTGTCGGCGCGCTGAAACTGGTGCGCGTAGCGAAAGCGTGGGTGCGTAAGCGCGCCCGCAGCAAGCAGCCTTTCGCGCTGCGCAAAAAAGCCCTCCGCAAACGGGGACAGGTCTTCATCCATCAAGCACAGCGTTTCCACCGCGTATTCCCCGCGCGCCTGCACGGCGGAAAGGAAACGCTCCGCGAGCATGCGCGTGCGCGAATTTTCGCGGCGGATGCAGCAATCGACGTACAAAAGCGTTTTCATAGCGTTTCCGCCTCCGGTACACATAGGCTGCCCGTTTGGATGGCCGCCTCCACCTCCGCGCGCGCAGGCACGGAATCGGATGCGCCCGGACGCGTCACGCACAAGGCGGACGCGGCGGTCGCCAAGCGCAGCGATTCCCCGACGGAAACGCCGTTTAGCATGCCGTAGAGGAAGTAGCCCGAGAAGGTATCGCCCGCCGCCGTGGTATCCACGGCTTGCACATCGCACGCGCCGATACGCGCGCCTGTACCCTCGCGCATAAAGAGTGCGCCGCGCTTGCCAAGCGTCAATAGGATGCCGCAGCGCGGATACCGCGCCGCAAGAATCGGCATGATCCCCTCGTCGCGTTCGCACCCGGCGATGGCGCGCCCCTCGTTTTCGTTGACGATCAGATAATCAAGAAGCTCCAAGGGATAATCCTTCACGGCGTCATCGATGGGTGCCGCGTTGAAGGCGACGAGAAGCCCGCGCTTCTTTGCTTCCCGCATGATCTCGTCCACGAGGTTTACCTCGTTTTGCAAAAGCACAAGCCCGTCCGTGCCAAACGCGTCCAGCGTACGCGCGATCTGCGCTTTGGTGAGCGCGTGGTTTGCGCCGCCGTAGAGGAGGATGCGGTTTTGCCCCGCGTCGTCCACCTCGATGATGGCGTGGCCGGAAACGGCGTCCGCGGGGAGCAGCAGCGACGTATCCACGCCGTTTTCTGTTAGCTTGTCGCGAAGCATTTGCCCGTCGCGGCCCAAAAGCCCCGCGTGCAGCACCGTGTTGCCCGCGCGCGCGGCGGCGATGGACTGGTTGAGCCCCTTGCCCCCGCAGTTGATCATAAGGCCTTTGGTAGCCTTGGTTTCGCCCGGCTGCACAAAGCGATCCACCCGGTAAACGTTATCGATGTTCATGGAGCCGTAATTCAATATGCGCATAGCGTGCGCTCCTTTCGTTCGCGGTTGAAAAACGCGTGCGGATTGTGTAAACTACAGATACACAACCTATTTTATCACAAAGTAAGGATGGTAGATATGGGCGCTTTACAGCCTCACCTTTGTTTGGACGATTCCCTGCACATTCGCGGCGCGCTGCTGCCGGGCGACCCTGCGCGGCTGGACCGCATCAAGCCGTTTTTGGAAAATCCGCGCGAGCTTGCGTACAACCGCGAGTTTCGAAGCGTCGCGGGCATATATAAGGGCGTGCCGCTGCTGGCGGTCTCGACGGGTATTGGCGGCGCGTCGGCGGGCATCGCGGTGGAGGAGCTCCATAACATCGGCGTGGATACCATGATCCGCATCGGAAGCTGCGGTGCGCTCCAGCCCAAGGTGAAGCTGGGCGATCTCATCCTCGTTTCGGGCGCTGTGCGCGACGACGGCGCGTCGAAAACCTATCTGGACGCGATCTATCCCGCCGTACCGGATTACGCCTTGCTTTCCGCCTGCGTCCGCGCGGCGGACGCGCGGGGGTACGCGTACCATGTGGGGATCGCGCGCAGCCACGACAGTTTTTACACCGACGGGCAGGAAGAAATCTCTGCCTACTGGGCAAAGCGCGGCGTGCTTGGCTGTGACATGGAGACGGCGGCGCTCTTTATTATCGGCGCTCTGCGCGGCGTGCATACGGCGGCGATCCTCAACAACGTCGTGGCGTGCGGCGGGGATACCGCCGCGAGCATCGGCGATTACGCGTCCGGCGAAAGCCTTACGATGCTGGGCGAGGAGCATGAGATCCTCACGGCGCTCGACGCGCTTGCCGCAAGCTGCGCTTAAGGCGCGGGGTACGCAAAAGGAGCGGAAAACGATGCCGCTCCTTTTTTCATGCGTCAATACTGCGACAAAAGCTCCAGCAGCCTGTCGCGGAAGGCTTCGCGGTCTACGCCCGTCACGATGTAGGCGTTGTGCTCCATCTGCTTGTCGCTGTAGAGGTCGGTCACTGTCTTGCCATAGGTGAGCGCCCCCTTGGTTTCGATCTGTATGCCGACGTGCTCGGTGGTAAAGAGCGCGTCGTCCGCCGCGTACAAAACCGCGACGGGGTCGTGCATAGACATGCCGGGAAGACCAAGGTTCAGGGAAAAGTCCAGCACGCCCTGCGTAACGTCCCGCACAAAGCGCCCCACAGCGCTGCCGGACTCCGCGATCCCGTCGATCTCCGTACGCGTCAGGTACGCCTGCATCGTCACGTCCAGCCCGCACATGTAGACGGGTACGCCGCTGCGGAACACGATGTCCGCCGCCTCCGCGTCCGCAAAGATGTTGAACTCCGCCGCGGGGGTCACGTTGCCGCCCACCGCCGCGCCGCCCATGATGACGATGCGGTGAAGAAGCTTAGGCAGCTCCTTATACTTGATGAACGCGAGTGCGAGGTTGGTTAACGGCCCTATGCCTATGAAGGTCAGCTCTCCCGCGTGCGCTTTGGCGATGTCGTAGATCGCGTCGCAGGCGGGTTTTGCTTCGATGGGATGCGCAGGCGCGGGCAGCGTCAGCTCGTTCAAGCCGTTTTTGCCGTGGATATAGCTGGCCGTCACCTGTTCGCGCATCAGCGGAACGGCGGCGCCTTGGTATACGGGCACGTCCATGCCCGCGAGTTCCAGCACGCACGCGGCGTTTTTCGTGGTCTTTTCGATCTCCGCGTTGCCCGCCACACTGGTCACGGCGCAAACGTCAAGCTGTGGAAGTTTGCCCGCCATCAGCAGCGCGATCGCATCGTCCACGCCGGTGTCGCAATCGATGATCACAGGGATACGCTTCATTTTGTCACCTCCCCGAAGGCTTTGACCGCATCGACAAGAAGATCGACGAACGCTTCCCTGTCGATGCCCGTGATGACGGTCGCGTTCTTGGGCTTGCCCGTCACGCCAAAGCGGTCGCCTATGGTAGCGCCACGGCAGTAATCGCCCGTCAGCTCGACCTGCACGAACATATCCTTCTTTTGGAGAATCTCGGGCGCAACGAGCGCCGCTATCGCCACAGCGTCGTGCACCGGCGCGCCGGGATAGCCCATGCTGTGATGGAATTGATAGAAGAAGTCGAGCCAGTCCGCCACGACGGAGGACACAGGGTTGCCAACGGCGCGGATGCGCTCGAAATCAGCCGGGAACACCAGCGCCTTTTCCGTCACGTCCAGCCCCGCCATGAGAATGGGGATACCGCTTTTGAACACGACGTCGGCGGCTTCGGGATCGACGAGTATGTTGAATTCCGCCGCGGGCGTCCAGTTGCCAAAGTCGATGCCGCCGCCCATCAGCGAGATGCGCGCGATCTTGGGTTTGACGTCCGGGCGCGACAGCAAAAGCGCCGCGACGTTCGTCAAAGGTCCCGTCGGCACAAGCGTCACGGGCGTTTCGCTTTCCTCGATCACGCGCGCCATAAGCTGGCTTGCGTCGATATCGAGCGGTTTCTGCGCGGGTTCGGGAAGCGCGGGGCCGTCAAGGCCGGACTTACCGTGCACCGTGGGCGCGATGATGGGTTCGCCGATCAACGGCTTTACGCGTCCCATCGCCATGGGGGCGGAAATGCCCGTCAGCGCCATGATGCGAAGCGCGTTGTAGGTGGTTTTTTCGATGGTTTGGTTGCCGCAGACGGAAGTCACCGCGCGGATATCCAGCATGGGGCTCGCGCTTGCAAGCACCCACGCGATAGCGTCGTCATGGCCGGGATCGCCGTCGAGTATCACGGGAATACGCTGCGTGTTCATAGGCTTATCCCTCGTTGTTCTGCGTGACGCGCCGCTTTTTGAGCTTGCGCGTGGTGGAGATCGCGTAGATCACAAGGCCGATGACCGTTACCACATACGGGATGAGGGACACGAGGTAGCTCGATACGCCCTGCAGGCCCGAAACCTTGGTGCGAAGCGCCTGCGCAAGGCCAAAGAGCAGGGATGAGAGCATCGCGCCCACCGGTTCCCCGCGTCCCATGGCCTGCGCCGCGAGCGCTATAAAGCCGCGCCCCGCGACCATGCCGGAGTTCCAGCCCTGCGAATAGTACATGGACATGAACGCGCCGCCAAGGCCCGCCAAGACCCCCGAAAGGGCGATGGCGATATACTTGATTTTCAGCACCGACACGCCCACGCTGGACGCGGCGTTGGAATTTTCGCCCACCGCGCGGATGTTGAGCCCCAGCGAGGTTTTATAAAGCAGCACCCAGATCGCCCACACGAGCAAAAACGCCACATAGGTAAGCACGGAATGCCCCGAAAGTATGTCGCCGAGGATCGGGATGCCCGCGATCCCGGGGATGTTGATGGTGGGGATCAAGATGTTGGGGCTTACGAGCGCCCCCGTGTTGCCGCGCATGCCGGTAAACATGTAGAGAAGGAAGATGGTGCCGCCGCCGCCGAGCATATTGACGGCGATACCGGCGAGTATGATGTCCGTCTTGAGCTTGAGCGCGAAAAAGCCCATCATAAGCCCCAAGAGCATGCCCACAAGCATCGCGCAAATGATGCCGATCACCCAGCTTTGCGTCCAGTAGCTCGTGAGCGTACCAAAGAGCGCCGTAATCATCATCGTGCCCTCAAGGCCGATGTTGGTAACGCCCGCCTTTTCGGCGATGACCGCGCCGAGGGCCGCAAACAGAATGGGCGCCGTGATGCGGACGACGGACGCGAGGAAGTCGGCGCTAAAAACCATGGAAAGAAGCTGTTCAAACATTACGCCTGCCCCCCTTCCACGACGGCATCGCCAAGCTTTTTCAAATCCGCCTGCGCGTTTTTGACGACAATCTTCTGCCTGTAGCCCGAGAGGAATTGCTCCGCCGCGAAGAACAGGAAGATGGCCGCCTGAATGATGTCGATCATTTCGCTGGGCACGTCGCAATAGGTAGCCATGAGCTGACAGCCCTTGTTAAGATAGGCTATAAAGAATGCCGCGAGCGGCACGAACGCCGGGTTGTTTTTCGCGAGTATCGCGATGGTGATGCCCGACCACCCGTAGCCCGGCAGCTCCTTCCAAAGGAAGGTGTTGAACCGTCCCAGCACCTCGATGCCGCCGCCAAGGCCCGAGAGCACGCCGCCGATCACCTGCGACAATACGATGGTTTTGCCCACCTGCATGCCGGAGTATTTGGCAAAGGACTGGTTGACGCCGATCATGCGGATGGCGTAGCCCCAGCGCGTGCGGTACATGAAGAGCGCTACGAGCACCACGAACACGAGCGCCACGATAAATCCCCACGTGAGCTTGGAGCCGCCCGGCACCAGCGCCGGTATCTTGGCCGTCTCCGCAAAGGGGAAGGTCTGCGTGGAGCCCTTGCTGCGATCCGCGAACGTGTAGTTCAAAAAGTGCAGCACCACATACATCACGATGTAGTTGAGCATCAGCGACGTGACCATCTCGCTTGCGCCCAGCTTTACCTTTAATAGAGCCGGGATGAGCATCACAAGCCCGCAGATGGCCGCCGCGATCACCACGCACACGACGGCGTGAAGGCCCGTGTTCATTTGGATATAGATGCCGCACAAAGCGCCCACGAAGCCGCCGAGCATCACGCAGCCCTCGCCGCCCAGGTTAAACTGGTTGGCGGAGAACATGACGCAGGTGGCAAGGCCTGTAAACACCGTGGGGATCATCGCGGCAAGGATCGTATAGAAGCCCGAGGTGTTGAACCCGCCGCGCGCGCTGACAAGCGGCCCTATCAACAGATAGCGAAGCGCGGTCAAAGGCTCGTCCGAGCACAGGAATATGAACACCGTCGCCACGCCCAGCGCCAAGAGAATCGCCGCCGCGCCGCGCACGAGCTCGAATGCGAATAACCGTTTATCCTTCATGGCAGACCCTCCCAATTTCCTCCGCGCTTTGGCGCTTGAGGCCCAGCATGTATTCGCCCATGACCTCGTCGTCCAGCGCGTCCGTATCCTCAAAGTAGGCGGCGATCTTGCCGCCGTAGAGCACGATCAGGCTGTCGGAAAGCTCCATGACCTCGTTGAGGTCGGCGGAGACCAGCAGCACCGCCGCGCCGTTTCGTGAAAGCTCCACAAGCTTTTTGCGGATGAACTCCGTCGCGCCCACGTCGATGCCGCGCGTGGGCTGGTCGGCGATGATGAGCGTGGGGTCGCTGGAAAACTCGCGCGCCACCACGACCTTTTGAATGTTGCCGCCCGAGAGCATCTTGACCTGCTGCTTGGCGGATTTGCACAGCACCGTGTACTCGTCGATCAGCCTGTCGCTTTCGGCGTGGATGGCCTGCATGTTAAACAGCGGGCCTTTGTTGAATTCCTTTTTTGCGAACCGGTCGGAAATGACGTTCTCCTCGATGGTGCCCTCGCCCGCGATGCCAAACGTCATCCTGTCCTCCGGCACGAGCGACACGCCCATTTGGCGTATCTTCTCCTGCGGGGTGTTGAGGATGTTCTGCCCCAGCACCGCGGTGCTTCCGGCGTCCGGCGCGTCGAGGCTAAAGAGGATATCCACAAGCTCGCGCTGGCCGTTCCCCTCCACGCCCGCAACGCCGAGTATCTCGCCGCGGCGTACGGAAAAGGAGATTTTATCGAGCATCTTCTTGTTCCACTCGTTGGTGTATTCTATGTCGCGCACCTTGAGCACGACCTCCGTGGGTTCCGCCTTGTCCTTTTCGACGGACAGCACCACGTCGCGCCCTACCATCAGGCGGGAGATCTCCTGCTCGCTGATGTCCGCCGTGTTGTATACGCCCATGGATTTGCCGGCGCGCATGATGGTGAGCCGGTCGGTGATCTGTTTGATCTCCTTGAGCTTGTGCGAAATAAAGATGATGGTGTAGCCCTGCTCCTTGAGGTGGATAAGCTCCTTAAAAAGCTCGCCCGTCTCCTGCGTGGTCAGCACTGCCGTCGGCTCGTCGAGGATAAGGATCTTGGCGCCGCGCACGAGCGCTTTGAGTATTTCGACCTTTTGCTTCATCCCGACGGGTATATCCATCACCTTCGCGTCCGGCTCCACATGGAGGTTGTACCTTTCGGCGTACTCCTCTGTGATCTCGACCGCCTTTTTATAATCGATGAACAGCCCCTTCTTGGGGGGCATGCCTAATACGATGTTCTCCGCTACCGTAAGGCTGGGCACCAGCATAAAGTGCTGGTGAACCATGCCGATGCCCTTGGATATGGCGACCGTCGGCGAGGTTAAGGACACCTTCTCGCCGTTGACGGTGATCGCGCCCGACGTGGGCTGCTCTAAGCCAAAGAGCATCTTCATCAGCGTGGATTTTCCCGCGCCGTTTTCGCCCATCAGCGCGTGGATCTCGCCCTTGCGTACGAAAAAATCCACGCTTTGATTGGCGGCAATGCCGTTGGGGTACACCTTGGTGATCCCGCGCATTTCCACTACGTTTTCGTTTTGCTCCATATAGAGGATTCCCCCATGTACCAAATATGATAAGTAAGAAGTATGAATTTCAAAAGCGGGGGAGCGCTTTGCTCCCCCTTATGTAGGTTTTCACAGTGAACCCTATGGTTCGGTTTTTACGGCTGCATGGAATCGCGCAGCGCTTCCGCGGCGCCCGTGGTGTCGCCGATAGCGGTGGGAACGGTGATCTCGCCCTTAGCGACCTTTTCCTGTGCGGCAAGCACTGCGTCCTGCACGGCCTTGGGAGCGATCTTGGCGAAGT
>CAZNAL010000043.1:0-15611 GCA_964571055.1 uncultured Oscillospiraceae bacterium | reverse complement strand
GTATTGTACGATGCTTTGCTTCTTTTCGCAACAATTCTCTTGACAAAGCGCGCGGCATATGATAGTTTATGCGCAAGATAGAGGCGCGGAAAAGACAAGGTCAGCAGGAGCCGACGGGTTATGAGAGCCGACCGCAGCGATTCCGCCGAATTCTTTCGGCAGGTATGCCGTGGGAATGGGGTTTGGGAGAATATCTCAAACACTGTCTGCAAGGTTTTTGCAGGAGCGCTGTCTGACTTTACCATAATGATATGCCCCGCCGAAACGGGACGCTTGCCAACGAGCGAGCGGTTTCATTGGGTTATATAGGTCGGAAGCGATATGCTTGCCGGCTTTTATTTTATACATTTACACAAGGAGGCAGCATGGGCATCGTACAGAAATACGGCGGCAGCAGCGTCGCCACCATGGAGAAGATCAAAGCCGTGGCCGCGTGCGTGGCGGCGGCGCGCAGAGAAGGGCACGATATGGTCGTCGTGGCGAGCGCCATGGGAAAGACCACCAACCAACTGATCGCGCTTGCCAAGGAAACGGGTGGCGCGGACAACGCGCGCGAGCTGGACGCGCTGATGGCGACGGGAGAACAGACCACCGTTTCGCTTCTAGCGATGGCGCTTGAGGGCATGGGCGTCCCCGCCGTGTCGCTTACGGGCGCGCAGTGCGGGTTTCTCACCAACGCCAACCATTCCCGCGCCAAGATCGTGGACATCAAGGACGACGTGCTCAAAGCCCGCATCGCGGAGGGCAAGGTCGTCGTCGTCGCGGGCTTTCAGGGTATCGACGAGCACGGCGACATCACCACGCTCGGGCGCGGCGGCTCGGACACGACAGCGGTAGCCTTGGCAGCTAAGCTTGGCTGGGACTGCGAGATCTACACGGACGTGGAGAGCATCTTCACCGTAGACCCGCGCAAGTGTCCAGGCGCGAAAAGGCTGCACCGCATCACCTACGACGAGATGATGGAGATGGCGTCCTTGGGCGCGGGCGTGCTGGAAACGCGCTGCGTGGAGATCGCAAAGAAGTACGGCGTGAAGCTGTACTTAGGCAAATCCCTCGAAACGGACAAAACGAAAGGAACCTACATCATGATGGAAAATAACGAAAGCTTTGAATCTATGCCCATCACAGGCATCAGCCTCAAGGAAGACTGCGCGATGGTCACCGTAACGGGCGCGCCCGGCGACGGGCGCTGCGTGGACGACGTATTCGCGCTGGTCGCTTCGCTCGACGTCAACGTGGATATGATCTCGCAGCAGATCCTTGCCGACGGCGTGGCGCTCTCCTTTAGCTGCTCCTTGGACGACGCGGCGCTTTTGCAGCGCGAATACAGCGCGCGCGGCCTTCCCTACGCGCTTTCCGTGCAGCAGCCGCTTGGCAAAATATCGCTCGTGGGCGTGGGCATGATCACGCACAGCGGTATTGCAAGCCGCGCTTTCTCCGTTCTCTACCAAAACGGCATCCGGTATTACCAGATCACAACGTCTGAAATCTCCATCTCCATCACCGTGGACGTTGCCAATATGCAAAAAGCAGTCAATATGCTGGCACGGGCGTTCGGCCTTTGCGACGCCGACTGAGCCCGGTCATAGAACACCCAACGACACAAAGAAAGGCGGAAAACAAAATGTTGCAGCTGCAAGGTTCCATCGTTGCTCTCATCACCCCCTTCAACCATGACGGAAGCGTCAACTTCGGCCAGCTCGCGGAGCTGGTGGAATTCCACATCGCCAACAAGACCGACGGCATCGTGGTGCTGGGCACCACGGGCGAATCCGCGACCATGACGGACGAAGAGGACGATCAGGTTTGCCAGTTTGTCATCGATAAGGTCAATAAGCGCATCCCGGTCATCGCGGGCAGCGGCTCCAACTGCACCCGCTCCATGCTTGAAAAGAGTCTGCGCTTCCAAGGCATGGGCGCGGACGGTCTGCTCGTGATCTCCCCCTATTACAACAAGGCGAACGAGGAGGGCATGTATCGCCACTTCGCCACCGTCGCGGACGCGGTGAACATCCCCTGCATCCTTTATAACGTGCCGGGCCGCACGGGCTGCGCGATCTCCGAAAACGTGGTGAAGCGCCTCTATACCCACGAAAACGTGGGCGGCATCAAGGAAGCCTCGGGCAATCTTGGCTACGCGGCGCAGATCGCCCGCTATGTAAGCGACGGTTTCCGGATGTACAGCGGCAACGACGACGTGATCGTTCCCATGATGGCCTTGGGCGCAAGCGGCGTGATCTCGGTGTTCGCAAACGCCTTCCCGCGTGAGGCGCACGACATCGTAGCGGATTTTCTCGCGGGCGATCTTGCAAAATCCCGTCAAACACAGCTCAAGTATCTTGAGGTCATCAACGACCTGTTCATCGAGGTCAACCCCATCCCTATCAAGGCATGCATGAACATGATGGGCTTGGGCGCGGGCGCGCTGCGCCTGCCCCTCTTCGACATGAGCGATGGCGCGCGGGCTAAGCTTGAGAGCGCGCTGCGCAGGGTGAACGCGCTATGAGGATCATGCTGGTAGGTTACGGCCGCATGGGGCACATGATCGAGTCGCTCGCGCAGAAGGCGGGGCATACGGTGGAAGCGGTCATCGACGTTGAAAACACAAACGATCTTTCCGCCATAGGCAATGTCGCGGACGTGGCGATCGATTTTTCCTCCCCCGCAGTGCTGCCGCTGCTTGCAGGCTGCATACGCCGCACCGGCATGCCGCTTGTAAGCGGCACGACGGGCTATACGGCGGAAGATCTTGCGCTGTTTTCCAGCCTTGGGGATTTTGCGCCCGTGCTGCACAGCGCGAACTATTCGGTAGGCGTCGCCGTATTCAAACGGATGCTGCGCGATATTTCCCCTACGCTGCTTGGCGCGTTTGACGTGGAGATCACGGAAACGCACCACAACCAAAAGGCCGACGCGCCCAGCGGCACGGCCAAGCTTCTCTATGAGGCGATCGATCCCGATCACGCCTATACGCCTGTCTATGGACGCGAGGGCATGTGTGGCAAGCGTGACGCGAAGGAGATCGGTATCCACGCGCTGCGCGGCGGCACAGTGGCGGGCACGCATACCGTATCCTTCTTCGGGCAGGACGAGGAGCTTTCCATCACGCACCGCGCCAACAGCCGCGCGATTTTTGCTAACGGCGCGCTCGCGGCGGCGCAGTCCCTCATCGGGCGCGAAAAGGGCGCGTACACGCTGGATCAAATACTGTTTGGAGAGTAAGCCATGATGAACGCACAGCAGATCATCCGCTATATCAGCGAATCGGAGAAGAAGACCCCCGTCAAGCTCTATGTCAAGGAAAACCGTCCCATCGACTACGGCGATGCGAAGGTGTTCGGCGCGTGCGATAAGGTGGTTTTCGGCGAATGGAAGGCCCTCGCCCCCATTTTGGAGCAGAACCGCGACGCCATCGACGAGCTTGTCATCGAAAACGACCGCCGCAACTCCGCCATTCCCATGCTTGACCTCAAGGATATCCAAGCACGCATCGAGCCGGGCGCGATCATCCGCGAGCAGGTGGAGATCGGCAACGGCGCCGTCATCATGATGGGCGCGATCATCAACATTGGCGCGGTGATCGGCGAAAACACCATGATCGACATGGGCGCGATCCTTGGCGGCAGGGCGACCGTGGGCAAAAACTGCCACATCGGCGCGGGCGCGGTGCTCGCGGGCGTGATCGAGCCTGCAAGCGCCACCCCCGTGATCGTGGAGGACAACGTGCTCGTGGGCGCGAACGCCGTGGTGATCGAAGGCGTGCGTATCGGCGAAAACGCCGTCGTCGCAGCGGGCGCCGTGGTGCTTTCGGACGTGCCGCCCAACACGGTGGTCGCGGGCACGCCAGCGCGCGTCATCAAGGAGAAGGACGAAAAAACCAGCGCCAAGACCGCGCTGGAGGAGGCGCTGCGCGCGCTGTAGCGCCGCACAACTTATCGGCAAAGGTCATTCGACCTTTGTCGATGGTCTGAAGGACGCTTGTAACGCCGTTTCCCGTTACCGTTACCACAAAAAATCCCCCGCAGTATTGCGAGGGATTTTTGTTATCGCGATGCGTTACTTTTTCGCCGTTTTTCTCTGTATAAGCTTGACGAGCTCTACGATCGGGATCACGCAGAAGGCAAGCGCCATCGCTACCGCGTATTCGCTCACGCTGATCATTTCAAAGCCGAAAGCATCCGCGAGGAAGGGCACATAGAGCACCGTGGTCGTCAAAAGCAGGCTCAAGGCCGCAGCGCCCCAGAGGAACTTGTTCTGCGTTTTGATGGTGAACACGCTTCCGCGCTGGGAGCGCATGCTGAAGCTATGGAATATCTCCGCCATGCTCATGGTCAAAAACGCCATGGTCATACCGTCGGCGCTGTTGGTGATCTCCCAAACGCCCGCTTCCATGAAGTGGCCGATAAAGTAAGCCGCCAGTGTCAATATCGTGATAAGCAGCCCCTGATACGCCACATCAAAGCCCACGCCGCCCGCAAACACGCCGTCATGCGGGTCGCGCGGCGCGCGCTGCATCAGATCCGCCTCCGCCGATTCGCCGCCCAGCGCCAGCGCGGGGAAGCAGTCGGTGATGAGGTTGATCCACAGAAGGTGCACGGGGCGCAGGATGGTAAAACCTAAAAGCGTCGCCGTGAAGATGCTCAACACCTCGCTCATGTTGGAGGAGAGCAGGAATTGGATCGCCTTGCGGATATTGTCATAGATGCGGCGGCCCTCCTCCACCGCGCCCACGATGGTTGCAAAGTTATCGTCGGAGAGCACCATGTCCGCCACGTTCTTGGTAACGTCCGTGCCCGTGATACCCATGCCCACACCGATGTCGGCGTTTTTGATGGAGGGCGCGTCGTTCACGCCGTCGCCGGTCATGGCGGTCACGCAGCCAAGATTCCGCCAGGCGTTAACGATGCGCACCTTATGCTCCGGCTGCACGCGGGCATATACGCCGTAGCACGCTACATCGCGCTGAAAATCCTCCTCGCTGATGTCGTCGAGCATAGCGCCCGTGATCGCCTGCGCGGGATCCGTGATGATGCCAAGCTCCATGGCGATGGCGATGGCGGTATCCCTGTGATCGCCCGTGATCATGATGGGGCGTATGCCCGCCTTGCGGCACTCCTCGATGGCGTCCTTTACCTCGGGACGTACGGGATCGATCATGCCCGTAAGGCCGATAAAGACGAGCTCCTGTTCAAGATTCTTGGGCGAGCAGTCCTCCGGGACCGCGCTATACTGCCGCATCGCCGCGCACAAAACGCGCAGCGCCTTATCTGCAAGCGCCTTGTTTTCCAACAGCACCGCGTCGCGCATCTCGCGCGTAAGGGGCACGGCTTCGCCGTCCTTTAAGTAGTAGGTGCAGCGCCGCAGTACCTCGTCCGGCGCGCCCTTGGTAAACTGCACGATACCGTTTTTGGTTTCATGCAGCGTGCTCATCATCTTGCGCATGCTGTCAAACGGCGCTTCCGCCACGCGCGGCATGTTCATGGAAAGGTCGGGCTTCAGGAACCCGTTTGCAGTGGCGAAATTCACGAGCGCGCACTCCGTGGGCTCACCCACCGCCTTGCCATCCTCGTCCGGCTCCGCGTCGCAGCAAAGCGTCATCGCCGTCGCGATCTGCGCAAGGTTGTTTTCCGGCCAATGCGCCACGACGGTCATCTTGTTTTGGGTAAGCGTGCCGGTCTTATCGCTGCAAATGATCTGCGCGCAGCCCAGCGTTTCCACCGCCGTCAAACGGCGGATGATGGCGTTTCGCTTGGACATGTTGGTAACACCCATCGACAGAACGATGGTCACCACCGCCACCAAGCCCTCCGGGATCGCCGCCACGGCAAGGCTTACGGCCACCATGAAGGTGTCGAGTACCGTTTCGCCGCTAAAGCTCCCGGCGCGGATCAAATTCAAAGCGAAAATGAACACGCAGATACCCAGCACCAGCCAAGTGAGGATCCGGCTAAGCTGCGCAAGCTTGATTTGCAGCGGCGTCTGCCCCTCCTCCGCTTGGGAGAGTGCGTCGGCGATCTTGCCCATCTCGGTCTCGGCGCCCGTCGCCACCACCACGGCCTTGCCGCGGCCATAGACCACCTCGCTGCCCATATAGACCATATTCTTACGGTCGCCCAGCGGCACGTTTTCGCCGCCCAGCGCCTCGATTTCCTTTTCTACGGGCACGCTTTCGCCCGTAAGGGCGGCTTCCTCGATCTGCAAGCTGTGGCTTTCCATCAAGCGCGCGTCCGCGGGTACGGCGTCGCCAGCCTCCAGCAGCACCACGTCGCCGGGTACGAGCTCTTCGCTCTTGATGCGGTGCACATGCCCGTCGCGCAGCACCTGGCAGGTCGCGGCGGACATCTGCTGCAAAGCCTCGATGGCCTTTTCCGCCTTGTTTTCCTGATAAACGCCCAGCACGGCGTTAACGATCACCACCACCATGATGATGATGACGTCCGCAAAGCTTTCGCCCGCGTACACGGCGGTAACGCCGCTAATGAGCGCCGCCGCGATCAAGATCAGGATCATGGGATCCTTCATCTGATCGAAAAAGCGTTTGATCAGCGACGCCTTGGGCGCTTCCTTGAGTTTGTTGAGGCCGTAGGTCTTGGCGCGCTCCGCCGCCTGCGCATTGGTAAGTCCGTTGCCGTCCGTTTCAAGATGCCGCAGCACCGCGCCGACGGTCTCGAGATAATGCTTCATCAACACAAAAATCCTTTCCGAAATTAACGGTTTCTTAACGCGCAGACAGCCACGCAAAAGGCGCGGCGTCTGCGTTGTCGGGTTTGTCTATCATATTATAATTCCTGCAAAGGCGCAAGATACTGTTTGCGCTTTTTTTCCATTTCCATAGCGTAAGACGCGTCCTTGCCCTTATGCAGCTCCCGAAGGTACGCGTGATGGTTGTCCATGATCTGCGGATCGTCGCGGCCAAGAAGGAACACGGCGATGCTGGAGCATTGATCCGCCGCGCGGCCGATGTTCGTCAGCGCCTCGATAAAGATCAAGCCCGCGCCGACGGTGCAGGTTCCCACCTTCAATCGCTGCACATGTCCGTCCTTGAGCATGGCCACCAGATCGTCGATGACCTCCTCAAGCGGCTCCACCTTCTTCGCAAGCGCCGAATCGCCGGACTGGAATGCCTGCACGGTAAGCGCCACGATCTCCTGCACAGCCGCTTGGATGATCTCCAGTTCCTTTTGCGCTTGCTCTGAGAAGATCACGCCCTCGCGCATCTTGCGCTCACCCAAATGGTTGAGATTGTTTGCATAATCGCCTATACGCTCAAAATCCGTAACGGCTTGCAGCAAGAGGTTGAGCTGGCGGTTGTCCTCGGGCGATTCGATCAGGCGCGAAAGCTTGATCAGATAGTTTTCCGCCGTATCCGTAAACGCGTCGATGCGATCCTCGTAGGTATCCACCTTTTCGCTGCGCGCTGGCGTATACTCCTGCAGCTGCTTAAAGGCGCGGTTCAGATTCTTTTCCACCAGCTCGCCCATGCGCGTGATACCCTTGCTCGTTTGGGAAAGCGCGATGGCGGGCGATATAAACAGCTTTTCATCCAGCACAGCAAGCTCGGAGAGCTCCTTTTTTTCCGCTTCCTCCTCCGGGTCCTCCCGGATGATCTTCTTGGAGAGCGCGACAAGCTGGTTGGTAAAGGGCAGCAGTACGATCGCTGTGATTAAATTGAACAGGGTCTGGAAATTGGCGATGTCGCCGCTGTCCACGATCTTCGCCCACAGCGCCGGCATCGCGCCCATGCGGTGCATAAGCGACATCGCGATCATAAAAAGGATCGTGCCGATCGTATTGAATACGATATGCACGATCCCCGTCCTCTTTGCGTCCTTGGAGGTGCCGATGGAGCACACGAACGCGGTGGTCACGCAGGTGCCCAAGTTGATGCCCATAATGACGGGGTAAATCAGGCTGAAGGTCATAACGCCCGTGCTGGAGAGCGCTTGGAGCATACCCACCATAGCCGACGAGCTTTGCACGATCACGGTCAAGAGCAAGCCTGCCGCGATGCCGAGCAGCGGGATGTCGGTAGCTTCCTGTAATATGTTCAGAAACGCGCCGGAGGTCGCAAGCGGCTGCACGGCGGCCGTCATGCCTAGCAGCCCCATGAACAGGACGCCAAAGCCCATAAGGATCTGCCCCGTCCCTTTGGTGCTCGCCTTTTTGATGAACATGATCAGTATAATGCCCGCGATCATCGCAAGCGGCGCAAGCGTCGAGGGCTTGAAGAACTCCAACATGATGTTGCCGGAGGTTTCCAAATCCATCAGCCGTATGATCTGCGCGGTAACGGTGGTGCCTATGTTCGCGCCCAGCACGATGCTGACCGCTTGCTTGAGATTGAGAATCCCCGCCCCGATCAAGCCCACCGTCAATACGATGGTTGCCGTGGAGCTTTGGATCACCGCCGTGACCAGCGTACCCGTAAGCACGCCCAGCAAGGCGTTGTGCGTAAGCTTTTCAAGAACGCGCTTTAGCGTATCGTCCGAATTGTTTTTTAAGCCGTCCCCCATGATCTCCATGCCATAGAGAAACATGGCGAGACACCCCAGCAGCGATATAACCGCAAAAATATCCATTCTTCTTCCCTTTCGGTCACTTCTAACCAAACACTCAAATTTCTACAGATATATCATACCGATTGCGCGCCGCGTTTGCAACGTTTAATTTCCTTAATGCGGCTCGCGCAGGGTGCGGCGCATGCTTTTCCGTATGCAAAAACACCCCCGCCGTAAAGGCGGAGGCGGCAGAACACCGACAAACTCCTTTGGGGATTGTTAAGGGGCGCACCCCTTAACTTTCAACCGAATCTGGCGACGCACCCCAAGGTGCCTTCTCTTGCCGCTATGCGGCAATTCACCTTGTGCGCGTCAGATTCAGAACGCCTTGCCGTGCAAGGCGTTCTCTGTAATTTACAACGCCGTGAACGAAGGGAACAGCTGTAAATTGTAAACATCGACAAAGGTCGAATGACCTTTGTCGATAAACTACCGTGCGCTATCCCGCAAAATAGAACTGATACAGCGGCGTCATCTCATAGATCACGCCGTCATAGGCACGCATTTGGTAAACGAGGGGGTCGTAGTCCACCAGCCGCGCAAAGTTTTCCTTGAACCACGCAAAGGATTCTTCCGCCGTGCCCTTAAATTCGGCTTCCTTCCCGCCCGTGATCAGGGCGTAGGTCGTATTCCAGTCCACCGCGTCCAACGAGGAAAGACGCAGCGTTTCGTCCGGCTGCGTATCCGCTACGATCGCGGGAACGTAAACCTCGCCATCCTCCTCGTCCTGCTTCCAAAATAGCTGCACATGATGGATGTCGAGCATCACGGCGCCGCCCTCTTCCCTGACCCCCGTGATCTGCGCCACGACGTTGCTCGCGTTCGCGCCCGCGCTGACGCTCATGGGGAAGAACGACGTTTGCGCGCCGTCGATATACGCGTTCGGTTTGATATCGAACACATAGGTGGAAAGCAGCGGCGCGTCCGGCTCGGCGTCGCTCAAAAACGCGACGAACGCCGTATAGCCCTCCTCCCCGAAGGGGATCACGCGCATGAGCTCGCTGTACGCGTCGCCGCTGTCCGAAAGCTCCAGCGTATACGCGTCCGCTTTTTTGTCATAGGAAACGGACGACAAATCCTTAGGTAAATCCGGCAGCTCGCTATAGGCTGCAAAGCATGTGCTTGCAAGCTCCTGCATGAGCGTTTTGGGCACGATCATGACGTCTTCCTTCGATCTGTCGATCAGGTCGCTCTTTATATCCGCGTTGACGCAGAGGTGATAGAGCATGCTCCAAACAAATGCGGGATCCTCGGGCGCATACATGCCGTTCTCGGTTCCCCGCATCGCGCGAATCCCCGCGTCCATCACAGGCAGCATCGCCTTCGCGACGGCGTTTGCCTTTTCGTCCACCTGCTGCTCAGAAGGCGGCGCCAATGCTTCCACGGGCGCCAGCGTCTCCACGGGCGCGGCGGTCTGTGCGTTTGCAGCCGGCGTTTGCGGCGCGTTTGGCGTCGCGGCGGGCGCGGCGTTCCGGTTTCCGTAGGCGCTGAAATAGTACAGCGCCGCAGCCAGCGCCACGATCAGAATCCCCAATACGATCAATGCTTTTTTCGTCTTCATTTCCCGTGCGTTGCTCCTTACATCATATTTCCTTTATTTCATATACGTCCGTGCGGCGCGCCGACAAAAGCGGCAGCTGGGCGCGAACGGAAGCGTTCTCGTTTAAATCAATATCAGCATAGAGTATGGTTTCCCCCGCGTCCGCGCGCGAGAGCACCGTTCCCCACGGCGAACAGACGATGGAATTGCCGTAGGCTACATATTCGCCCTCCTCATCCCGCGCGGGTGAGCAGCCCAGCGTAAAAAGCTGGTTATCCACGGCGCGCTGCCGGAACATCACCTCCCAATGCGCAGGCCCCGTCGTCATGTTGAACGCCGCGGGCACGAGGATCGCCTGCGCGCCGTCGAGCGTCATGCAGCGGGAAAGCTCGGGGAAGCGCATGTCGAAGCACACGCACACGCCAAAGCGCCCCAAGGACGTATCGAACACCGTGACCGTATCCCCCGCCGTGAAGGTGGCCGATTCCCGAAAGGACTGGCCGCCCTTGACGTCGATATCAAAAAGGTGCATCTTGCGGTGCCGCGCAAGCTGCGCGCCGTTTTCGTCAAACACAAACGCCGTGTTGTAAACCCTCTCGCTCTCGCGTTCGGGAAAGGTGCCAGCGACGAGCACCACGCCGTTTTTTGCAGCCGCCTCCCGCATCGCGGTGTAGATAAACCCGTTCGCCGGTTCCGCGTACGGCGTAAAGCAGCGGTTGGTATAGGGGCAGCAGAACATTTCGGGCAGCATCACAAGCTGTGCGCCGTTTTGCTTCGCCTCTTTCACGCGCGCCGCCGCGTTTTGCACGTCCCGTGTCTTATCGCCGCTGACGCGGCATTGTATGAGCGCCGCCTTCATAGCTTCGCGCTCTTTTCTATGGCCGCCGCGACCGCCTGCTCTACCAAGCCCGCAAAGCCGCCGACGTCGAGCGCGTAAACGCCCTCGATGGTGCTGCCGCCGGGCGAGCACACCTTATCGGCAAGCGCCTGCGGATGCTCGCTGCTTGCAAGCGCCATCTTGGCGCTGCCCATCACGGCGCTTGCCGCGGCCTCCTGCGCGATTTTGCGGGAAAGCCCCGCACGCACGCCGGCGCGCGCGAGCGCGTCGATATACATAAAGGTATATGCAGGGGAGCAGCCCGCCACGGAGCCAAAGACGGAAAAATACGCTTCGGGGATCTCCGTCACGGAGCCGACGGCTTCAAAAAGCGCGCGCACCTGCGCCACATCCTCTTGGGAAGCCTGCGCGTTGGCACAGATGCAGCTTGTGGACGCGCCCACCACGGCGTTGATGTTGGGCATCACGCGAATGACGGGAAGCTCGCCCAAGGCCTCCTCATAATAAGATAGCGTCTTGCCCGCCGCGATGGTGACGATCCGCTTGCCCGCGACCAAGGGTTTAAGCTGCGGTAATACCGCGGGCAGCACCTGCGGCTTGACGGCAAGCACGATGTAATCGCTCTCGGACGCAAGCGCTTCCAAGCTTTTGCAGACCCGCATCCCGCATTTTTGCGAAAGCGCCTCCGCTTTTTCGATATGGTGGTTGTAGCCCAGCACGTCGCACGCCGCGACCGTACCGCTCGCGATCGCCCCCTCGATGATGGCAGACGCCATGTTGCCAAGCCCTATAAAGCCGTACCGCATAAGTGCAACCCTCCGTTTTGTAGATAAAGTCAGTATATCTTTTTTTGCCCTCGGTTGCAATAGAGGGCGGAATGACATATAATGCAAGGCATGAAAACGAGTGATTTTTACTACGATCTCCCCCAGGCGCTCATCGCGCAGTCTCCCGCGGCCGTTAGAAGCGCCTCCCGTCTTTTGGTATATGAAAGAAACGACAAAAGCATACATGACGGCGTGTTTACGGATATACTGGATTACCTCCGTCCCGGCGACGTTTTGGTGCGCAACACCACACGCGTGCTCCCCGCACGCCTTTACGGCACGCGCGAGGGGACGGGCGGACGGATGGAATTTTTGCTGCTCAAGCGGATCGACAGCCATGTTTGGGAATGCCTTGTTAAGCCCGGCCGCCGCGCCAAGGAAGGGCTTACCTTTAAGGTGAACGACGAACTTTCCCTCACCGTGGGCGAACCGACCGACGCTGGCGGCCGCAGGGTGACGCTGCACTACGACGGCATTTTTGAGGAGATACTCGACCGCGCGGGCGAAATGCCGCTGCCGCCCTATATCACGGCGCGCACCGCGCCGCCGGAGCGGTACCAGACGGTCTACGCCCGCGAAAACGGCTCCGCCGCCGCGCCCACAGCGGGACTGCACTTCACGCCGGAGCTTCTCCAAGCCCTGCGGGACAAGGGCGTTTTGATCGCCGATGTGCTGCTGCATGTGGGGCTTGGCACCTTCCGCCCGGTTTCGGCCGAAAACGTGGAGGAGCACCATATGCACGCGGAATACTACGAGGTAACGCCGGAAGCGGCAAGCGTCATCAACGCCGCCCGCGCAAACGGCGGCAGGATCGTAGCTGTCGGCACCACCTCCTGCCGGACGCTCGAGAGCGTAACGGACGAAGCGGGCGTGGTGCACGCGCAAAGCGGCTGGACGGACATTTTCATCACCCCGGGCTATACCTTTAAGGCGGTGGACGCGCTCATTACCAACTTCCATCTGCCCGAATCCACGCTTTTGATGCTGGTAAGCGCGCTCTCCTCCCGCGAGGAGATGCTGCGCGTATACGCGCACGCCGTAGAAGCGCAGTACCGCTTCTTTTCCTTCGGCGACGCAATGCTGATTCTATAAGGAGACATCATGCGAAATCCCCTTTTTCCATTTGAAGTGCTGCATATCTGCAAGCAGTCCGGCGCGCGTCTTGGGCGGCTCCACACCCCCCACGGCGTGATCGACACGCCCTGCTACATGCCTGTGGGCACGCAGGCGACGGTGAAGGCCATGACGCCGCGCGATCTTGAGGACGCGGGCGCGAATATCATACTCGCCAACACCTATCACCTCTATGAGCGTCCCGGCCACGCGCTTGTGAAGGAAGCGGGAGGACTGCACGCGTTCATGCACTGGGATCGCCCCATCCTTACGGACAGCGGTGGCTTTCAGGTGTTCAGCCTCGCCGGTACCAACCATATCCACGACGACGGTGTGGACTTTCGTTCCACCATCGACGGGCGCAAGCACTACTTTACGCCGGAGCTCGTGATGGAGATCGAACAGGCCTTGGGGCCGGACATCGCGATGGCCTTTGACGAATGTGCGCCTTGGCCGTGCGACGAGAGCTACGCGCGCGCCGCGATGGAGCGGACGCATCGCTGGGTCAAGCGCTGTATCGCCGCGCACACGCGGGAGGATCAGGCGCTATTCGGCATCGTGCAGGGCAGCACCTATAAAAACCTCCGCATCGAAAGCGCGAAATTCCTTGCGGATCTGGACATGACGGGCTACTCTATCGGCGGCCTGTCCGTGGGCGAACCCAAGCCCATGATGTATGAGATGCTGGAGGAAATGATGCCCTATATGCCCGCTGACAAGCCGCGCTACCTCATGGGCGTGGGAAGTCCCGATTGCTTGGTGGAGGGCGCGATACGCGGCGTGGACATGTTCGATTGCGTACTGCAAACGCGCATCGCGCGAAATGGCCTTGCGCTCACGAGCTACGGCAAAAAAATGCTCCGCAACGCGACCTTTGAGCATGATTTTACGCCCATCGAGGAGGGGTGCGACTGCTACGCCTGCCGCAGCGGCTTTACGCGCGCCTATATCCGGCACCTCGTCAAATGTAAGGAAATTCTCGCGGCACAGCTTATCACCGCGCACAACCTGCGCTTTTCGCTGCGGCTGATGGAGCAAGTGCGGCAGGCCATCGCGGAGGACCGGCTGCTGGATTTTCGCAAACAGCTTATCGAGCAGGGAGCGTTTGATTGATGCAGAGCCTTTGTTTTTCCAATCTCCGCCGCGAGGATACCGCAGCGCTTGCGTCGCGCTTGGCTTCCATGCTGCAAGCGGGGGATTTTCTCGCCCTCACCGGCGAACTTGGCGCGGGCAAAACCACCTTCATCCAAGGCCTGTGCGCCTACTTTGGCGTTACCGACATCACAAGCCCCACCTTCACCATCGTCAACGAATACGACGCGGCGATCCCTTTTTTTCACTTTGACGCGTACCGCCTTGCGGACGAGGACGAGCTTTACGCCATGGGCTTTTCGGATTATCTTGACCGCGGCGGCGTCATCGCCATGGAATGGAGCGACGTCGTGCCGGGCGCTTTGCCGCCCAAACGCTTGGAGGTGCGCGTCACGGGCAGCGGCGAGGACGCGCGCAGCATCGAACTGATCGCGCACGGCAAGCGCTTTGAGGATTTGTTGGAGGTTTTTGCATCATGCTGACGCTCGCCATTTCCACCTCCGGCCCCGTCGCTTCCGCCTGTTTGCTTCGCGACGGCGAAGTTTTCGCCTACCGGCAAAACGAGGGCGCGGGCACGCACAGCGAAACGCTGATGCCGCTGCTGGACGGGCTGCTCACGGAAAACGGTCTTTCGCCCGCGTCGATCGATTTCTTCGTCGCCGATACGGGCCCCGGCTCCTTTACGGGCGTACGCATCGGCGTATGCGCCGCCAACGCCATGGCTGCGGCGATGGGAAAGCCTGTGCTCGGCGTAAGCTCGCTCGCGGCGCTCGCCTATGGGCGCACGGGTTCTGTTTGCGCGCTGCTGGACGCGCGAAACGGCAACGGCTACGCAGCGCTCTATCAAAACGGCGCATGCAGCATACCGCCCCGCGCCGTCGTGATCGAGGACTTTCTTTCCGAAATCCCCGCCGGAACGCTTTTTGTAGGCGAGGGCGCCGTGTTGCACGCGCAGCGCATAGCGCAGTGCGTAAAGGACAGCCGCGTCGAGGCGGCGCAGCTTCGCGCCGACGCCGTGGCGCGCGCCGCTTGGGAGGCTTACCAGAACGGCGGGGCGGAACGGGAGCTTCTGCCGCTGTATCTTCGCCCCTCGCAGGCGGAAAGGTTGTACAAGGAAAAATGATCGACGTATGCTTTCGCGATATGACGGCACGGGACACGCACAGGATCGCAGCGCTTGAAAAGGTATGCTTTCGCACGCCCTGGACGGAGGCTTCCATTCGGGGCGAACTTCATAATAAGCTCGCGCATTATCAGGTGGCAGAATACCAAGAATCGATCGTCGCCTATGCCGGCATGTGGGTGTTTTTAGGCGAAGCGCACATCACCAACGTGGCGGTCGCGCCGGATTACCGCAGGCAGGGGCTTGGAAGAGCCATCATGCTGCACATGATGCGCACCGCGCTTTCCCATAAAGCGGACGCCATGACGCTGGAGGTGCGGGAGAGCAACCTCGCCGCGCAGTCCCTTTACTTTTCGCTTGGCTTTACGAAGGCGGGCGCGCGCAAGGGCTACTACAGCGACACGGGCGAAGCCGCGTGGATCCTTTGGAACACCGATCTTTCCGCCACGATTGACACACAGCCCGCCGAATGATAGCATAGGTACAGGCTTCCAGCCGCACATCACTAGAACGAATAAAG
>CAZNAL010000042.1:0-15827 GCA_964571055.1 uncultured Oscillospiraceae bacterium | reverse complement strand
CGGTCGTAGCAGCGATCTACGATGAAAGTGGTCATATGAGCTTTACCTCCGCTCTTTCGTGTGCGTTTGCCGTGATTTTGCTTTGCGCGGCGTTTCTGACGTCCGCCTGCGCGCCCTGCGTCAGCCGCGCGTCCGTTGCTTTGGGCGCGGCGGAGAGAAGTTTCAGCTTGTCCGCCGTTTCGGCGGCGCGCTTTTGCACCTCGCTTACCACCTGCTCCTTGCCGTCGAAATCCATCATGCCAAGCGCGGTGAGCGCGGGCTCCGCCCGGGCGGGATCGAAAAGACCCGCTTGGTAAAGGCGCAGCGCCAGCTCGTTTTGCGTTACGCGTGAATACGCGCCGGCAGCGGAAGGGCGCACGTGCACGTCGAAGACGGGGCGGCGGCTGAAGAGCGCGCTTTCGTCCGCACCCTGCGCGCGGAGGGCGGCGTTGGTGTAGCGGGTGAAGGTCTCCGCCCCGTTGTCACCCGTGATGCGAAAGCACCGCGGCGCGTCGTAGAACTGCCGTATCAACTCGATCACAAGATAACACATGCGCGCGTACGCGCGGTACGCGCCCTTGATCATGTCGCGGGAAAGCTTGCTGCCCGCTTCTTGAAGCGCCGCGATGGCGGAGGCCGCCGTCACGCCGCTTACCGCGCTGCCTTGGTTGAAATCGCGGTTGCCGCTGGTCTCCTTGAGCTCGTTGATCTTGCCGTTGAGGATGGCGATGTATACGTCGGGTAACGTGCGCACGTCCACCTGTGAGATGTTCTCGCGCGGGCTGCCGCTGCCGTGGTAGTGCACGAAGTCGCGGTTCCAGTCCGCGTACTCCTCCTCGTTGATGCTGCCGTCGCCGCGCACGAACCAGCGCGGGCGCGCGGCCATCACGGCGTTTTTGAGGATCGCTTGGTTGAGCTTGTCGATCTGCGTCTGCGGGTTCTTGCACACGTCCACATACCCGTACCCCACGGGCGTGCCCTCCTCGGGATAGAGCGCGTCGAAGACGAAGGGATACGCGCCGTGGTCGTAAAAGCCGCGCGCGCAATAGAGCGGGTCGTTTTCCGTAGAATAGAGCACAGCGCCGCAGCAGAGCTTTGCGTAGTGCACGACGGTGCGCGCCCCCATGCGGCGCTTATAGTACCAGTCGATCACGGCGACCTTGCCGGAGGTGTCCAACGCGTCGTCGTAGACGTACTGCGTCACGTCCGTACCGTTTCCGGTGATCTCGGCGCCGGGGTAGCGGGAAAGCAGATAGTCGCGATCCACAAGCTCCACGGAAAAGAAATTGGCGCTTGTCTGGATATCCTTGACGCCCGGCTCCCAAAAGAGGTTGAGAAGATCGAGCTGGCGCACGTCCACGTCGCCGAGCCACCCGTTCTTTTCGGGGTTCCAAAAGACGCCCGTAACGCCCGTGCCGTTTTTGAGCTTGTACCACCACATATCGGAATAGACCTGCTCGTAATCGTTTTGCTCCAGCAGCACGGGGAGTATGCCCGAAAGCTCGCTTGCGGCCTGCGTATCGTCCGGCTCGCGCGGGATCACGAAGGGCGAGGGGTAATTATCCATGGCGTCGGCGTGCTTGTTGGCGATGCAGTTTTGCAGCCACGCGGAGGCGGGTTCCGGCTCGTCGTCCCGCTTAGTGCGGATCTGCTCCCAGTGGCGAAGCCGCCACCAGCTCTCGTTTTCGACGATGCGCCGCTCGAGGTTCGCCTTGCCCGCCTTGTACGCTTTGAGGGTTTTTAGCGCCGCGGCGGCTTGCGCGCGCCCGATAGGGGGCGATGAGGTTTGTTGCTGCTCCATAAAACCGTCCTTTCTGTTTGTGTTATAAATCCAGCGCCGCGCATTGCGGGGCTTTTCGCGGCGCGTTTTCCCTGGGCGCGATGGGACGCGCCATGCATAGGTAGCGGACCTCGTCGGCGATGTGGTCTTCGCCCGTCGTATCGAGGTCCTCGGGATTTGCTTTGGAAAAAAGGAGCGTGGGCAGCGTGCGCACAAACCCCTTGCACGTGTGAAAGCTATAGAGCATGGGAATGCCCGCTTCGTCGAAGGAAAGGCGGTAATGCACCTGCATCCAGCCCGGTATGCGCGCGTTGTCGCCCTTGTCGAAATACACGCGCGCCCGCGCCGCCTCCTCCTCGATGGAAACGCCGCGGCTCGCGTCCCAGATGGAGGGATCGGCAACGCCTTGGATGTGCCGTCCTTTAAGAAGCGGGTGCGTCCGCTCCGTTTCGGCGATGCGCGCGAAGATGCGGTCCGGCGGCCATTTGACGCCGGTGTTGGGGCTGTCCGTGCAGCCGTACAGCTCGTGTATGCGGTACAGCCGCCCGTCGTAATCCACCGCCCACCAGCCGCAGGAAAAGGGCTTGGCGTAGCCGAAGTCAAAGCTTCGATAGATGAGCCACGAGGAGGGTATGGGGAAGGGATCGATCACATGCGTCCATTGGCGGTCCTTGTAGTGCGCGGGCGCGTCGGTGAATTCGGAGAAGAACTGCCCCTCGAACACGTCCCAGTCGCCGTAGCGGTGCGCGCGCCTGAGCTTGTCGGGGAGCGCGTCGAGCACCTTGACGTAGGCGGGGTCGTAGCGAAGCAGCACCGCGTTATCATCGACCGTCGCGGGGATAAAAACGTAATCGCCCGGGTTCTCGTTTTCCATGTACAGGCCTTTTACGAAAAGCCGCCGAAACCACGCGTGCCCCACGCCGCCGGGGTTGCCCGTAAAGTACATGCGCGCGGAAAAATCGGGGCGGACGCTGCGGTTGCAGGTCATCAAAAATTGCGTTTGCGTCCATGTGAAATGCGTGCATTCCTCCATGCCGATCACGTCGTATTCCTGTCCCTGATATTGGTAAACGTCCCCCTCGCTGTCGCAGTAGCCAAGGCGTATGCGGCTGCCGTTGGGGAAGGTGAAGGCGCGCGCGGCGGCGTTATAGTCCGCGGCGCCGTATAGAAGCTTCTGCATGGGCAGAAGGTGATTCTCGCGAAGCTCCGGGAGCGTCCGCCGCAGCAGCAGTATGTTGAGCCGGGGATAGCGCAAAGCCAGGAGGATGAGCTTTGTGCGCATGGCCCAGCTCTTGCCGCCGCCGCGGGCGCCGCCGTAGCCTATGAAGCGGGCGCGGCTTGCAAAAAACCGCGCCTGCTTGGGATTGGGTATGCCAAGGGAAAGAGTCGAGGGCATGAAGAAGATTCTCGCTTTCAGAACATTTGTTCTGCACGTACCATACCATAGAATGACGCGATTGCCGATACCAAAAACGGTACGCAAAGAATATATTTTCCGGTATCGCTATTCGCTCCATACCTTCCCGTCGCCCGTGAAGGTCACGATGAGCTCGTTGGCGCATTCGCACTTTCTAAGCTCGCGTATCTGCTGCAACACGGCCACGACCTCCTTGAGAGGCTTCGCGTCGGGATTTTTACTGTTTTCGGGGTCGTCGATCAGCTCCCGCTTGGCGTAGGCGTACAGGCGCGAGCCTTCCTGCAGCGAAAGGTTCAATAGCGCTTCCATGGCTTGCAGGGAATCCGTTTGTTTCTTCTTGGGCAAGTGGAGTCACCTCAAATCAGAACTAATGTTCCACATGCTACCACAAAAGGCACATTTTGTCAGTACCAAAAACGGGACTGACAGGCGGGGTTTCTTGTCGCGTTTTGTCGAAGCGAAAAAAGCGCCGGTATGCTTCTTGGGAAGCATACCGGCGCGGTGCAGACCGTCGGCCAAAGGGCGAATGCCCTTTGCCGATCCGTTATTCCGTATAGTAGAAGGTCAGCGAGGTGATGATGTCGTCGGCAAAGGTCGCGATATAGTAAACGCCGTCCGACACGGAGAGGGAAGCAAAGCGCGCCGGCAGCTCCGCGGCGGTTACAGGCTCGGTTTGCGGGCTGAAGTCGGGGGAAAAGTCGATGTACGCGTCGGGCGCTACGGGATAGCTGCGCGTTACGCCGTCGACCTCGGCGAATTCCTCATAGTCTACCGTCGCGCCGCTCTCGTCCGTTTCGGTTTTCCATACGCTTTCGAGATTCAGGACGTCCGCGAACACTTTGCCGTCCTTTTCGTATACGTTTTGAAGAAGCACAAGCCGCTCCGGCAGGAGGGGCGCGGACGCAAGCAGCTCGTCGGAAAGCAGCGTCGCGACGCCGTTTTGCACGCTGTAGCGCAGCACGCGCGTGTCGCCCTTGCTGCCGCCCGCCCAAGCCTGCGCATGCACGAAGGTCAGCGTGACTTCGCCGTCGGCGGCGGGCGTAAAGCGCCAAACATGCCGCCCCGGCGCGCCCACGAGGCCGGTATCGGGCGCTATGAATTCGTCGCTCTCGATGGTGAGGATACCCGCGGGCTCTAGGGTGTAGCTCCATGTATAGCCCGTCGTGGGGTTTTCTTCCAACTCCAGCACAAGCGCTTCGTTCTTTTTTGCGCAGCCCGCAAGCAGAAGAAGTGCGCACAGCGTAAGCAGCAGAAGGAAACGCGATACGTTGTTTTTCATAAGATCGTCCTCCCTTTGGTTTTCGTGATTTGATACGCGCGGCACAGCCTTCCGTTAGGCGTAGTGCGACGCGAGCCATTGCCCCAGCGTTTGGATGAGCGTTTGGCGGGAGCCGCAGAAGCTGTGCCCGTCGTCGATCTCGCGATACGTACACTGCGCACCCAAGTGCGCAACAAGCGGGGCAATGTGCGTTTGTATCGGCGTGACGACGTCCTGCGTGCCGCCGATAAAGAGCATGGGAAGCTTGGGAAGGCGCGGCGCGATGGACGAAAACGCCCATTCCCGCGCGTGGGCTTGCGCGTCGGCGCGCAGCGCGCCCGGGCTTCCGGTGTGCAGGCAGCCGTCTCCCCCGTCCTCCGGGTCGATGAGTTCACAAAAGGCGGCGGGCTGCTCCAAATACATCATCCCAAGATCGCAGGGCGTGATGAGCACAGCGCCCCGCACCGGCGCGCCCGACGCGAGCGTGTGCAGCGCTGTAAAGCCGCCCATGCTGTGGCCGACGAGCCAGTAATCGCCGTTTGCGCGGTATCGCGCCGCGTTTTCCCGCAGATGCTGAAGCACCGCCTGCGCGTCCGCAGTCAGGTGCGATACGGCGTAGTCGCCGCCGCTGCCCCACGCGCCCCGGTAGGAAAAGAACACGGCGTTCATCCCCATGCGGCGCAGCGCGTGCACGATGTCAAGATGCTTTTCGCGGCCCGGAAAGCCGTGCAGCATCAGCGCGGTGGGGTGATCCCCCTCCCCCGCGGCGAGCATGATCTGCGCGTAGACGGGCGCGCCCTCCACCATAACGGTGAAATCGATGTTTTCGGCAGCCCGGCCCGCGCGCGGCGGATCGGCGAACAGATATTCCGGATGCATCATAAACCTCCCAAGGGTAGGATTTACCAATAGTATATATCTTGTACCGGCGGGGAGCAAGCGGTTCGATTTCCTATTTTGCCATACAGTTTTCCAAAAAGCGCCAAGACGTACTATTTTTCTTGTGCACGGCGCTGCGGATAGGGTATAATAAAATGTACTTTTCTATAGCAATTCTTCAAACACAGGGAGGGCGCTGCGGATGCTGGAACGGATGGGCGATACGATATTGAAAAGAGCGTCGTCAAAGGAACGGGAGCTTGCCGAACAGATGCGCGTCATCATGGATAATGTCCGCTGCGGCATCACGGCGGTCACGCTGGAAGGCGAAAAAGCGCGCTATCTCTTTGCAAACGACCGGTACTATTCCATACTCGGCTATACGAGGGCGCAGTACGAAGCGGAGATCGGGGACGGTTTTGGCGTAATTTGCCCGGAGGACAGGGCGTATGTGATCGAACAGGCGCTCTCGGTAGCGCAAACGGGCGTGCCTACGTTGATGGAATACCGCGTCACCCGGCGCGACGGACGCTTGCTTTGGGTGCGGCACAGCCTTAGCATGGCCTGCTTTATGGGCGTGGACGCGCCCGTGCAGGTGGGCGTGCTGGAGGACGTTGACGCGCAGAAGAAGGCGCAGGACAAGGAGCAGGAGACCGCCGCGCAGCTGCAGCTTTTCATCGACAGTCCCGCTTGCGGCATCGCGATGCTCGCGCTGCGGGAAAACGGCATAGAGAATTTGTATTTTTCCGACGGCTACTGCCGTTTTTCGGGCTACTCGCGCGAGGAGTACGCGCAGATCGTAGCCACGCATCCGCTGGGCTTGATCATCGACGAGGATATAGGCGCAGTGTACCGGGCGCTGGAGACCACGCGCCGCGAGGGCGTGCCGCTCAACTGCACCTGCCGGTACCGCACCAAGGACGGCGGACGCCGCTGGGTCAACATGCGCGGCACGGTCACGCAAAGGCGCGATGACGCGGCGATCGTGAACATCGTGCGCTTTGACATCACGGAGCAGAAGCAGGCGGAGGAGGCGCTGCGCATCCACGAGGAGGAGCTCAAGCTCGCCATGTCGCAGATCGGCAAGATGATCTGCGAATACGATCCCAACACGCATACGCTTACCATGCCCGAAAGCTACGCCGTACGCTACGGTTTGCCGACCGTCATTACCAACGTACCCGAAGCGATCACGCAGGGCGACGTGCTGGACGAATCTTCCCGCGCGGACTACGACGCGTTTTACGAATCGATCTTCCGGGGCGATAAGACGGGAAGGCTCGATTGCCGCGTGCGGCACGCCGACGGCTCCTTCCATTGGGAGCGCACGGATTTTTCCTCCATTCTTGCCGACGACGGCCGCCCCATCAAGACCATCTTTGCCATCGAGGACACCACGCAGCAGCACCTTCGCTTCGAGCTGGAGCAAAATCGCCCCACGATGGGAGAGGAAAACCTGCTGGTGCACGCTTTGTTCAACCTGATCACGGGGGAGACGCTGGATTACGCCTACCGCGACGGCACGCCCGTGCCGGAGGATGAAAAGACCATGTTCGCGCGCGGGTGGGAGAACTTGGATACGCTTCTTCCCAACGGCGAGGATCGCGAGGCGTTTCGGCGCTTAAACGACACGGCGTTTCTGCTTGCAAGCTTCGCGGCGGGAGAGACGGAGCACGCCTTCGATTACCGCAGGCGCATGCCCGGCGCGGGCACGATCTGGGTGCGCAACATCCTGCGCATGGTGTGCGATCCGGGCGGCAGCGACGTGCTGCTTTTCGAATACTGCTACAACATCGAGGAGGAAAAGCTCAAGGAGCTGACCTACCGCAGCCTTGCCTTAGCGAGCTATGATTATGTGGCGCGCATCGACGGCAGGGATAAAAGCTTCGTGCTCTACAGCCGCTCGGAGGAGATGCCGGACATCCTGCCGGAGCGCGGCGACGACGTGGACGCGGCTTCCCAAAGGATCGTCGAGGAGAACGTGCACCCGGACGACAGGGAAATGGCCTTTGAAAACACGCGGCTTTCCAACATCAAAATGAATCTCAAGGAGCGGGAGCGCTTTCAGTTCACCTTCCGCGAGCTGCGGGAGGACGGCAGCGTGCGCTACAAGAAGCTGACGGCCTACTATCTTGACAGGGAGCGCGAACTCGTCGTGCTCACGCGCGAGGACGTATCCTCCGTCGTGGAGGAGGAAAAGCGCAAGAGCGAGATGCTCACCGAGGCGCTTGAGGCCGCCAACCAAGCAAGCTGCGCCAAATCCCAGTTCCTTTCCCGCATGAGCCACGAGCTGCGCACGCCCATGAACGCCATCATAGGGCTTTCGGCGCTCGCGGCGAGCGACGTGGGCGACCCCGCCGCGATGGAGGACGCCATAGGCAAGATCGGCATGTCCGCGCGCTACCTTCTCTCGCTTATCAACGACATCCTGGAGATGTCCCGGATCGAGAGCGGGCGCATGACGCTTAGCGAGGAGCCGTTCGATTTCGAGCAGTTCGTGTCCGGCGTGAACACCATCATCTTCGGGCAGGCCAACAGCAAGGGCGTGGATTATGACGCGGTCGTGAACAGCTTTATGGAGCCGGTCTACGTAGGCGACGTTACCAAGCTTCAGCAGATACTCATTAACGTACTTGGCAACGCCGTCAAGTTTACGCCGCCCGGCGGCAAGATCACGCTCGCCATGGAACAGCTCCAATGCGCGAACCGCCGCGCGACGCTCCGCTTCGTCGTAAGCGATACGGGCATCGGTATCGACGAAAAGTACCTGCCGCATCTTTTTGACGCGTTCTCGCAGGAATCCTCCAGCTTTACCTCCACCTCCACCGGCACGGGGCTGGGGCTTGCCATCACCAAGAGCTTGGTGGAGATGATGAACGGGCAGATCCATGTGCGCAGCGTGAAAAACGTAGGCTCCGTCTTCACCATCGACGTGCAGCTTGGCATATCCTCCGAGAGCCAGCAGTATATCAACCTCTTGGCTTCCATGAACCTTTCCAGGCTCAAAACGCTGGTGGTGGACGACGACGTGCTCGTGTGCCAAAGCACGGTCAACATCCTTTCCTCCATGGGGATGGAAGCGGAATGGGTGGATTCCGGCGTCGGCGCGGTGGAGCGCGTGCGGGTGAAGAACGAGGAAAAGGACGATTTTGACACCATCTTCATCGATTGGAGAATGCCGGATATGGACGGGATCGAAACCACCCGGCAGATCCGCAAGATCGTGGGACCCGACGTCACCATCATCATTATTACGGCTTACGATTGGCGCGCCATCGAGCCGCTTGCGATCGAGGCGGGCGTCAATATGTTTATGGAAAAGCCCATCTTCCAGTCCTCCATCGTGCGGGCGTTCGAGCAGGTGTTCCGCGTGAAGGCGGCGAAGATGGAATTAAAGCCCGCCGCCGTATTCGATTTTACGGGACGGCGCATCCTCCTTGCGGAGGATCATCCGCTCAACGTGGAGGTCGCAAAGCGGATGCTTGAAAAGATCGGGGCGGAAGTGGTGGTGGTCAACAACGGCTTGGAGGCGCTGGAAACCTTCACGACGTCGCCGGACGATTATTTCGACGCCATCCTTATGGACATCCGCATGCCCGTGATGGACGGCCTCGCCGCGACGCGAAACATTCGCAATCTCCGTAAAAAGGGCAGCCGCACCGTTCCCATCGTCGCCATGACCGCCAACGCCTTCAGCGAGGATGTGGAAACCTCCCTTTCCAACGGCATGGACGCGCACCTTGCAAAGCCCATCGAGCCGCAGGTGCTTTTCGCGACGCTGCAGCGGCTGCTTGCGGAACGATAGAAAAAACCACGGGAGCATAGGATCATGAAGGAACAGGATGTTGAGGCGCGGGTGCGGGCGAAGCTTTTTGCCCTGCAGGATACGGCGTACCGGGATTTTCAGTGTAAGCTGACCCCCTCTATAAAGCCCGAAACCGTGATCGGCGTGCGCGCGCCCGCCATACGGACGCTTGCGAAGGAATACGCCAAATCCCCGGACGCGGCGGTCTTTCTTTCGGCGCTGCCGCACGCATACTATGAGGAAAACAACCTGCACGCCGCGCTGATCGGCGGGATCAAGGACTACGGCGCGTGCGTCGCGGCGGTGGACGCGTTTTTGCCCTATGTGGACAACTGGGCGACCTGCGATTCGCTCAAGCCCGCCGTTTTCAAAAAGCGCCTTGACGTGCTGCCCCGCGAGATCGAGCGCTGGCTGTCCTCTTCCCATACCTACACGATCCGCTTCGGCGTGGAAATGCTGATGAACCACTATCTCGACGCGGCGTTTGACGAATCGTACCTTGCGAGGGTCGCGGCGCTTCGCTCGGAGGAATACTACGTCAACATGATGATCGCGTGGTACTTTGCGACCGCGCTTGCCAAGCAGTACGACGCGGCGCTTCCCTATATCGAGGGGCGGCGGCTCGGCGCGTGGACGCACAACAAGGCGATTCAAAAGGCGATAGAAAGCTATCGCGTGACGGAGGAACAAAAAGCATACCTTCGCACGCGCAAAATCAAAACGGAAAAAACAGGAAGGATAGAAGAAACATGAAAAAGATCGTGATACTGGACGGGTATACGGAAAACCCCGGCGACTTGAGCTGGGAAGGCCTTGCAAAGCTCGGCGCGCTCACGGTGTACGAGCGCACAGATGCCAAGGACGTCGTCGCGCGCATAGGCGACGCGGAGATCGTGTATACCAACAAGACCCCCATCACGCGGGAGACGATCCACGCCTGCCCCAACCTCAAGTTTATCAGCGTCCTCGCCACAGGCTACAACATCGTGGACGTGGCGGCGGCAAAGGAAAGGGGCATTCCCGTCACCAACATCCCTACCTATGGCACGGCAGCGGTGGGGCAGTTCGCGATCGCGATGCTGCTTGAGATCTGCCACCATGTCGCGCACCACAGCGACGCGGTGCACCAAGGGCGCTGGGCGTCCTGCCCGGACTGGTGCTTCTGGGATTACCCGCTCATCGAGCTTGCGGGGAAAACCATGGGTATCCTAGGCTTTGGCCGCATTGGGCGCACGACGGGGCGCATCGCCAAGGCCATGGGTATGCGGGTGATCGCCTACGACGCGCACGCGGATGACGAAGGCCGCGAGATCGCGGAGTATGTGGACTTGGATACGCTTCTTTCCTCCGCCGACGTGATCGCGCTCCATTGCCCGCTCTTCCCCGAAACGGAGGGCATCATCAACAAGGATAATATCGCCAAGATGAAGGACGGCGTCATCATTTTAAACAACAGCCGCGGGCCCTTGATCGTCGAGCAGGATCTTTGCGACGCGCTCAACGCAGGCAAGGTTTACGCGGCGGGCCTCGACGTGGTGAGCACGGAGCCGATACGGCCCGACAACCCGCTTCTCGGCGCGAAAAACTGCCTCATCACGCCGCATATCAGCTGGGCGCCCAAGGAAAGCAGGCAGCGATTGATGGACGTCGCCGTTTCTAACCTCAAGGCGTACCTCGACGGCGCGCCCATCAACGTGGTGAATCCGTAACGCATAGATGAAAGCCAGGCGCGCCGCGAAGGAAATTGTGAACCTTTCGCGGCGCGTATTGACAGACCTAATTGTAACCGATACAATTACATTAAAATGTAACCGAAACGATTACAATATTTGGGAGGTCTTTATGCATAGATATGTTGCCCTTTTCGCGGCGCTGCTGCTGACGCTTGCCCTGACCGCCTGCGCGGCCGTACCGCAGGCCGTGCCGGAATCGACGCCCGAGCAGGCGGCGCAAGCACAGCTTGAAGCGCAGACGCAGCCGATTTCGGTGCTTGCAACGCCCGCAATGTGCCCCGTATCCTGCCCCAACGCGGGCGGCTGCGCCAACGGAAAAGCCTGCCCGAACGCGGATTGTCCCAACGCGGCGGATTGCCCGAACGCGGCGGATTGCCCGAACGCCGCGCTCGATTTGGACGCGGCGTGTCCCGCGGCGCAGGGTGAGGCGTGCGCGCTCGCGAGCGGCTTGGATACGGCGGTGCTGCCGCCCGTATGCTGCGCGTTCGATGTTCCGGCGGAGGCGGATTACCATAAGCTGACCCCGGCGCAGGCGAAAACCTCCATGGAGAGCGGCGAAGCGTATCTTTTGCTCGACGTGCGCACGCAGGCGGAATTCGACGAAGGGCATATACCCGGCGCGGTGGTGCTGCCCAACGAGGACATCATAGACGAACCGCCCGCGCTGCTGCCTGATAAAAACGCCACCATCCTGCTCTATTGTCGCTCCGGGCGGCGCAGCAGGGAGGCGGCGGAAAAGCTTGTCGCCATGGGGTACACGAACGTGTACGATTTCGGCGGCATCATCGACTGGCCGTATGAAACGGTCAAGGGCTAAGGGGGAACGGCATGACCGCGGAATTTATCGTGGCGACGCACAGCTTGGCGTATCTGAACCATAAGGGGGATTACCGCAGCAGCGAGGAGATCGCGGAAAACGTCTGCACCAACCCGGCGCGCGTGCGAAAGGTGATGACCAAGCTTAAGCGCGCGGGGCTTGTGGAAACGCACGCGGGCTTTGTGGGCGGGTACCGCTTGGCAAAGGCGCCTGAAACGGTCACGCTGCTCGACGTGTTCCGCGCCGTGGGCAAGCATATCGTCAAGGTGACGTGGCGCTCGGGAAGCGCGGATATGGATTGCCCCATCGCGACGGGCATGCGTCCGCTGATGGACGCGCTGTTTGATTCCCTCGACGACTGCTGCGCGGAGCGTCTTTCGCAAACCACGCTTTCGGATATCGACCGTTCGCTCTTTACAGAAATACGGGAGGCCTGATATGCACATACGCTATATTTACCACAGCGGCTTTTTGATCGAGACCGCGCGCAGCTATTATCTTTTTGATTACTACCGGGGCGCGCTGCCCGCGCTGGACGTGAACAAGCCCATGGTGGCGCTCGTGAGCCACAACCACGCCGATCACTATAACCCGGCGGTTTTCCCGGCGCTTCGCGCCGTGGGCATGCGGGATGTGCGCGCCGTGCTCGCCAAGGACATTATCAAGCGCCGGTATCCGCCCGATGTGGAGGTTTTGCGCGCCTGCGCGAACGAAACATACGCCCTGCCCTCTGGGGCGGCGCTGGAAACGCTCCGCTCCACGGACTGCGGCGTGGCGTATCTTTTAACGACGGAAGAGGGCGTGCTTTTTCACGCGGGCGATTTGAACGACTGGACGTGGGAGGGCGAAGAGGAAAGCAAGAACCGCCAGATGCGCGGCAGCTACCGCCATGAGATCGATAAACTGAAAAACAGACCTATCGACGCGGCGTTTCTCCCGCTTGATCCAAGGCAGGAGGAACATTACGCCGACGGTCTGCTTTACTTTTTATCCAAGGTGGACGCGAACGCCGTATACCCGATGCACTACTGGGAGCAGCCGCAGGTGATCGGCCGCTTTTTGCGGGAATATCCGCAGTATCGGGAGATCGTGAAGGATACGGAGCGTATAAAATAAAACGGAGACCGTTATCTTTGGGGTTCGGGGAACCGCAGGTCCCCGGAGGATATAATCGGCCGTGCCGGGTTTGCCGGCGCGGACGGAAGGCCTTGCGCGGCAAGGGCAGCTCTGCAATTTGCAGCGACCGTGAACGAAGTGAACAGATGCAAATTGTAAACATCGCGCCCGGTCAATGACCGGGCGCGAAATCGCTATGCGATTTCAATTTGGCACATGCGCATCGCGTCCAGCGCGTTCTGGTGGCTTTCCGGCGTTACGCCCGCACAGCAGGACGCGTCCACAAGGATGGGCGTTTCGGGCAGAAACGCCTTGAGCAGCAGCGCGTTGCTGATGACGCAGATATCCGTGCACAGGCCGACGAGCGTGATGCTCTCGATGGGCGACACGGCGTTTTCCGCGGCGAGCATGGCGCCAAGCGCGGCGCTGCCGAAGGTCGGCTTGTCGATGGGCGGCGTGGTGACGAGCGAAGCGACCGCTTCGTTGAGCTGCCAGCCCGCGCTGCCCGCGATGCAGTGCGCGACGGGCAAGCGTGCGCCCTCCTGCGTTTGCGGGTAGTTTTCGTGGTGCGTGTCCCGGGTGCAAAGCACACGGCCGTCAAAGCCCTTGATCTTTTCAATAACGTTGGGCAGTATCTTCACAGCCTCCGGCGTGCCCAGCGCCCCGTCGATAAAATCCTTCTGCATATCCACAACGATCAGATATTTCATTTTCGATTTCCCCTTTCCTTGCAAGCTGCGCGATAGGCTACAGCGCGTCGATGCCGAGCAGGTTCTTGGCGAGTATGCCGATCAAAAAGGAGATCAGCGCCACGGAGAGCGAGATCACCGCCATTTCGCCGAAGCGGCGCAGGAAGGGCTCGTCCTTGGCAACCGAAATATAGTAGTTGAAGAAGAGGATGATCACAAGCACCATCGCGATCATCGTGGCGAAGGCCGCCGTATACATGTGCGTCGGGAAGAGAAGGTAGGGCGCGACCAGCAGCGCCACCGTGATAAGATACGCGACGCCCGTATAGGCGCTTGATTTGAGCGCGTGGGGATTGTCGTCCGCACGCTCCGCGAGGTAGTTGGACGCGGCCATGGAAAGCGTCGCCGAAACGCCCGTGATGATGCCGGTGAGCGCGACAAGCCGCGTGTTGCAAAGCGCGAACGTGACGCCCGCGATCGCGCCGGTCAGCTCCACCAGCGCGTCGTTTAAGCCCAGCACCATCGCGCCCACATAGTGAAGCCGCTCCTCGTCGAGGAGACCAACAAGCTCCGCCTCGTGCCGCCGCTCGTCCGCAAGCACCTTGGCGGCGGCGGGAAGCTCGGTCTGCATCTTTTCATAATCGCCCTGCGCGAGCTGTTCGCCCTTGTGCATGCGCTTGACCATGAAGGTAAAGCCCAAGAGAACGGTCACAAGCTTCGCCCAAAACATCTTTGCGCCGCTTGCGTGCAGCGTTTCCCCCAACACGGACTCCCAAAGCGCCGCGTGCTCCGCCTCGTCCTTTGCTATGTGCAAAAGCACGGCGCTGTTTTCTTCGTTCTTTTCCCGCCCCGCCATAAAGGCGTAGAGTATGGCGCCCTCCCGCTCGTCAAGCTGCGCCTTACGCACCGCCGCGCGCAAGGACGGGCTCAGCTCCTTTTTTTCCATAGCTTCCATGATCGCACCTCCATAAATCGTACTGTGACGTTGATCCATACAAATTGTGGGCGGGCATGCCCGTCCACAACCATGTTACCGCATTTTACCGCAAAGCGCAACGTCACGGGTGCGCTTACGCGCCGAACATACAGAAGCGGTTGCGCCCGTGCTCCTTTGCGTGGTAGAGCGCCATATCCGCGTTGTTGATGAGGTCGAAATCGTTGTTGCCGCCCCCCGCGCGGGAATCCGCGCACCCTACGCTGATGGTGACGCGCCCGTAGGGGGAGGTCGCAAAGGGCATACGCTTGTCGAACACCTCGTCCACGATCGCCTGCCCCACGCCCGGCGCGTCGAGCGAAGCGTCCGCGCTCACGGCGATGAACTCCTCGCCGCCGTAGCGCGCGATGAACAGGCCGTATCGTTCCGAGAGCGTCTGAAAGATCTCGCCCAGCTCCACAAGGCACCGGTCGCCCTCCACATGCCCATAGGTATCGTTGAAAATTTTGAAGATGTCGATGTCGATCATATAGACCGTCACGCGCGCGGCATCCGTCAAAAGCTTAGGGTGCAGCGTTTCCATGTGCGCTGTAAAGGCGCGGCGGTTGTTAAGGCCCGTCAACCCGTCGATGAGCGCCTCGCCGTAGAGCCTTCGGCGCGCGTCGATATTCTCCATCCGGACGGTATCGATCATATGCGTGCCCACCATGGAGATGATATAGCATACCCAGCAGTTGGTGATGTCGATCTCGTAATGCGCGACATCCTTAAAAAGCAGCGTCAGCACGGAGAAGACCGCGCACACCACGAACGCGAAAAGGCGCGTAAAGAGCGGCGTGGTGAGAAAGAGCATGGGCATGATGATGAGAAACACCATGTAGAGGTTCGCGTTGCCGTTCCGGGTGTAAAAAATACCAAGGTGCATGCCAAACGCCGCCGTGACGAGTATGAGCGCGCAGGCGATGGCGGCTTGGTGCGCGCGGCGTTTGCAGGCTTGGGAAAAGGCGAGCGCGCAGATGAGCGCGTAGGCGACGAAATACGGGGGGTAGAGCGACTGCATCCGATAGAGGTACGGAAACAAAAAGGCGAACAGCGTCATAACGCCCATCAGCCCCACGCCAAGCAGCGAAAGCTTTTTGAGCATGATGAGATTTTCCTTGTTGGCGGCTTCGCGGTTCCTTGCAAGGAAGGAGCAAAACTCGTCGCAAAGGAGGAAGCGCCGGAGAAAATGCCCTGATACTTTCACAAACGGTATTCCTTTCATAGGGGAGGAGTACAGCGCGAAAATTGGTAAAAAAAGGCAATTAAGTTGACGCTTGCATTATAACATAGGAAACCCCGGAAGGCAAACGCGCGCGAGGTGATGATCGCGTCAAGTTGTTCTGGGGAATCAGGAAACGGACAGAGAATCTTGAAGAGC
>CAZNAL010000041.1:15798-16434 GCA_964571055.1 uncultured Oscillospiraceae bacterium | reverse complement strand
GTAGATATTTAGATGCAAATCGCAATAAGCGCCATATTGCCGCTTTCAAATTGTTTTCAATTCAACGGAGAGGTCACCTATATGGGCACAAACACACGAAAAGTATAGGAACTTTGAGCGGGGAGACGCACTCGAAGCTAGCGCCTGCGGGCGCGTCGCAAAGGATATACTGGCGCCGACTACGACTGTACGGTTTAAAACAGGATCAAGATGACAGCGCGAATGGCATCGCAAGAATAAGTGTCAAATAAAGCAAAACGGCTATGCGCTCAGAATATGAGCGTGTAGCCGCTTATTAATATTTGACCTATTGCGCACAGCTATCAAGGTTAAGTCGTTCGCTCGTTTGCTGTTATAAAGCTGCATCATGTGGTAATAATGGAACTGATAGCCGTCCTCGCTTGTGACGATCACGGCAAAGCCCGTGCCCGCGCTCTCGCCCACATAGCTGACCACGCCGTCGGTGCAGCTATAGATCTCCGTCTCCGCGTCAGCCCAGATGTCCGTGCCCGTGTGCTTGCGCTTGCCGCCGTCGCGCGGCGCGTACCACGTCTTACGAAGCCGGATGTGCGATTGCAGCGGCCAAAGGACACCGTCGGAAAGGCAGCCCGACGCGGGTGGCAGTTCATACGCGAT
>CAZNAL010000041.1:0-15788 GCA_964571055.1 uncultured Oscillospiraceae bacterium | reverse complement strand
CAGAGGCTCCAATACGCGCTTTCCTCACCGGGGGATAAGCGCAGCGCTTCGCGGTAAAAAAGCGGGCGCACGTTTACGCGGTATACGAGCATGTCGGGCGTGGAAAGCCCGACCGTTACGCTGAGCGAAAGCGCCTGCGTGAGCCGTTCGTTTGCTTCCGCAGAACTCTTGCAGCCTTGCAGCAGCGCGTAAACAAGCTGCCACGAGGGCGCTTCCACCGTTTGTGCCGACGTGACGGTAAGCGCGGGATGGCTTGCGGCGAAGCGGTCTGTGACGCGCGCTGCCGCCGCCGAAAGCTGCGCTTGCAGAGGAGCTTCCATAGCGGGCAGCCACGCGCGCTCCTCGGCGGTCGTGCCGAAAAGCTGCCAAGGCGCTTCCGCGTCGAAGAAATTCGCGGGCAGCAAGGGGGCTATGTCAAGCGCCGGTGTTTCCGCCCACAGCGCGCGAAGGTCTTCTTCCAGCGCCGCTTCGTCCATGGGCTGCGGCGCGGGCGCGGCGGATGCGGCGGGCGCTGCGGGCGCGGCGTGTTGTTGCGCGGGGTGTGCCAGGACGGGGGATTCTTGCTGTACGGGTGTGCAGCCGCCGCAAAGAAGCAGCAGCGCGCACAGGCATGTCAGTACGCGTTTCATGATCGATCGTTCCTTTGATTTTGCTCTGCATTGCGTATTATAACATTATAACACGCACGCAAGGCAAATGTAAAAGCCCTTTCACGGGAATGTGAAGGGGCTTTTGTCATAATTTATCGACTGTGCCGTCCTGGTGGTTACGCTTCGGGCTTGGCGGCGCGCGCGCGCCGCCTTTTCGCGGCCACCACGTTATAGATCGCCATCGCGGCGATGGTGGAAACGTAGGGGATGCAGTTCAATAGCTGCTGTTTGGCCGCCGTGTTTTGGAGCACATAGGAAAGCGCCGTGGTGAAACCAAAGAGGGCGCTTGATAAAAGCGCGCCCAGCGGATGGGAGCGGCAAAGGGCGTTCGCGGCCAAAGCGACATAGCCGCGCGCGGAGGATATGTTCTGCACAAACAGCGTGACCGACCCAAGCGTTAGAAGCGTTCCCGCCAAGCCGTTCATGCCGCCCGCGAGCGTCACCGCAAGGAGCTGGTACTTTTTCACGTTGACGCCCAAGCTGCTCGCGGCGTCGGGGTTGATGCCTATGGCGCGCAGCCGGAAGCCGACCCGCGTTTTATACATAATCACATACACCACGACCGCCATCACAAACGCGAGATAGTCGATGGTGGTAAGCGACGAGAGCATGGTGCCAAGCACCGGGATCTGGCTTACGCCGGGCAGCGTGATCTTGGTAAGACTCGTCATGGTGACGTCGCTTACCACGCCCTTGGTGTGGAACACCATCGAGAGAAGAAACGTCGTAATGCCCATGGCGAAGGTGTTGAGCGCCATGCCTACGATCATGGGATGTCCGTTGAGGTTGACGATGAAGAAGCCCATGATAAACGCCATCGCGCAGCCTACGAGGATCGCCACAAGCACGGAAACATAGATGTTTCTCACATAATACTGCGCGAGGAAAGAGAAGAACGCGGCTGTAAGGAGCGTCCCCTCCAGCGCGATGTTGAATACGCGCACCTTGGAGCAGACGCAGGCGCAAAGCGTGATCAAAAGCAGCGGCGTCATGTAGCGGAGCGTGGAATTGAATACGGAAGCGAAGTATTCGACGGATACGGTCATCGTGCGTCACCTCCCTCTGTTTCGTCCGCCGCTTTGGCGGTTTTTTTGCGGATCGCGCCAAGGGACAGGAGCCGCAGCAGCTTTACCGACATCAAAAGCGTAATGACGCCCTCCAGCATGTTGACGGCCTCCACGGGGATGTTGGTGCCGCGCTGCATGGCGCTGCCGCCGGTCGCGAGGCCCGCGAGCAGTATGGAGGCTACCGCCGTGCCCGCCGGATCGAAGTTTGCAAGCAGCGCCGCCACCATGCCGCTCCAAGCGTAGGCGGTGGAAAAGATCATTTGGTCGATGTAGCGGTATTTGGAGCCGAGCACCTCAAACGCGCCGCCCAAGCCCGCCACAACGCCGGACAAAAGCAGCACGAGGTAGAGCATGCGCCGGCTGTTGATGCCGCCGTAGAGGGCGAAGCGGGGGTTCAGGCCGCCCATTTTCGCCTTGTAGCCGAAGCTGGTCTTTTTGAGCAGTATGTAGATGATCGCGACGCACAGGAGCGCAAGCACAAAGCCCCAGTGAAGGTTAAAGCCCTTGAAGATCTTGCCAAGCTGCGCTGTCTGCTCGATCTTGCCCGTTTGGATGGAGTTGAGGTCGAGCGCGGAGGGGTCCTTCACCACATAGTTGGTTAGATAGCTTGCGACGTTGTTGGCGATGTAGTTGAGCATCAGGGTGGATATGATGAAGGTAACGGAAAACTTGTCGTAAAGCCAGCCCGAAAGGAGCGAATACAGCGCGCCGATGACGCCTGCGCCGAGGATGGCGACAAGCACCTTCACAACGCCGGGCGCGGGCAGGTAGTAGGCGATGAGGGCGGACACCAGCGCGCCCAGTATCATCTGGCCCTCGCCGCCCATAGCTTCGTAGCCTGAGCGCCACGCGATACACACGGCAAGTCCGCCCATGATGATGGGCGTGGCGCGCGAAAGCGTGGCGGAAAGGTAAAACATGTTGCCGAACGCGCCGTTTAGCATGATGCCGTAGGTTTTGAACACGTCCTCGCCCGCGAGCAGTATGATGAGAGCGCCCAGTACAAGGCTTACCAAAACCGCCGCGGCGGGCTGGCAAAGCGTATCCAAAGCGCCGCCGAGGGCGCGTTTCCAGTCTCGTTTGTTTAGATCGTCATGCATGGCTTTTGTTCCCTCCCAGCATCAGAAGGCCTAGGCTCTTATCGTCCATTTCGCCGCGCTTGAACTCGCCGTTGACGCGCCCTTCAAAAAGGACGTAGATACGGTCTGACAGGCGCATGATCTCGCTGAGCTCGGAGGAGACGAGCAGCACGCCGCCGCCCTCCGCACGCTTTTTGAGCATCTGGTCGTGGATGAACTCCATCGCGCCTATATCGATGCCGCGCGTGGGTTCGCAGGAGATGAGAAGCGGCGCGGACATGGACATCTCGCGCGCGACGATGAGCTTTTGCGCGTTGCCGCCGGACATTTCGTGCAGCTTTTGCGCGGGCGAGGAGGCTTTGACGTCGAACTTGCGTATCAGCTCCGCGCAGTACTGCCGCACGCGGTTCCAATCCACAAACCCCTTTTTGCTAAAGCCCGGCTCGTCCTCCTTGCCCATGAGGGCGTTTTCCGAGAGCGTCGCTTCGATCGCGCTCCCCCAGGTAAAGCGATCCTCCGATATGTGCGCAAGCCCCGCGTCGCGTATTTCGCGCACGCTTTTATTGGTAACGTCCTTGCCCTGCAAGCATACCGTGCCGCCGTCCGCGCGCCGAAGCCCCGTGATGCATTGGATAAGCTCGGATTGGCCGTTGCCCGATACACCCGCGACGCCTACGATCTCGCCCGCGCCAACGTGGAGGCTGACGTCACCGAGCAGGAGCTTGTTTTCCCCCTTGAGGGAAAGCCCGGAAACCGTAAGGAGTTCGGATGTGACCGCCTGCGGCGGGATGTGCCGCGCGGGAATGTGCCGTCCCACCATGAGATAGGCAAGCTCCTTCGCGTCGGTCTTGTCCTTTTGACGCTCCGCCACCACCTTGCCGTCCCGCATGACGTAAACGCGGTCGGCGGCGCTCATGACCTCCTGCAGCTTGTGCGTGATGAGCACGATGCTCTTGCCCATGGCTGAGAGATTGCGCATGGTTTCAAGCAGGCTCTCCACTTCCAGCGGCGTAAGCACCGCGGAGGGCTCGTCGAATATGATGATCTCCGCGCTTTGGTAGAGGATCTTTAGGATCTCCACCCGCTGGCGAAGCCCCACGGGGCATTCGTCAATGCGCGCGCTGGGGTCGATCTTGAGCATATATTGATCCGAAAGCGCCTGCACCGTTTCGACGGTCTTCTTCTTGTCGAGGAACAGGCCCTTTGTGATTTCGTTTTTGAATACGATGTTTTCCGCCACCGTCATGCTTTCAAACAGCATAAAATGCTGCTGTACCATGCCGATCCCCTGCGCCATCGCGTCGGAGGGATTGTGAAAGCGCACCCTGCGCCCCCGCACGAGCACCTCGCCGGCGGTGGGCTTTTCCAAGCCGTAAAGCACCTTCATGATGGTGGATTTCCCCGCGCCGTTTTCACCCACGATCGCGAGGATCTCGCCTTGGTTGAGATGGATGCTTACGTCGTTGTTGGCGCAAAGATCGCCATACATCTTATAGATGTGCCGCATTTCGAATATGGGGACACTTTGTTCCGTAGCCATATTTTCCGTCCTTTTGCACGATAAAGTTGTCCGGCGCGGGGATATTGAGCCCCGCGCCGGCAGAATGCGTTCTTACATCTGATAATCCGCTTCGGCGGGGATGGAAAGCACCAGCGTGCCGGAAACGATGTCGTCCACGGCCTTTTTGCAGGTGGCGACGACGTCGTCGGTCAGGATGTCGGTATTGCGGTAAACGCCGGGGTTGGTGATGTGCGTGGCGCCGATGGCGTTATCCACGAGCTTCTGCTCGGTGAGGCCCGGGGTCAGCGTGCCCGCGAAGAACTGATCGATGATCCAGCCCATCGTAACGCCGGTGTTCTTGAGCTGCGCCGAGAGGATGTACGGGTTGTCCGGCGTGGTGGCGTCGGCGTCCTGCGCGCAGGAATAGATGTACTTACCATCCTTGGCAAGCTCGAGCGCGGCTTGGAAGATGCCCTCGTTGGCGGCGGCGGCGGCGCCGAAGATGTAGGTGCAGCCGGCGGCCTGCTGCTGCTTGGCGTACTCATAGGCGATGCTGGTGTCGGTATAGCTGTTCGTCCAGTTGAAGATGAAATCGGCTTCGGGGTTGATGCTCTTTACGCCCTCCATGAAGCCCCAGCGGTATTTCCAAGAGCCCGCGCCCTCGAAGCAGCCGATGTAGCCGTAGACCTTCTCGGTGGGGAACGCGGTGCCCGCCATCACGCCCATGATGTAGGCGGCCTGCTCCTCGTTGTACATGACGCTGGTGACGTTGTCGCTGCCCGCGTCGGTATCGATGACGGCGTACTTGGCGGCGTCGGGATAGGCGTCTGCCATGGCGGCGGCGTACTCGGCAGACTGCCAGCCCACGCCCACGATCAGGTTGTAGCCCTCCACGACGGAGGCTTCGTAGTTGGACTGCCACTCGTCGGTATCGGCGCATTCCATGACGCTGTATTCATAGCCGTATTTGTCGGCCTGCGCCTTGACCATATCCACGACCTGCGTTAAAAACAGGTTGGTGCCTACGGTGTCGCAGATCACGGCGATGCGCGCCTTTTCGGCAGGCTCGGCGGCGGGCGCTGCGGGTTCGGCGGGCGCCGCGGGTTCGGCTGCGGGCGCTGCGGGCTCTGCAGCGGGGGCGGGAGCGGGCGCTGCGGCGGGAGCCGCGCAGCCTGCCAAGCAGGAAGCTAACATGCAGAGTGCGAGAATTAGAACGAACAGTTTTCTCATTGTTTTTCTCTCCTTTATACTTCTTCTTATTTTCTAAGGCCGCAAGCGGCGCTTAAAAACACAGTTCGGGCGGCTTGTAGAGCCAATAGAGGGATTGCGGACACAGGGTGAACCCCAAGGCGCGCTGGAGGGATTGAGACGCGGCGTTGTCGGGAGAAACGTGGCAGTAGGGTATGCTGCCGCGCGATAGAAGCGTTTGCATCAGGGTGGTTTGTAGGGCCTTGCCTAAGCCTTTGCCCCGGTAGGCCGGGGCGATCTCCAAAAGCCCCATCGCCCCCTCGGCGTGCACGCCCACACAGCCCGCCGGTACGCCGCCGACGAACGCGCCCAGCATCAAATCCTCGATCCGCGCGCGTATGTACGCTTCGCGCGTGTTGTGGTGGTGGTAGTTTTGCAGCACGAAGTCCAAGTCCTCCAGCGTCAGCCGCCGGATGGAAGCGTCGCAGGTCGGAACTTGCACATCGCTTTTTGTGTAAACAAACTGCAAGACCTCCATACATTCCGTAAAGCGGCCCGCCTGCATGAGCCTTGCGGCCATCGCCCCGTCGTGCAAAAGCGCCATGCCGCTTCCCAAAAGCGCGGGCAGCGTTTCTACCGCCGTACCCGCCGCGAAAAGCTTGCCGTTTCGCGAAAGCAGCAACCCGTCCGGCGCGTCATAAAGGATATCCGCGCCCAAATGCAGCGCTTCGCGCATATCGGCGTAGAGAAGGGGATCGGGAAGAGCGAAGCGCGTACTCACAGCGCGCCTCGCAGGGAAGCGGCGCCGTTTGGTGGCAGGCACACGACGAGACTGACGCGCTCCTTTGCAAACAGGCCGTTCCAGCTTTTGCTAAGCGGCTCGTCTGTGATGATCTCGTCCACCTCGCTAAGCTCTACGATGCGGTTGGCGCGATACCTGCCAAACTTCTCCGAATCGATGAGAAGATAGCGCTTTTCGCTGTTTTGAAGCATCGCCCTGCGCACCTGCGCTTCCTCCTCGCCGTTGTCCGTAACGCCAAAGCGCTCGTGTATGCCCGAGCAGCTTACAAATGCCTTGTTCGCCCGGTATTCGCGTAAAACGTCCGTCGCCGTATAGCCCACGAAGGAATGGGAGGTTTGACGAAGCACCCCGCCCACGCACAGAAGCTTGATGTGCGCGCAGTCCGAGAGCTCCTGCACCACGCCCAAGGCGTTGGTGATGACCATGAGCTTCTTATCCTGCGCGTCGCGCAGCATGTGCGCAAGATGCAGCGTGGTGGTGCTGGAATCCAGCATCAGCATGTCGCCGTCCTCCACAAGTGAAAAGGCCCGCGCCGCGATGCGCTCCTTCTGCTCGATCAAAAGGGAGCGGCGCACAGCGAACGGGGCCTCCTTGTCAAAGGTTTTGACCATATATGCGCCGCCGTGCACGCGCACGACGGATTTTTCCGTTTGGCTCAGCTTATCAAGATCGCGCCGTATCGTTTCGTCGCTGACGCCGAAGACGCGCCCAAGCTCCGCAACGGAGGCGCTCTCCTGCTTGCTCAATATCTCCTTGATCGCGTGATACCGGTCGATCGCCAGCATAGTAACCTCCGCGCCGCAAAAGGATGTTGTTTTATGATTGTTTCCCGGTCGTTAGAATCCACTAAAAGTCACAAATTACAAAAACACCATATCATAACCCGCGGGATTCGTCTAGATACATTTGCAGAATATATAGAGAAAACAGGCCAAAACGGCCTGTTGACAGGCATAACCGCGCATGCTAGAATACAAACGTATCACGATTCATAAAAACAAAAAATCCAAAGGAAAACCAAATAAAAGTTCAGGAGGACCGCCATGGAATACACCTACGCTTATTTTCAAAAAAGCGCCGATTTTATTCTTGACCGCGCGGGCTTCATACCGGAGGTAGCCGTGATCCTAGGCTCCTGCCTTGGCCCTTTTGCGCAGAGAATTGCCGACCCTGTCGTGATCGATTATAAGGATATTCCGAACTTTCTCGTTTCCACCGTCTCCTCGCACGCGGGCAAGCTGATCCTAGGCACGGTGGCTGGCAAAAAGGTCGTGTGCATGTCCGGCCGCTTCCATACCTATGAGGGGTATGATTTTGAGCAGCTCGTCATCCCCATACGCGTGTTTCATTGCCTTGGCGTGAAGGCGACGGTGCTTACAAACGCCGCCGGCGCCATCAACACGGATTACCGTCCGGGGGACGTGATGATCATCAAGGATCACATCAAATTGACGGGCGCAAGCCCGCTGCGCGGACGCAACATAGAGGAATTCGGGCCCCGCTTTTTCGATATTTCGCGCATGTATACGCCGTCGCTTCGCGCGCTCGCGCGCGCATGCGCCGAGGGAAGTGGGCTTTGCGTGCACGAGGGCGTGTATTTCTTCTTTACGGGGCCGCAGTTTGAAACCCCGGCGGAGATACGCGCCGCAAGGATTTTGGGCGGCGACGCGGCGGGCATGTCCACCGTGACCGAGGCGCTGACGGCGGCGCACTGCGGCATGCCGCTGCTTGGCTTATCCGTCATGGTCAACATGGCGGCGGGCGTATTGGATACGCCCATCAGCGACGAGGAGGTGGATAAGACCGCCGCCATGCTCGCGGGGCCGTTCAGCGATTATGTGGAGAAGATCATCGGCAGGATGGACGTTTGATCGGGGAGGAAAACGAAATGCAGCAAAAACTATTGTTTAAGAATTGTACCGTGCTCGCGGGCGCGGGGGAAACGGACTACGCGCCCATCGAAAACGGGTATCTGGGCGTGGAGGGCGACACGATCGCCTACATCGGCAAGGAAAAGCCCGAGGACTACGAAACCGAAAAGGATATGCGGGGGGCGCTTCTATGCCCGGGGCTTATCAACGCGCATACGCACGCGGCCATGACGCTGCTACGGGGTTTGGGAAGCGGTTTGCCGCTTGACCGGTGGCTGCACGAGGCGATATTCCCTGTGGAGGACCGCATGACGGACGAGGACATCTACGCGGGCAACGCGCTCGCGCAGCTCGAGATGCTTGCTTCCGGCACTACCTCCTATTCGGATATGTACGATAAGCCCATGACCGCCATCGAGCTTTGCGCGCAAAGCGGCATGAAGATCAACCTCTGCCGTCCCATCTTGAGCTTTGACCCCAACGAGCGCGCGAAGGACAGCTGGCGCGTGCAGGGGACGCTCGCCCTGTTCGACGGCTACCACATGGCGCAAAACGGGCGCGTGCGGGTGGACTTTTCCATTCACGCCGAATACACGAACCACGAGGGTATTGTGCGCGAGTACGCGCAGCTTGGCGCTGCACGCGGCGCGCGCATGCATCTGCACCTTTCAGAGACCTATAAGGAGCACGAGGAATGCAAGGCGAAATATAACAAAACGCCCGCGCAGTGGTTTTATGACCTTGGCGTGTTCGATCTTCCCACGGCGGCGGCGCACTGCGTGGCGGTGGAGGACGCGGATATCAAGCTCATGAAGGCGTGCAATGTGAGCGCCATCCACAATCCGTCCAGCAACATGAAGCTGGGCAGCGGCTTTGCGCCTCTATTGAAGATGCACGAAGCGGGCTTGAACGTCGCCCTCGGTACGGACGGCACCGCGAGCAACGACAATCTCAACATGATCGAGGAGATGCATCTTGCTTCCCTCATCCATAACGGCATTCTGCGCGATCCTACCGCGATGCCGCCCGCGCGCGTGCTCAACATGGCCACGCGCAACGGCGCGAAGCTGCAGGGACGCGAGGATACGGGCGTGCTCGAGGTCGGCAAAAAAGCGGATATCATCGCCGTTTCCACCCAAGCGCCGCATATGCATCCCCTGCTTTCGCCGCTTCCCGCGCTTGTGTACAGCGCGCAGGGCAGCGACGTCACCATGACCATGGTGGACGGCAAAATCCTCTATGAAAACGGCGAATATAAGACCATCGACGCGGAACGCGTATACCATGACGTCGCGGCCTCCGTCAAGCGGCTGTACAATCTGTAGGGTATGGGAGGAAACGAAATGGAACGGGCGGATCGGGATCTAGCGTTCATGCTGCAATACGAGAACATCGCGTGGTACGACAGCGGCAAGGTGCGCATACTCGACAGGCGCTGCTACCCGCGCCGCGTGGAATTTGTGGAGTGCGCGCATTATGCCGAGGTCGCGCAGGCGGTCACGGACATGGTGACGCAGAGCGCGGGACCGTATACGGCGGCGGCGATGGGTATGGCCCTTGCGGCCTACGAATGTCGCGACCAAAGCGCGGACGCGCAGCGGGCATACCTTCGCGCGGCGGCGGACTGCATTTCTTCCGCACGGCCAACCACGGCCAAGCGCATGCGGCAGGTCTGCGATACGGCGCTCAACGCGGCGGAAAAGGCGCTTCTTACGGGCGAGAACGTGGCGGAGGCGATCAAGGCAAACGCCATACGCGCGAACGACGCCCGCTATACGAAGATCGGCCACATGGCGTCCTATCTTGTGGATATGTTCCCGGACAAGGGTGCTGTGATGACCCAATGCTTCGGCGAGACCATCGTGGGGCAGATGCTCAAAGTAGCCAAGGCGCGGGGGAAGCAGCTTCGCATTTTCTGCCCCGAAACGCGGCCCTATTTTCAGGGCGCGCGCCTCACGGCGACGGTCTGCTACGAGATGGGCTTTGACGTGACCGTGATTACGGACAACATGCCCGCGTTTGTGATGGAGCGGGAGCATATCGACGTGTTCACCTCGGCCGCGGACGTTATTTGCATGGACGGGCATGTGGTGAACAAGGTGGGCACCTTCCAGATCGCCATCGTCGCGAAGTACATGGGCGTCCCCTACTACGTTACGGGCGCGCCGGACGTGGTGCACCCGGATATCGGCAGCGTCAAGATCGAAATGCGCGATCCCGATTTCGTGCTGCAGGCGATGGGCGTAAAAACCGCGCGCGACGGCGTGAAGGGCTATTATCCCGCCTTTGACGTAACGCCGCCCGCGCTCGTCAGCGGCGTGGTAACGGACAAGGGCATCTATTGTCCCTACGATCTTACGCGCTACCAGAAGGAAGGCAACGCGGGCGAATATGAATTGGTGGTATAAGAAAGTATGATGGAAGCAGGCAAAAGTAAGCAGCAGGTGGTGGACTTCTCCAAGCGCGCCTTTGAACGGAAGCTGTTCGCGGGCACGAGCGGAAATCTGAGCGTCTATGACAGGGCGCGGGATCGTATTTACATCACGCCCTCGAGCGTCCGGTATGAGACCATGCAGCCATCCGACGTGATGGTGATCGATCTGACGGGCAGCGTGCTCGAAGGGCCGCACAAGCCCTCGTCGGAATGGCGGCTGCACACGGCGGTGTACGCGGCGTACCCCGAGATCGGCGCGCTGGTGCACACCCATTCCCCCTTTGCTACGGCGTTTGCCGTGAATCGTGAGGAAATACCCGCCACGCTCATCGAGATGTTCTTTTTCTTGGGCGGCGCGATCCCCTGCGCGCCCTACGCCTGCCCCGGCACGGCGGAGGTCGGCGCGCGCGCCGTACCGCTGCTTGAAGATAAGGGCGGGTGTCTGCTTGCAAACCATGGAGTGCTCGCGGTCGGCAAGGATATGGAGCAGGCGTACATTCGCGCCGAGTACATCGAGGACGCGGCCAAGATCTACAGCATCGCAAAGCTCGTGGGCACGCCGGCTATCTTATCTGCGCTTGAGGAGTAGGCGCGCTTGACAAGCAGGGCGGATTCCTGTAAGATAAACTCGCTTGGCAGGAAGCCAAGCGTGAAGCGCCGCGGCGCTTCGCATGGATACCACGCTTAACCGACGCAGGAACAGGTATACTTTGAAGGTATACGGGCCTTTGGAAAAAGGCTTGTATGCCTTTTTATTTTTCCGCGTTCCCGCGGCAAAAGCGAACAGAACAACAAAATCGTAACAGGAGGAAAATCATATGGCATGTTTTATCGTACCGGCGGCGGAGGCGATCATCACGAAGACCGTGACGAAGGCTGTGCGCGCGAAGGAACAGGACGGCGCGGGGCAGGAGGCGAGGACGCCGTTTTCCAAAAAGCTGGGGTGGCTTACCAAGCTCCTTGCGGGCGGCTCTGTGCTGCTCGCGTTCGAGCATGTGTGGCACGGCGAGGTCACGCCGTGGTTCCCGTTTTTGACGGCGGCCGCTAACCCCGCCGACACGGCGGCGATGCTGCATGAGATGGCGACGGCGGGCGTTGCGATGGCGGCGCTCATCACGCTGGTGTGGGTGGGCATGCTCGCCGTTTGCGCCGCCGTGGAAAAGAAGGCGCGGCGTGCGCGCGCAAACGCCGAATAGGGTAAGAAGATATGACGTTACTCTTAACGACCTTTGCGGCCATTCTTGTTACCGCGCTTTGGTATCTAAGCGCCGGTGCGCGGGAAGTGAAAATCAGCATGCTTTGTTGGATGTACTGGGGCGCGGCTCTGATGTGGCTTGTGGACGCGGTTTTTGCGTATGCCGAGCTTGGCGCGGCGTTTTTTGCGCCCGCGCCCGCCGATATGCTCAACGACCTCTATCTTGGCCTTTCCGCCGTGGCGCTGGGGCTTGTGATATGGCTTGTGACGCTGCTTGTCAAGGACCCGCGCGGCGTTGTGAAAACGGCGCTGCTTAGCCGCAAATAAAGCCGCACAAAACATATGCCGCCGCGAAGCAAGAAAGAGGATAGCTTTTCTTGGCGCGGGGTGATATGCTATGCGGGTGAAGACGAATCGCAGCAACAAAATCTTCGGCCGCTTTGTAGGCGTCCATTACAGCCTGTTACAGGGGCTGTATTGGATGCTGCAATGCGGCTATTACGCGTTCGGCGCGTCGTACCTTTACCAGATGGGATTAAGCAGCACCCTTACGGGCGTGGTGTTCGCGTGCGTGGGGACGCTTTCGGCGCTGACGCAGGCGCAGATCGCCAACGCCGCGGATCGAAGCGGCGCGATCGCGCCCAAGTGGATCGCGGTCATGCTGATGGCGCCGGTGTGCGTGCTCTTGCTGCTCTTATCCTGGGGCGTGGGGAACAAGTGGCTGGGGATCGCGTTCTACGTCGTGGTGTGGGTGCTGGTGATGGATATCCAATTTTTGCTTTGCACCATGAGTATGGACAGCGTCAAGGCGGGCGCGCGCGTCAACTTCGGCGTCAGCCGCGCGTTCGGCTCCATGAGCTACGCGCTCACGGCGTATGCGCTGGGTTTGATCTGCGCCTCGCGCGGCGCTGTTATAACCATACCCATCGCGGCCGGCTTGTCGCTGCTGTTTTTGCTTGCGCTGCTTTTATGGCGCGTACCTGCTTATAAAGAGGAGGAGACGGTAGTTGTACCGGCGCAGGAGGAGGAAGGGACGCGCTTCTTTGGGCGCTACCCGCGCTTTGCGCTTTTCGTACTGGGCTGTTCGCTCGTCATGATCGCCTATTCCACAACCTGCAATTATCTGGTGCGCATCGTCAATATGCTCGGCGGTGGCAGCGAGGAGCTGGGCACGGCGGTGATGATCACCGCCATGTGCGAGATCCCGACGCTGCTTGTCTCCGTATGGCTCAATAAAAAATGCGGCAGCAACACGCTCATGATCGTGGCTGCCGTAATGCTTTCCGTCAAGATGCTGCTTATCACGTTCGCGTCGAGCATATCGATGCTGTATTTGAGCATGACGATACAGCTTGTTTCCTATTCGCTCTTTATCCCCGTGTCCGTCTACTATGTGGACGCGCTGATGCAAAAGCGCGACCGCATGAAAGGACAGGCCACCATGACGCTGATACTGGCGGTGGGGAACGCCGTAGGCTCGCTCTTTGGCGGGTTCCTTTTGGATACCGTACGGGAAAAGGGGATGCTGCTTTGCTGCCTGACGCTCTCCTTTATCGGCACCGTCGTGATGATACTGGGGACGGAGCGCGGCGATATGCGGGAAAGCGCGGCGCGGGCGGACGAGCCGGGCGCGTAAGCGCAAGCGGCGCGGCTATCCCAGCACTTCCTTTGCAAAGCGCACGGACGCCATAGCGTCCTTTACATAGCGATCCGCCCCCATGTCGGCGGCCAAATCCGGCGTGAGCACCGCGCCGCCCACCATGATCTTGCATAGGGGGGCTTCTTTTTTTATTAGCGCCACGGTTTCGCGCATGCTTACCACCGTGGTCGTCATCAAGGCCGACAGGCCGACGAGCTTTGCGCCGCGCGTCTTGACAGAAGCGAGTATGCTTTCGGGCGAGATGTCCCTTCCTAGATCGATCACATGAAAACGATAGCTTGCAAGCATGGACGCCGCGATGTTTTTGCCGATGTCGTGTACGTCCCCCTTGACGGTAGCGACGATCACGTCGCCCGCGTCGCCGCCGCTTTGCGAAGGGCACAGCTCATTAAGCGCGGCCTTCGCGGCCTCCGCGCTCATCAAAAGCCCGGGCAAAAACAGACTGCCTGTTTCATAGGCCTGTCCCACGCGATCCAGCGCCGGTATCACCTCGCGGTCGATCGCGCCTAAGGGATCGGCTTTCAATAGGCGCGCCTGCCTGACGGCCTCCGCGCTGAACCCGCGGTACACGCATTCGCCAAGCGTCGTTTTTTCGTCGGCGGCTTGGGGCGCAGCAGCGCTTTGCGCGTAGGCGTTAATGTACGACGCACAGCCTTGATCCTTCCCCAAGAGCACGTTGCAGGCGCGCAGTGCGTCCAGCATGGGTGAAGAATAGGGGTTTACGATGGCCGCGTCCAGCCCCGCGCCGACGGCGAGGGTAAAGAAGGCGGCGTTCAGCAGCTCCCGGTTGGGCAGACCAAAGGACACGTTGGACACCCCAAGGCTCGTTTTTACGCCCAACTCCTCTTTGACGCGGCGCAGTGTTTCAAGCGTGACCGCGCCGTTTTGCGGGGCGGCGCTTGCAGTCATGGTCAGCGCGTCCACGATGATATCCCTTTTGTCGATCCCGTATTCTGCCGCGCGCGCGAGGATGCGTTTGGCGATTTCCAAGCGTTCGCCGGCGGTTTCGGGGATGCCGTTTTCGTCCAGCGTCAGCGCAACGATCACAGCGCCGTATTTTTTTGCAAGCGGGAACACAGCGTCCATAGAGGCCTTTGCGCCCGTCACAGAATTGATCATGGGCTTGCCATTATAAACGCGAAGCGCGCGGGAAAGCGCTTCCGCGTCGACGGTATCGAGCTGTAAGGGCAGCTCGCACACGCCTTGAATTTTGGTCACCAGCGCCTCAAGCACCGCCGCTTCGTCTATGTCCGGCAGCCCCGCGTTCACGTCCAGCACCTGCGCGCCGCTTTCCTGCTGTCGTACGGCCTCCTGTAAAATGAGCGCGTGGTCGCCTTCGCGAAGCGCCGCCTTGAGCTTGGGCTTGCCCGTGGGATTGATGCGCTCGCCTATGAGTACGGGCGCGTTTGCAAAGCGCACCGCGCGGCCGTAGCCGCAGATGACGGTGTCGCCTTTGGGCGCTATTGGAAGCGGCGAAAGCCCCGCGCACGCTTTCACCATGTGACGGATATAGTCGGGCGAAGTGCCGCAGCAGCCGCCGAGCAGCCGCGCGCCCGCAAGCGCCGCGTTCTTCATATGCAAAGCGTATGCTTCCGGCGAAAGCGTGTACGCCTGCGCTCCCGTCCCGTGAGGAAGCCCCGCGTTGGGGCTGAATACGACGGGGATGGAGCTAAGGGAGAGGATGCTTGTAAGCAGAGGAAACAGTTCCGCGGGGCCGCGTCCGCAGTTGAGGCCGAGGCCGTCCACGCGAAGCCCCTCGAGCAGGCTTACGACGGCTTCCATATCCGCGCCCGTGAGCATGCGCCCGTTCACGTCGGGCGAAACGGTCGCAAAAACTGGGAGGTCGCAGCTTTCCTTGGCGGCGAGCACCGCCGCCTTGAGTTCGTACGCGTCCGTCATGGTTTCGATGAGCACGAGATCGGCGTCTTTTGCACCCGCTGCGATGTGTTCCTTAAAAAGATCGACGGCTTCCTCAAAGCCAAGATCGCCCAGCGGACGAAGGAGACGACCGAGCGGCCCCACGTCCAGCGCTACGTACCCATGCCCCCGCGCCGAAACGGCGTCGCGCGCCAAGCGCACGGCCTCGCGCGAAACGTCGGCAACGGAAAGGCCGGCGCTTTTTAGCTTGCAGGCGCTGTTGCCGAAGGTGCAGGTCTTGATGACGTCCGCGCCCGCGCCGCAATAGGCGGCATGGACGGCGCGCACCGTTTCCGGGTGCGCGAGCACCCACCGCTCGGGCAGGTCGCCCGCCTTGAGACCCTTTTCCTGCAGCAGCGTACCCATCGCGCCGTCAAAGAAAAGCAGCTTTTCGCGCAGGGCTTGTAAGAATTCCATCCTAGTT
>CAZNAL010000040.1:1635-17037 GCA_964571055.1 uncultured Oscillospiraceae bacterium | reverse complement strand
AGGCGTAGTGATAAGAAGCGCCGCCGCGACGCAGGTGAAGACGACATAGCGCCTCCCGAAGGGATGCGGAAACACCGAAAGCGGCGTTTTGCGAAGACGCGCATACAGGCACACGACGATGGCAAGCAGCAGCATGACGCCCGCCGTCGTCATGCGCAGATAGAAGCTGTCGCCGCCCGAAAGCGGACGGAGAAGGGCTTCCAGCCATAGCTTGGCCGCTTGCAGGGCGATCATGAGAAGGAAAGCTTCCCCCAACGCCCAAACGGGGTTTGTATCTCTTGCTTTTGCATCCATACGGATCTGCCTCTCAGCGTTCCCTTTTGAGATAGACCATGTCCACAAGCTGTACGCCGTCTTCGTACATGGCGTGATCGTAGTTGTCCGTAAAAAAGTTCTTTACCCGGTGCGATTCCCGAAAGCCGCAGGCGGTATAAAAGGACAGGGAGGAGGGACAGTCGCCCGTGCCCACAAGCATCGTGCCGCAGTCGGGATACTGCGCAAGGGCAAAGTCAACGAGGCGCTTGCCGTAGCCCCGTCGCTGGCAATCCGGCGACACGGCGATGTTCTTAAGCTCATACACGCCCTCGCCCTCCTTGGTGACGACGCATTCTGCTTTCACGCCGCCGTCGTCCAATACGAACATCTCGCCGCGATCAAGGTATCTGTCGATCATGTCCTCCTGCTCGTCGGCTAACAACAACAGCTCCAAATACGTTTTTTTCGGTTCCGTTACCTTTCTGATGTGCATGCTTTACCCCCGCGACGCCAAGGCGTTTTGTAAACTCAATTCTAAAATGAGTATAGCACGGCGGCGCGCCGCCTACAATGCTTTGCGCCGCGGCGCTTGGGAAAAGGAAGCAAGAAGATGCGGTTGACGAACGGCGCATTATCTGTATGATAGAAGGTAACAGATCTTACAAGCGGAAGATTTTTCTCCGCTGTAACCATGAGTTCCATACAAGCTGAAGGGAAGGTGCGGTGTGATGATCGATATAACGGATAAAAACCATGCGCCCAGCATGGAGGAAATTGACGGCTTTATCGGCAACCCGCTTTTCCACGTGCTGTGCGGCGTGCTGCAGGACGATATGCAAGCGCTGCATAGCGTAGAATACAGCGGCGACCGGCTGCTGCTTGGCTGGAATATACGCTTTTATAAGGGCGGGCGCACACTGTGCAGGCTGTATCCCAAGCGTGGTTTTTTTGCGGTGCTTGTCGTGATCGGACGCAAGGAAAAGGAGCGCGTGGAAGCGCAGCTGGTGCAAATGTCCGATGAAATACGGCGCATTTACGAGAGCACGCGGGAGGGTATGGGGCAGCGATGGCTGCTTCTCGAATTGCGCGCGCAGGACGCGCTGTTTGCGGACATGCTGCGCCTTGTCCGCATCCGCAGAGAAAGCCGGTAGACGCGCTTGCATGCATCAAATGAGGGGATGAAAACGCCATGAGGATTCTAAGCGTTACCGCGCAAAAGCCGCATTCGACCGGAAGCGGCGTGTATTTGACGGAGCTTGTGCGGGAGTTTGCCGCCATGGGGCACGCGCAGGCGGTCGTGGCAGGCGTGTACGAAAGCGACGAAGCCGCCTTTCCGCCGGGCGTGGCGTTTTATCCCGTCACCTTTCAAACGGAGGCGCTGCCCTTTCCTATCGTCGGTATGTCGGACGAGATGCCGTATCCCAGTACGACCTATCGGCAGCTGCGTGACGAGATGGCGGCGGCGTTCTTCTTTTCCTTCGGCCGTGTGTTGCAGGAGGCTGTGGCGGCGTTTCAGCCGGACGTGATCCTTTGCCATCATCTGTATCTTTTGACCGCGCTGACGCGGCTGCTTTTCCCAAATCTGCCGGTTTGGGGCATATGTCACGGTTCGGACCTTCGGCAAATGTACACAAATTCGCTGCGCCAAGCGTATATCAAAAGCGGCGTTGCGGCGTTGGACAGGGTGTTCTGCCTGCACGGCGAGCAGCGCCGCGCGGCGATAACATGCTACGGCCTTGCGGACGCGCGCGTGCGCGTGGTGGGCAGCGGTTATAACGATCACATTTTTTACGATAAAGAAGAAAGGACGCCTCACAGCGGCGTCCGGCTCGTGTTTGCGGGGAAGATTTCCGAGAAGAAGGGCGTATACAGCCTGCTCGACGCGCTGCCTCTGCTTGGCTGGCGGCGCGAGGATGTTTCGCTGCGCCTTTGCGGGGGATGGAACAGCGAAGGGCAGCGCGAGGAGGCGGAAAGGCGCATCGCGCGATGCGGCTTTGACGTGACGCTGCTTGGAAACCTGACGCAGACGCGCCTGGCGGAGGAATGCAACGCCGGAGACGTTTTTGTGCTGCCCTCGTTTTACGAAGGGCTGCCGCTGGTGCTGGCGGAATCCTTGGCCTGCGGCATGAAGGCGGTGTGCACGGATCTTCCCGGCATACGGACATGGATGGATGAAAACGTCCCGTCGCATGGCATACGCTTTGTCGCGCCGCCGCGCATGGCGGACGCGGATACGCCGTATCCGGAGGCGCTGCCCGCCTTCGCGCGCGCGCTGGCGGCGGCGATACGCGAGGCCGCCGCTTCGCCGCGGCCAAGGCCAAAGCTTAGCGCGCTGTCATGGCGGTCGGTTTGCGAACGGATACTGGTGCGCGACTAGAAGTTGAACTCCGCTTCCCAGTCAAAATCGCCGGAGGAAGCGCAGTCCTTGGGCCAATGCGCGCACCAGCCCGGTACGGACGGGTCTTCCACCCTGTCCAGGCTGGGCGTGTAGGGTTTGATGTCCAGCACGGGGCTGCCCTCGTTCGCGTCGATATACGCAAGGCCGAGCACGCCGTTCTCCCGATCGACATAGGTCACATAGCACGTGGAGAGCGCGATGGGGTTGGGGCGCGCGGGCGAGCGCGTGGCAAAAACGCCCAGCATGTCGGGGCCCTTGGTATAAGGCTTTTCCACCGTGAGGACGTCGCGCGCGGCCGCGTTGTCGCAGCCGTCGAACCACCAAAGCACCTGCGCGTAGTCGAAGCCCTCCAGCCCTCTCAGCGCGGGACTGTAGCGCTTGTCCAGCTCGATAGCCGGGCAGCCGTCGCGGACGATGATTTTCCCGATGGGGGTCAGTGTCAAATTCTCCATGAAATCGCTCCTTTTTGTGTGATTCCGGCGCCGTTACCGATATTGTAGCAAGTATGCGCTATACTACAACCCCTTTTTTGCTTTTTTTATGCAAGCCCTTTTGTTATACTGTAAATGTACTATGCTTGGGGAGGACGTTATGACGACGCAAAAACATCTCACGATCCTGCATTCCAACGACATGCACGGCGATTTTCTATCGGAGAAGGTGGAAGATAAGCTGCTGGGCGGCGTATCCATGCTCTCGGGCTACGTCAAGCGCGTGCGCGCCGAGGAGGAGAACGTGATCTACGCCATCGCCGGGGACATGTTCAAAGGCTCCATCATCGACAGCGAGTATAAGGGGCTTTCCACCATCGAGATCATGAATCTGATTTCGCCCGATGTGGTGACGCTTGGCAACCATGAGATCGATTACGGCGTCGCGCATCTGCTGTTCATCGAAAAGTGCGCGCGCTTTCCCATCATCAACGCGAATCTGTTTATCACCACCAATCACGTACGCCTGTTTACGCCCTACTGCGTGCTGGAGCGCGAGGGGCTTCATATCATGTTTATCGGCGTGATCACGGACGAGGTGCTCGCAAGCGCCAAGGGGGAAGCTGTGATCGGCTCCTTTATCGACGTGCGGGAGGCGGCCAAGGAGGTCGGCGTGATCTGCGATACCTACAAGACCACGGACGTAGATTATACCGTCGTGCTTTCGCACATCGGCTTTGAAGCGGACAAGCAGCTTGCGGCGCTGCTGGACGAAAACTGGGGCGTAGACCTCATCATCGGCGGGCATTCGCATACGCTTTTGCAGGAACCCTGCTGCGTAAACGGCGTTCGCATCGTGCAGGCCGGTATGGGAACGGATCAGATAGGCCGATTGGATCTGACGTTCGACGAAAACACGCACGCGGTACTCGATACGAAGTGGGCGTGCGTTCCCATCGATTCCGGCCATTGCCCGGCGGATAGGATGCTCGAGGAGCTGATCCATACCTATAAACGGCAGACCGATGAAAAATACGGCCGGGTGCTATCCTACCTGCCGCGCGCGCTTACGCATCCCTCGCGCTATGAGGAGACGGAGGTAGGCAACCTCTTTGCGGACGTCATGCAGAAGGATTCCAGCTTTGACGTGATGCTGCTCGGCTCGGGCAGCCTGCGTATGAAGACCTTCGGACCTATCGTAACGCTTCAGTCGCTCCATGAGATGTTTCCCTATGACGACACGCTGCACTTGATCGAGGTCACGGGCGCGCAGCTTCGGCGCATGATCGCCTTTGTTTGCCGCGAGGAAGCGTTCGCGGAGGGGGCGCATACGGAATTTTATCAGTATTCCAAAGGCGTGCGCTTCGTTTGGTCAAGGGGCGCGCAGCGTTTTATAGAATTCAGCCTCAACGGCCAAGAGATCGGCGACGCGCAACGCGTCAAATTGGGAATACAGAAATATCATTATGAAAATTTTCAAGATTTCTTCGGCGTCGCGTTGGAAGAAGTAGAAAAGAACCGCCGCCCACGCGTCGTAGGCACCTCCTGCCGCGCGATCTACGAGGAGCTTTTCGCTTCGACGGAAGCGCCGGACGCGCATGTGGAAGGGCGGCTTGTCGTGACGGCGTAGGCGTTTAGACTTCGCCTTGGTTCCAGCAAAGCGTCTCGCGTCTAAGCCAATCGACCCACGCGTCCATGCCCTCGCCGGTTTTGGCGGAGAGCGGGAATATCTTCAGCTTGGGATTGCGCATGTGCGCGTATTCCGTCACCTTATCCATGTCGAAATCGAAATAGGGAAGCACATCGATCTTATTGATGATGAGCGCGTCGCACACGGTGAATATGAGGGGGTATTTCAGCGGCTTGTCGTGCCCTTCGGGAACGGAGAGGATCATGGCGTTTTTCACAGCGCCCGTGTCGAATTCCGCGGGGCATACGAGGTTGCCTACGTTTTCAAGCACCACCAAATCAAGCCCCGCCGTGCCGAGCTCCGCAAGCCCCTGCGCCGTCATGCCCGCGTCTAAATGGCACATGCCGCCCGTGTGAAGCTGTATGGTCTTGATGCCTGTCGTCGCGATCTTGGTCGCGTCCACGTCCGAATCGATGTCCGCCTCCATAACGCCCATGCGAAAATCGTTTTGCAGCCGTTCGATCGTGCGCAGCAGCGTCGTCGTTTTGCCGGAGCCGGGAGAGGACATCAAATTCAGTAAAAATGTTTTTTGAGCTTTGAGCTGCTCGCGCATCTTCGCCGCCTTCGCGTCGTTGTCGGCAAATATGCTCTCCTTGATCTCGATGATGCGAACCTTATCCATGGCGTGTCCTCCCGATGCTTTCATTTTACCCACGTTGCCATTATAGCACACGTGGGAAACGGAAGAAATACCTTCGCGGGCGCGAACGTATGCGCGCGGCGATTACGAAGCGTTATAACGCAGGCAGCGCGGCGCATCTGCGCCGCGCTGCCCGTATTTGCGAAACCTTAGTTTTTAATATCCTCCACCACGTTGTTGACCGTATCCTTGGCCTTTTGCATGGTGCTGTTGAAGGCTTCCTTGTATTCCGGCGTTTTTTCCTTCACCTTGGCGGACGCTTGGTTATAGACCTCGCTCGCGGCCTTTTTGACCTCGATCATGACGTCCTTGGAGTCCACCTTGCCGTCGCCGTTGACGTCCTGCACGCCGTCGGGATTGTTCTCCTTATACTTGTCCGATACGCGCACGGCGGCGACGGTCGCGCCGGCGGTGACGCCGATACCGAAAAGCTTCTTCAAAAGACCCATATCCGTATCCTCCCACAATCTTTTCTTTGTTTGCACCTATTATATTGGCTTCCGGCGCGCTTTGCAACCATTTTCCCCAAGGCTGCGGGATGGAAAACGCGCGCGCACCATGCTATACTAGGGAGCGAAAACGAGGCGAAACGTATGGAAAACAAGGACGCGCTTTGGGAGAAGGGCTTCAAAAACATCCTGTTTCTTGGGCTTGTGAGCTTTTTTGCGGATGTGTCCAGCGAAATGGTGTATCCCCTGATCCCCATTTATCTGACGGCGGCCTTTGGCGCGACGCCGACGCTTGTGGGCGTGATCGAGGGGGTCGCGGAGAGCGTGGCAAGCCTTTTGAAGGTGTTCGGCGGCTACATCAGCGATCGATACCGGCGTAAGAAGCCCATCGCATTCTGTGGTTACGCGGCGGGCGTATTCTATAAGCTCGCGGTGCTGTTTGCGACCTCGTGGACGGGCATACTCTTTGCGCGGCTCATCGACCGTTTCGGGAAGGGTATCCGCACCGCGCCGCGCGACGTGATGGTGTCGGAAAGCGCGGATAAGGCGCACATGGGGCGCGCGTTCGGCGTTCATAAGGCGCTCGACATGGCGGGCTCGGCGGTGGGCATCCTGCTTGCGTTCTTTCTGTTCCAAAGCATAGGGAAAGACGGCTATAAAACCATCTTCGCCCTTTCCATGATCCCCGTATTTCTATCGCTCATGATGTTCGGCTTTATCAAGGAGAAGAAGGAGCCGCGCGCTGCGGCGGCGCGTGAGCGGTTTTGGAAGAACGCGGGGGCGCTGGACGGAAGGCTGAAACTGTATCTTTTCGTTGCGTTTCTATTTACGCTGGGCAATTCCTCCAACACGTTTCTGCTTCTGCGGGCGATGGACGTCGGCTTTTCCGATACGGATGTGATATTGCTTTACTTTGTTTATAACCTTGTGGCGGCGCTTTTCTCTATTCCCTTCGGCAAGAGATCGGATCGCATCGGGCGCAAGCGCGTGCTGGTGATCGGCTACGGCATCTTCGCGCTCGTATATCTGTGCTTCGCGTTTGCTTCGTCGCGTGCTGTGATGCTTCTCGCGTTTGTGCTCTATGGCTTGTATACCGCGATGGTGGCGGGGGTGGAGCGCGCGTTCATCGCCGAGATCGCCCCCGCGCGACTCAAGGGCACGATGCTGGGGCTGCACGCTACGCTTGTTGGCGCAGCGCTGCTGCCCGCAAGCGTGATCGCGGGACTTTTGTGGGATACCTTCGGCGCGTTTGCGCCCTTTACCTTTGGCGCAATGCTTTCCGTTCTCGCGGCGCTGCTGCTGCAATTCGGCCTTCGCGCCGATGCCGCGCCGGCACGCGATCCCGTCTAATCGATCACCCATTCGCGTTTGAGCTGCCAAAGCGCCGCCTGCACGCTGCCTACGCCCGCGGTGTTTCCTGCCTTGATCGCCGCGTGGTGGCGAAAGAGAAGCTGCCAGCTTTCCTGTATCCGCTTCTTGAGTTCGGGATAAAAGGCGGTGAGCATCACGTCGGTTTCCCGCAGGCCGCAAGCGGACAGTTCGCTACGAAAAGCCCTTTCCTCCACCTGCGTTTCGCCTATGTACTGCAGCCGCAGCACCTTGTTCCAGTCATACATATCGAAAAAAACGGCCGCATCGGCGGGTACGCGCAGCGTCAGCACGCGCTGCTCCAAGCTCTGCTCTAAGCTGTGCAGATCCGCAAACGCCCAGTAGGGATATTCCGCGTTCGCGGGCTTGGGAACGTACGCTTGCGCGGCTTCTGCGAACCAATCGTAGGCCGTGAGAAACACGGGCGCGCTTTCGGCGTACTTTGCCTGCACATACGCGCGGCGCGAAAAACAAACGCCGTCGTTTGTAAGCGCGTCCCGTACCGCCTGTCCCTGTGCAGAATAGAGCGTTATCGAAGGATCCGCGTTACCCATTCCTGCCTTACCTCCCAAAGATTGCCGTAATAACTGTCGTTATCGAGCAGTATGGAATCGTCGAACAGGCGATCCCAGCTTTCTTCGATCTCCTGCTTGATTTGCGGATAAAAGCGCGACATAAATGCCTTCGCGTCGCTGACGCCGCAGGCTTCCAGCAGCTTTTTGTGGCGCTTGGCGTCCGCCGCGTCCGAGGGGATATAGGCGTAATTGAGCATGGCGCCCCATTTGCCTATATTGACTTTTGTGATCAGTGCGGGATCGACGGAAAGCTCCAAGATCACCGTATGCGGACTTGGCAGCATCACAGCGTCGCGCGCGGGGGATACCCATATGGGATATTCCGCGTCCGCCGGACGAAGGCGCGCGTTGGGCGTGTGCGCCGTCAGCCAATCGTATACCTCCAGCACAAGCGCTGCGTGCTCCTGCAAATCCTTGATGACAAAGTCTCTTTTCGCCGTATAGCGTCCGGTGCGCTTGAGCGTTTCCGCCACGCTTTCGTGCTGCTTTGTCCAAACGGTCACACGCGCCATGGGCTGTATCCTCCTAGCGGCTGTATATTAGTATCATAGCATAGAAAAGACCGTCTGTAAGTAAAAACGCGCCTTTTCATCAAAGACGCGTTTTGTAAAGCGCTAACGCGGCGTTTACGCGGCGGGTTGTAACATTTCCGCCTGCTTGCCGAGAGAGTTTGCGATCAGCGCGTCGAACTGCGCTTGGGTAAGCTCCGCATGGTAGAAGAGCGAAAAATATGCTTTCGCTTCGGTGTAAAGATCGTAATCCGCCGTGGCTTTGGGATAAAGCAGCTTCGCCATCCACAGCATACCCAAATACCGCTGCACGGAGGGCGGGAAGCCCATCCAGTTATACGGGCCGAAGGGAACCTCGTAATAGGCGCCGTTTTTGATCGCGGTCACATCCTTCCACGCGCTCTCCTCGCCGACGGTCGCGTAAATACTGTCCGGCGCAAAGAGGATGACGGAAGGATTCCACTTGAGGATCTGCTCCATATCCACCTCGTTGCCGCTTCCCTTGGAGGAGGGTTCGTCCACGACGGCAAGATTGTTGCTTAAAAGGTCGATGATCTCCGCGTGATAGGAGCCCTGCGCGATTACGTTGAGCCCGGCGTCGCCCAAGCAGTAGAGCAGATCGGCCTTTTCCACCGTCGCGGCGATCTCGTTGATCTTTTTATAGGTCGCGTCGCAGTATTCACGCAGCGCCTCGGCTTCCGCGGGCATGCCAAGAAGCTCGCCAAGCTTTGTATAAGCTTCGCCCATGGAGTCTGTGGTGGCGGTGATGTGCACAAAGGGGACGCCCGTCTGCTCCTGCAGCGCGTCGAGATCCTCCACGATGCTGCCCTTGGGCTCGCCCACGTCGATCACGACCTGCGCGCCGCTTGCAAGCAGCGTTTCAAGGTTCAATTCGCCCTTGCCGCCGTAAAGCTGGCCAAGCTCGGGCAAATTGTAGTATTCCGTAGCAAGATACTGTTCGGCGGTCTTGTCCCAAGCAAGCGCGATACCCACCAGCTTATCCGGCGCCAACGCGAAGACCGCGATCTGCGCAAGCGGGCCTGAAACGGCGATCTTATCGACGCTGACGGGCAGCTCCACCGTGCGTCCCACGGAATCCGTGAAGGCCCTTGTCGTGGGTGCGGGTTCTTCGGTGGGAGCCGGCGCTTCGGTAGCGGGTACTGCGGCAGGCTCCGAAACGGGCGCGGCGCTTGGTACTGTGGGCGCGGCGGGCGCCGCGCAGCCCGCGAACAGGGACAGCGTCAGCAGAAGCGCTAACGCCAAAGAAAGGGTTCTTTTCATGGTTCTATTCCTCCTGTCATCATTTTCTATTGCGAACTTTATAAGGAAGCGCGAGAGGGGGCTTCGGCGGCGGATAGACGATCCTTAGAGAAGGGGACGATCACGCTGCCGTCCGCCGTGTGAACAAACTGCGCGTCCACCCCGTAGAGCGAGGACACGAGCGCAGGTGTGAGCACCTCGTCGGGTGCGCCGAAGGCCGCGACATGACCATCCTGCAAGGCGAGCGCCGCGTCCGCGTACCAAAGCGCGTGCTGCGGGTTGTGCGTGCTCAAAAGTACGGTATAGCCCTCCTTGGCAAGCGCGCGCACCTGCTCGAGTATGCGGGTCTGGTTGCCGTAATCGAGGCTGGACGTCGGCTCGTCCATCAAAAGCGTCTTGGTTTGCTGTGCCAACGCCCGCGCCACGAGCACAAGCTGCTGTTCGCCGCCGGAAAGGTGTGCGTAGTTCTTTTCCGAAAGATGCTGTATGCCCACGCGCGAAAGCGCCGCGCACGCGGCTTCCAGCTCCCGCTTCTTGGGCGCGGAAAACGCGGATACCCTGTGCGACGTGCCCATCAGCACCATATCCAGCACCGAGTAGTTGAAGGCTTGCCCGTGCTGCTGGGGGATATAGGCGATATGGTGCGCAAGCTCGCGAGGCGGAAGCGTGCGCGCGTTGACGCCGTTTAGAAGAATATCGCCCGTGTAATGGGACAAAAGACCCAATATGCAGCGGAACAGCGTGGTCTTGCCAACGCCGTTGGGGCCGAGGATCGCAAGAAGCCTGCCGTCCTCCGCGCAAAAGGAAACGTCGCGGAGCACGCTGCGCGTGCAATAGGAGAAGGATAGCTTTTCAACAACTAGGCTCACAGCGTTTTCTCCTTTTTCGTGATGAGGTAAATAAAGAACGGCGCGCCGATGAAGGCGGTCAAAATACCGATGGGGATCTCTACGGCCAGCAGATTGCGCGCCACGTCGTCCACGATCAGCAGGAACGCCGCGCCCGTCAGCATGGAGGCGGGCATGAGATAGCGATAGTTGCTGCCGACGAGCTTCCTGCAAAGATGCGGTATCACAAGCCCCACCCAGCCGATCATGCCGGAGACCGCGATGCTTGACGCGGTGATGAGCGTGGCGCATACGATCACGAAAAAGCGGATGCGGTTGGTATTGACGCCCAGCGCGCGCGCCTCCTCCTCGCCCAGCGTGAGAAGATTGAGCTGCCAGCGCAGCAGCAGCAGAGGAACGAGACCGATCGCCATAGGCAGGATCGCCATTGCAATATCCTTAAGCTTAGCCCCCGAGAGGCTTCCCATCATCCAATAGGTGATCTCGGGAAGCTGGTTGGTGGGGTCGGCCACGAGCTTGATGTAGGAGGTGCCGGCTGTAAAGAGAGAGCTTACCATGATGCCCGCCAAAATCAGGTTGACGACGCGCATGCCGGGCGCGCGCTGCGCGATCAAAAATACCGCGCAGACGGTGAGCATGCTGAAGGCGAAGGCGGCAAGCGTAACGCCGCGGCTTGTTGCGCCCAAAAGGATCGCCAGCGCCGCGCCGAAAGCCGCGCCGGAGGATGCGCCCAGTATGTCGGGCGAAGCCATGGGGTTTTGAAAAACGCCTTGATACGAAGCGCCCGCGGCGGATAAACAGCAGCCCACAAGGCATGCCATCAGGATGCGCGGCAGACGGATGTTAACGACGACGGTCTGCATTTGCTCCGTCCACGTCTGCGCGACGGGCAGCACGCGGCTTGCGAGGATGCGCAGCACCTGCCCCGCCGGCACGCCGTAGCGCCCCAGACTGAAGGAAAACAGAAACACTGCCGCGAGGATCGCCGCCAACGCCCAAAGCGTCCTAACGGCACGCCGGTGCGCGGCGTCGGGTGGTTGTGGTGTTGTAATCCCGGGATGTTCGCGCATGAAAGCTCCTCTGATCAAAAACGAGTTATATTTTTTTACAATTCGACTCCAAAAGCATACACCAAATCGCCCGCGAGCGCAACAAAAAACTTTTGGCGGCCCGCTCTGTTTACTTTCCACGCGAAAACAGGTACTATAATTATGTAGAAAAGCGTCGGGAGGCATACATGTTTTCAGCACGATTCAGCTTTGGTACAAAGGAGGGCGCTGCCGCCATGGAGGTGCGCCGCCGCGTATTTGTGGAGGAGAAGGGCGTACCCGCGCAGGAGGAGTTCGATGAATTCGACGCGATCTCGGCGCATCTTCTCGTTTGGGATGAGGAGGAAGCGCAGCCTATTGCGGCGGGGCGCATGCATCCTCTTGAGGGGGATATTTGCATAGGGCACATCGCGGTGACGCCTGCGTATCGCGGGCAGATGTTTGACGATCTGGTGCTGCGCGCGCTTTTGAACCGCGTGGACGACCTGCCCGGCGCGCGCGTTTTGATCGACGCGGACGCGCACGAACAAAACCTGTGCCGTCCCTTCGGTTTTTTGGAAACGGGAGACGCGTTCTTTTCCCGCGGCGCCGAACGGAAGACGCTTGCGGTGGATCGGGACAAGATCGTGTGGGACAGCCCCTGCAAGCACAGGTAGCCCCCGAATGTGTACGGTTCGATTTGGGCGCGGGGGAAACAAAGCGCCCATGTATCATACGAAAGGAGGAAACGGTTATGAGATTGTTCCGTTGCGCGCATTGTGGAAACACCATCGCGTTTGTGAAGGAGAGCGGCGTGCCGGTGATCTGCTGCGGAGAACCCATGCAGGAGATTTTGCCGGGCGTTGTGGACGCGTCGCATGAAAAGCATGTGCCTGTAGCGCATGTGGACGGAGGCTTGGTTACCATAGAAGTCGGCAGCGCCGTCCATCCCATGGAGGAGAAGCATTTTATCGAGTGGATCGTATTGGAAAGCAAGAAGGGAAGGCAGCGAAAAACGCTGCAGCCGGGCGACGCGCCCCAAGCCGCGTTTATGCTGACGGCGGATGACGCGCCCGTAGCGGTCTACGCGTTCTGCAACCTGCACGGCTTATGGAAAACGGATATCTAAGCGCAAAGACAACAAAATGAAAGAGCGCGGCTTGTGCAGCCGCGCTCTTTTCATAACATAAAGCGCCGTTAGGACGCTGGGTTTTCCTGTTTTGCAGGCGACGCCTCCGGCGCGGCGGCGTCGCTGACGGCGTTGGCTTGACGGCCTGCGTAGGCGGAGCTGACGATGGCATAGGGACAGAAGGGGCAGCAGCACGAAAACTCGGTGCAGACGTCTGTGTTATAGCCCTCGGTTGCCTGCGGACAGTCGGCGCAGTGGCTGATGGGGATGTCCTCGCCCGCGTGGCAGACGTCGCCCGGCGAATCCATGGAGATCTGGAAGGTATCCGCGTCTACGAATTGCAGCTTTCCGTCCGGGCCTTGGATGGCGTATTGTTTCTTCGCGGCGGGCGCGGCGCTTGGCGCCGCTGTCGCCACGGGGACGGGCGTTGGCTCTGCCGCTTGGGCGGGGGCGGTCTGCGGCTGCTGCGCGGCGGGTGCAGCACAGGCGGCTGCAAGCAGCAAGGTCGGTAATATAGCGCATAAAATCAAGCGTCGCATAGGATCGATCCTCCCGTCCGCGGCCACAAAGGCCGCTTCCTTTTTTAACTATAACAACGGCGCGGGAAAGCGTCAAGCGAGCAACTGTGAAGAAGCTGTGGTGAATTGAGGATTATTTTAGGAAACCCCTTCCCAGATGCGAAAAGTAAGATATAATATAAAGAATGCCAACGCGCTGTGGAGGGTATCATGAAGGACAACACCAAGGGCATGCTGCTTATGCTCATCTGCCCGATCGTATGGAGCTTCTCCGGGCTGCTTGCCAAGGGGATCCCCTGGCCGGGCCTTTGCTTGGCAGGATGGCGCGGCGTACTTTCGGCGCTTACGATGTTCGTATATATGCGCGTGATGAAGCTTCGCATCGTGGTGAACCGCTATTCTTTGGGCAGCGCCGCCAGCGTGGGATTGACGATCCTGTTCTACTTTTTCGCGCTCAAGCGAACGACGGCGGCAAGCGCTGTGGCGCTGCAATATGTGGAGCCTGCGTTCTTTCTCCTCTTTAGCATCCTGCTTTTGGGTAAAAGGTATAAGATGGGTGATTTTGTCGTCGTGCTGACGGCGTTTGCGGGCACGGCCTGCGTATTCGCTTCTTCCGAAAGCCCGGGCAGCCTTTTGGGAAACGTCGTAGCGCTGCTTTCGGGCGCGACCTATGCCATGCAGATCATTTGCATGACGGATCAGGAGCTGGACGTTCGTCTTACGGGGCTGATGCTGGGTAACCTTCTCGCGGGCGTCGGCGTGTTCACGGCGGATATCCGCACGCTGCCCATGGGCGGCGGGATTCTTTGGATCGTGCTGCTCTGCGGCCTTTTTCAGGTGTCCGTGCCTCACATCATCATGGGCTATGCGATGAAGCTTACGACGCCGCTTGCCTGTGCGCTGATTTCAACCGTGGAGATCGTGCTCAATCCCATATGGGTATTCCTGTTTATCGGGGAGAAGCCGCCGCTTCTCGCGCTGCTTGGCGCGGCGATCATAGGCTGCGCGGTGGCGGTGTGGTGCGTGCGCTCCGCGAAACAGGAGCGCGCGGCGGCGTGCGAGGCTAAGATCTAGCGATGCAAAAGCACGAGAGCAAAACCAACGCCATGCGGCAGCTGGATACGGCGGGTATTGCCTATACGCCGCTGTATTACGATTTGGGCGACAGAGTCTTTTCGGGCGAAGCCGTCTGTGAGTTCTTGGGCGTATCTGCCGACGAGAGCTTCAAGACCTTGTGCGCGCGTGGGGAGCGCAAGGGCGTCGCCGTGTTCGTCATTCCCGTTTCCGGCGAGCTGGATCTAAAAAAGGCTGCGGCCGCCATGGGGGATAAGGGCGTGGCGCTCGTGCCCGTGCGGGAGCTTAAAAACCTCACCGGGTATGAGCGCGGCGGCGTGTCGCCCATCGGCATGAAAAAGGCGTATCCGACCTTCTTTGACGAGACGGCGCAGCTTTTCGACCATATTGAGGTAAGCGGCGGGGTCAAGGGGTGTTCCCTGAAGCTACAGCCGGAACCCCTCGCGGCGTTTCTGAACGCCGGTTTCGCACCGCTGACGGTGGAATAGAGACAGAAAAGGGCAGCCCTGCGGCTGCCCTTTTGTACGCTTGCCTTTGCTTTATTGAAAATCGAACGTATCTTTGTTCTTTTCCATGAACGCGTCGAACACGGCCTGCAAAAGCGCCTCGTCGTCAAGGCCGCGCAGCGTGTCGTCGCCGTCCTCGGCGTCCGTATGCACCACCTCGAGGATGGTGACCTCAGGCGGGTCGCTTTCATCGTCCAGCGGGAGCAGCACGGCGTAATCCGTTCCTTGATAGGCTAGGATGTCGAGTATCTCAAAATCGATCTCGTTGCCCTCGCCGTCCGTGATGGTGATGAGGTTGTCCAGCTCGTTCATGTCGTATCCCTTTGCTTACGCTTTGCCGTTGCAGCCCAGTACGTCCACGATCTTGTGGGCGACCATGCCCTTGATGGCTTCGCGCGCGGGCTTGAGGTATTGGCGGGGATCAAACTGCTCGGGGTGCTCCGCAAAGCACTTGCGGATGGTGCCAGTCATGGCAAGGCGCAGATCCGAATCGATGTTGATCTTGCATACCGCCATGCGCGCGGCCTGCCGGAGCATATCCTCCGGTACGCCGATGGCGTCGGGCATGTTTCCGCCGTACTTGTTGACCATCTCCACAAATTCGGGGATGACGGAGCTTGCGCCGTGCAGCACGATGGGGAAGCCGGGCAGACGCTTGGAAACGTCCTCAAGGATGTCGAAGCGAAGCTGCGGCTTGGTGCCGGGCTTAAATTTATACGCGCCG
>CAZNAL010000040.1:0-1625 GCA_964571055.1 uncultured Oscillospiraceae bacterium | reverse complement strand
CGGTGTAGCTGCCCATGCCGGCCTCTACCTTGACGTCGTCTTCCACGCCCTCAAGGCGGCCAAGCTCGCCCTCGACCACCACGCCGTGATCGTGCGCGTACTCGACGACCTGCTTTGTAAGCTTTACGTTATCCTCATAGCTGTGATGGCTGCCGTCGATCATGACGGAGGTGAAGCCGCCGTCGATGCAGCTCTTGCAAAGCTCAAAGGTGTCGCCGTGGTCAAGATGAACGGCGATGGGCAGGCTGGTTTCGATCACCGCCGCCTCGATGAGCTTCATCAGGTATGTGTGGTTGGCGTACTTGCGCGCGCCGGAGCTTACCTGCAGGATCAAGGGGGCGCTCAATTCCTTGGCGGCCTCGGTGATGCCCTGAATGATCTCCATGTTGTTGACGTTGAAAGCGCCGATGGCGTAGCCGCCCTCATAAGCCTTCTGAAACATTTCTTTTGTAGTAACCATTGCCATGCTCTAAAAATCTCCTTTATCTTAAATATACGAAATCAAAGATTGCTAACTTATTATATCCCATTTTGTCCCGCTTGCAAGGGGCGGCGCGCTTTTTTTGCGATACCGAGTGATTTGGATTGTGGACTTTGCTATTAGCGGTTATAATAGGTAACGTAAAATAATGCGTAAGGAGGATGCGTTCCGTGCAGAAAATGCTTTCGCTCATTGCGCCCGCCTATCAGGAGGAAGCCGTAGCGCGCGCGGCGTACAGCCGTATGCGGGACGCGCTTGCGGCGCTGCCATACGCGTATGAGATGATCTTTGTGGACGATGGGAGCCGGGACGATACCCTGTCCGTGCTGCGGGAGATCGCAAGGGCGGACGCACATGTCAAGGTGCTCTCCTTCTCGCGCAACTTTGGCCACCAGCTGGCGGTGACAGCGGGCATGGACGCGGCGCGGGGCGACGCGCTGATCATCATCGACATGGATTTGCAGGACCCGCCCGAGGTCATCGCGCGGATGGCGGAGGCTTGGGAGGACGGCGCCGATATTGTTTACGGCAAACGTATCCGCCGCGAGGGCGAGACCTTCTTTAAAAAAGTCACGGCGCATTGCTACTATCGGGTGCTGGATAAGCTAAGCGCATACCCGATACCGCCGGACACCGGCGACTTTCGCTTGCTCGACCGCAAGGTCGCCGATCATTTTCTCGCGATGCGCGAGCACGACAGGTTCCTGCGCGGCATGAGCGCGTGGATGGGGTTTACGGCGGTGCCGGTCGAGTATGTGCGCGCGCCGCGCGCGGCGGGGGAAACCAAGTATTCCCTGAAAAAGATGCTGAACCTTGCGGTGGACGGCATTCTCGGCTTTTCGGACGCGCCGCTGCTTTGGCCGTTTTGGATCGGTTCCTTCGTGTGCGCCTTATCCGTCGCGGGCTTTATGGCGCTTCTTGTATGTGCGTTTACCTGCGGCGCGGCGGCATGGCTGTGGGCGTTTTGCGGCTTGGCGCTCTTGGGCGGCGTCGTTTTGCTTGCCATGGGCGTGATGGGCGCGTACATCACGCGCATACTCCATGAGGCGAAGGGCCGTCCGCTGTATATCGTGAAAGAGAAAATCAACATAGGAGACTCACTATTAAATGTCAAGCATTGAAAAGAAGAATTTGTACGGGATAC
>CAZNAL010000039.1:0-18095 GCA_964571055.1 uncultured Oscillospiraceae bacterium | reverse complement strand
CAGAACGCGATCACCGTTCCGGAAGGAACGAACCTTATGGATATGAAGGTAAAGGATCTGCGTGAAGCGTTTGGCCTTGCGGAGGGCGAGGATCTCGAATTCGCCGTAAACGGGGAAACACCAACGCTGAAATTCGACGGCGAAGCGACGTTGGGCGACATCCAAAGCGCGCTTGACGGAAAGGGCATCTCTCTCACGGCGTCGACGAATCCCGGTGAAGATGGGAAAACCAACGTATCCTTCACTTTTGACGCAGGAAACACCAATAAGATGACGCTCACAAACGTGACCGGCAAAGCCTTTGGCGACGACGGCTTCTTCGGCGTAAGCGAGGGCGTGCATACGGCGGAGATCACGCGCGACGATACGATCCTTGACGCGATGCGCAAGCGGGCCGTCACGCCGGAGCAGATCGGTGCGCTCGACGCACAGATCGCGGCCTTTACGGCGGACGGCGTGACCATCAACGGCAAAAACTTCACGTTCGATCCGGAAAAAACGACGCTTCGCTCCATGATGAACACCATCAATACGGATACGGACGCGGACACGACCTTCAATTTCAGCGAGCTTAGCAATTCCTTCAGCATCACCAACAACAAGACGGGGGAAGCAAGCACGCTGGAAATCGAGGGCTTGGGCGTTTTCGGCTTAAGCGACGCGACCATCAGCGGCACAGACGCCTCCATGACGGTCATGGCAAACGGCGTTCAAAGCACCGTGACGAGCGATTCCAACACCATCACCAAGGACGGCATCACCTTCCAGATCAAAGGCGATTACGACGCGGCGGGCGGCGCGGGTCTCGCGGCGAGTGTAACGCGCGATACGCAGCCCACCGTGGACGCCATGAAGAAGTTCGTGGAGAGCTACAACGGTTTGATCGAGAAGCTCAATAAATATTACACCGAGGACGTTAACAGCAAGTACCCGCCGCTGACGGACGAGCAGCGCGAGGAATTAAGCGAGGACGAGGCCAAAAAGTGGGACGAAAAGGCCAAGAGCGGCATCCTGCGCAACGATTCCACCATCGGCAACCTTCTTACCAGCCTGCGTTCGCAGCTTCTTGTGAAGAACGAGGAGACAGGGCTTAGCATGATGGATCTGGGCATCAGCACCACAAGCTGGAGCGCGGATGACTGGAAGACAAGCCAAGGCAAGCTGGTGCTGGATGAAAAGAAGCTTGAGAGCATGCTGCAAGCGGATCCGACGGCGGTACAGAAGACCATGAACGCCACGGATACGACCGGCGTTGCCGCCACCGCGCCCAACACCTCCAAGGACGGCTTTTTTACGCGCGTTTCCAACATCATGAAGGACTTTTCCACCACGATGCGCGGAAGCGTCATCTCGGATACCACCCAAAGGATCAGCGATTACACGGACGACATGGACGACATGCTTGCAAAGCTTTACGATAAGCAGGAAAGCTATTACCTTAAATACGCGCAGATGGAAAAGCTGCTTTCCCAGCTGCAATCCCAAAGCGAGTGGCTTGGTTCCCAAATGAGTATCGCCTGACACGGTGAGGAGGACTAAACTATGTATATGAGTGCATACGCGACGGCAAACGCTTTGCAGCGCTATCAGAACGACAACGTGATGATGGCGCGCCCGATCGAGCTTACCATTATGCTCTACGAGGGGCTTATCAAAAAGCTCAAGCTTGCGAAGCTCTACACCGAGGAGTGCGATTACGAGAAGGCCAATAAATACTTCATCGGCGCGCAGGACATCGTGGACGAGCTGCTGCACAGCTTGGATCTTCGCTATGAGGTTTCCGCAAGCCTGATGAAGCTGTATGATTTCATGCTTTGGGAGACCGCGCAGGCGAACATGACCAAGGACGTCAACCTTGTCGAACCGGTGATCACCATCGCGGAGGATCTGCGTGACGCGTGGCAGGCGATCCGCAACGAATGCGGTCACAGCTATGCCATTGAGGAGTAACCCTGTGCGATGGAGGACGGAATGACGCTGCTGTATCAAGAGAAGGCGGGGATGCTGCTTTCGATCTATGAGATCACGCTGGATCTGGATCGGTTTGTGTCTACCCACACGGATACCGATGAGATCCTGCAAAAGATGCAGCAGGTCTTTAACGCGCGCAAGGAAAAGATCCAGGAGGTCACCCTGCTTGACGAGCAGATACGATCGCTCCAGCAAACGGGGTATTTGGATAAGCCGGCGGGCGAGGAAGCGCTGCGCCAAAGCCGGGAGACCATCGGCGCGGTGCTTCGCAATATCGCCGCGCTGGACGAGAAGATCGAGAAGAAGATCATCGACATGCGGGAAGCCGCCGCCGGTGAGATGCGCGATATGAGCAAGACGCACAGGGGCTTGGAAGCCTATTACACAACACAGGAGGAGGACGAAAAGGGTTGGCGTATCGACGCACTGAAGTAGGGGTGCGCAGATGAAAATCAATCAAATTCGACAGGGAACGGCGGAAAACACAGCACGGCTTGCAGCAGGGCAGGCTGTGCATAACGAGGTTGAGCCGGTTTCCTTCGCGCAGCATTTGACCGCCATGAGCGAGGCGCATTATCAAGCGTACTTTGAAGGGCTGGTCGGCGAGATCATCAAGCAGGGCGAGGTGCTTTCCAAACGGGCCGACGTCCGGGAGTTCATCAAATACCGCGAGATGATACGCGCGCTGCTCAACGAGGCGGTCAGCAACGGTTTTGCCTTCCACAAGTTTAGGAAATATGACGCGCGGGGCCGTGCGAAGACCTTCGCCCTGATCGAAAAGATCAACGCAAAGCTCGAGGAGATCATGAACGACCTGTTGGCAGGAGAAGCCAACCACATTCAGATGCTGCGAAACATTGACGATATTCGAGGTCTGTTGGTGGACCTGCTCATGTAAGACGCGGCAACGCCGCCTGAAAGGATGAAGCCCTTTATGGACAACGCAATCGCACTGAACAACGGACAGCTCACCGACGTGAACAACGCAGATACGATGCAGGATCTGTTTCTCGTGTTTACGATCGACGCAAAGGATTACGCGATCGAAATACGGTATGTCATCGAGATCATCGAGATCACGCCCATCACCAACGTGCCGTTTTTACCGGATTGCGTCAAGGGGATCATCAATTTGCGCGGCACCATCATTCCCATTATGGACGTGCGGCTGCGCTTCGGCTTGCCGGAGCAAGCCTATACGGACAAAACCTGCATCATCGTGGTGAACCAAGCCAACATGGCGCTTGGCCTCATCGTAGACGCGGTGCAGGAGGTGACCACGATCAACAGCGAGCAGCGCTTGGCGCCGCCCCATATCAGCAGCGAGGAGAGCAATTATATCAAGGGCGTATGCAACAGCGCGGAGACCATCCGTCTTTTGCTGGACTGCGAAAAGCTCATGGAGATCCCCGGTAAGGATCGCGGATGAAAACGACCGACAAGGAATTTGAAAAGCTCAGGGACTATATGTATGATAGGTTTGGCATCAACCTATCGCAAAAGCGCGTTCTGATAGAAGGCCGTTTAAGCTCCATGCTTGTGCAGCGCGGTTATAAGGATTTCACAAGCTACATCGACGATCTGATGAAGGATAAAACCGGGCAGGAGGCGTCGCTTCTCGTATCCAAGCTGACGACCAATTTCACCTACTTTCTCCGCGAGGCGGGACATTATGATTTCCTGAGGGAGCAGGTGATCAAGCCCATGCTCGAGAAGAACGCCCGGCAGCAGCTTCGCATTTGGAGCGCGGCGAGCTCGTCCGGCGAGGAGCCGTATTCCATCGCCATGACGGCCGCCGATTGCTTAGGCTTTAATAAGAGCGTACAGGTGAATATTCAGGCCTCCGATATATCGGAGCATGTGCTGAAAATCGCGCGCGAGGGCGTTTACGCGCCGGATCGCGTGGCGCAGATACCCCCTTCGTGGCTTACGAAATACTTTTCTAAAACAAAAGATGGAAATTTTGCGGTAAAATCCGATATAAAACGCATGATAACCTATCAATATTTCAACTTAAATGATACAATTAGATGGGGACAGCGGATATATGATGTGGTATTTTGCCGCAATGTTATGATATACTTTGATAAGCCGACGCGGCAGGCGCTTATCAAGCGTTTGTACGATGTGCTGACGCCGGGCGGATACCTCTTGATCGGCATGAGCGAATCGTTGATCAATCTGACAACAGATTTTACATATATTCAACCTTCGATCTACCAGCGGCCTGCTGAAAAAACGGGCAGGTAAGAAACACATTTGTAAGGAGAGACAACAGATATGAAAAGGGTGCTGATCGTTGACGACGCTGCGTTTATGCGCATCTCCATCCGCAACATTCTCACCAAAAACGGGTATGAGATTGCGGGTGAAGCCGGCAACGGCGCGGAGGCTGTGCAGAAATATACGGAGCTTCATCCCGACATCGTTACGATGGACATCACCATGCCCGAGGTGAACGGTATCGACGCGCTCAAGCAGATTCGCGGCATGAACAAGGACGCCGTTATCATCATGGTATCCGCCCTCGGGCAGGAGGCTATGGTGCGCGACGCCGTGCTTGCGGGCGCGAAGGGATTTGTTGTAAAGCCCTTTAAGGAGGAGACAATTATCGCGGCGCTGTCCAAGCTGTAAGACGCGCCCCGAGGATGACGGGAGAATAGCCAACATGCCGCAAAACGAGGCGTATTTGGACAGAGACTACATTCGTTCCCTCTGCGAAATCTGCAATGAGGATAACGAATTGTTGGCTTTTGCGCGATTGGAGAAGATCGAGGACGAGATATACGAGTTTGAGGTAACGGGCGGCGCGAATCTGCGCACGGCGTTTTTCGATACGCCTGTCAAAATCAACGTTTTGAACAGGCGCAAGGGCTTTAAGGTGCTCGCCGGTAATATCCGCATGGCGGGCAGGCATGTTTTTCGCGTTTTCATTTCCGGCGTTTTGGCCGACGAGGAGCACCGCGGCTTCGTGCGCGTGCAGACGATGGAGCGGGCGACGATCTACGATATTCCGGACGATTGGACGCTTCAGCTCATTCTTAACAATACCATCACACCTTGGAGCGGGGATACGCCGAGCAAGCACGCGCAGGTTTTGCTGCAGGATATCAGCATCAGCGGCTGCCGCTTTTGCAGTGATGAGAAGTGGAATGTGCGCGACCGCGTCGTGCTGCACGTTCTGCTGCGCGGCATTTGGATTTCACAAGCCGCGTCCATCGTGCGCGTGGATAAGCGCGGCGATATGTTTTATTACGGATGCAGCTTTTTTAATTATGAAAAGGTAAAGAATTCGGATGACCTTGCAAAGGCCATCTTTGGCCTACAGTACGACCAGCGGAACAGAATGAAATAAAGCGCCGCGCGGATTGCTTGCACGGTAGAGCACGGGAGGATTGTACATGTCCAGAGTTATGATCGTTGACGACGCGGCGTTTATGCGCATCACCATACGCAATATGCTGCTGAAAAACGGCTTTGAGGTTGTCGCGGAGGCGGAAAACGGCGAGGACGCCATCCAAAAGTGCAGCGTTGTGCGGCCGGATATTATCACGATGGACATTACCATGCCCGTTATGGACGGTATCACGGCGCTCAAGGAGATCAAGAAGCTCAACAGCACGGTCAAGGTGATCATGGTATCCGCCCTCGGGCAGGAAGCGATGGTCAGGGACGCGGTGCTTTCCGGCGCAGCCGGCTTTATCGTGAAGCCCTATAAGGAAGAGATCATTGTCGAAACGCTGCGCAAACTGGGGTAAAGGAGAGAGACGATGAACGACAACGATTCCATGATCGAGGTATATGTCTACGAAAACCTCCAGCTTCTTGAACAGCTTGAGGAGATGCTGCTGGACAATAAAAAGGAAATGTACCTTACCCGCCAGCAGATCGACGAGGTCTTTCGCGTGATGCATACCATCAAGGGTTCGTCCGCCATGATGGGATATAACGGCTTGACGCAGCTATCGCACAGCGTGGAGGACGTGTTTGCGGTGCTTCGCCAAAACCCCGAGGTCCCCAAGGGCGAATGGCAGCGCATCTTTGATTTGGTTTTGGAGTGCGTTGACTTTTTCAAAACCCAGATCGCCATGGTGCAGGAGGGCTTGCTGCCCGACGGCGACATAGAGGAACTGCACGCCGTTTCCGCGGAGCTTTTGGAGCGCCTTTCCGCGCTGGAGGTCTCCGACGAACCCGCGCCCGTAACGCCTATGCCTGTTGCGGCGCCAACGCCCATTGCGGCGTCTGCGCCCGTTGCGAGCGAAGCGGTCGTACAGGAAAGCGCGCCTGTTACGGACGCAGCGGCTGCCGATTCGCGCTACTATTACGCGCGCGTCGTGTTCCAGCAGGGCTGCGCCATGGAAAGCGTGCGCGCGTTTGCCATCGTGAACGCCTTGGGCGGGATGTACAGCCGTATCGCGCATATCCCAGAGGATCTCAACGTGAATTGCGACGAAGCCGTCATTGCAAACGGCTTTAAGCTGTATATCGAAACCGCTCTGCCCGAGGAGCAGATCAAGGAAACGCTGGAGGATACGATCTTTTTGCAGTCCCTTGAGTTTTCGGAACTGCCGGACGCGTCCGCGATACCCGTGCCTCTAAAGCGGGACGAGATCCCTTCCGCCTCGGAAAGTGCGACGGCGAGCGGGAGCGCGCGGGCGGATGAAGCGGCGCAGGAGGCTGCAAAGGCCGCGCAAAGCGCCGCGAGCGCGAAGCTTGCGCCCAAGCCGCGGGAAAAAACCGCCAATGCGGCGGCGGGGCAGAATGCTAAGACCTCGAACTTTTTAAGCGTCAAGATCGGTCGCGTGGATAAGCTGATGGATCTGGTGGGCGAGATCGTCACCACCGAATCCATGGTTTCCCGGAACCCCGAGGTAGCGGCGCTGCATATCGAATCCTTTGAAAAATCCACCCGCCGCCTGCGCCAGCTTACGGACGAGCTGCAGGACGTGGTGATGTCCATCCGTATGGTACCCATCATGGCGACCTTCCGCAAGATGCAGCGCATCGTGTATGATATGAGCCGCAAGATCGGCAAGGAAACGGAGCTTATCTTGCTGGGCGAACAGACGGAGGTGGACAAGAACGTTATAGAAAAGCTGTCCGATCCGCTTATGCACATGATCCGCAACAGCATGGATCACGGCTTGGAATCTCCCGAGGAGCGTAGGCAGGCGGGCAAGCCGGAGATCGGCACCATCACGCTGGAAGCGCGCAACGTGGGCAGCGACGTTATGATCGTCGTATCGGACGACGGCCGTGGCTTGGATCGTGACGCGATCATCCGCAAGGCCATCGAAAAGGGCTTGACCACCAAACCCGAGAGCGCCATCAGCGATCGGGAAGCGTTCAGCTTTATCACCCTGCCGGGCTTTTCCACCAACGATTCCGTCACGGAGTATTCCGGGCGCGGCGTGGGCATGGACGTGGTGTGCACCAACGTGGAAAAGATGGGCGGCACGCTCTCCATCGAAAGCGAGAAGGGGGCGGGCACGACCTTTACGCTCCACATCCCGCTGACGCTGGCGATCATCGACGGCATGGAGGTGCATGTGGGAGACGAGCATTACATCATCCCCATACTCAACATCCGCGAATCCTTCGAATCCCGCCTGTACGATTTGATCGTGGACCCCAACGGCGACGAAACCATCATCATTCGCGGTCAATGCTACCGCGTGCTGCGCTTGCACAGGCTTTTCGGCGTAGAAAAGGGGATCAGCGATTTCAAGCAGGGCATCATGGTGCTGGTGGAGTCCGAGGGGAACAGCGTATGCCTGTTTGTGGATAAGCTGGCGGGTGAGCAGCAGGTCGTCATCAAGCCCATGCCCGCGTTCATCGCGCGCACGATCAGCAGGCGGTCCTATCTTTCGGGCTGCTCCATTATGGGCGACGGCAGCATCAGCCTTATCTTGGACGTCAATTCCCTGACCCGGGACGGTTATTCCGCGTAAAAACAGCCGCGCGCCATATCGGCGCGCGCTTGGCATAGGAGCATTTTATAATTTGATATTGGAGAGTAAAAAATGAGGAAACGCTTGGAAATAGAGCTCCGCGAGCAAATGAAAAGCATTGCTTCAGGCAAGCTGCAAACGGAAACCCAGCCCCCGCAGGAGGCGCGCAACGCGCAGGAGGAGCTTGCAAGCATGCGCGCAAGCCTTTGGGCGGTTGTGGAGCCCATGCAAAAGACCATGTATCAGATCGCGCACTACGGCGATTTCACGCTAAAGGTAGACGAGCCGTATCCCGGCGATTTCGCGCCCATCAAGGAAGCGATCGCGGAGTTGTTGGTATCGCTCGTGGACGTGTTCGGAAAGATCGAAACGGCGGCCGCGACGATCCATGAGGGCGCGCAGATGATCTCCGAGGGGAGCACCACGCTCGCCGAGGGCGCCGTGAGCCAAACGGCGGACGCGCAGCAGCTGTTTATGAACGTGACGGCCTTTGAAGAATCCATGAAGGAGAGCGCCAAGCACGCGGCCATCGCCAACAACTGCACCAGAAAGGTGGACGGCTCCGTAACCAACTGCAAGGCGCAGATGGATCAGGTCAGCGCCGCGATGGAAAACATCAACGAAAAGTCCGCGCGCATCGATACCATCATCAAAACCATCGAGCAGATCGCCTTCCAAACCAACATACTGGCGCTCAACGCGGCGGTAGAGGCGGCGAGGGCGGGTGAAGCGGGCAAGGGCTTCGCGGTCGTCGCGGACGAGGTGCGCCTGCTTGCCAACAACACGGCGGACGCCGCGAAAGAGACGACGGGCTTGATCCATCAGTCGCTCGAGGCGGTGCGGCACGGCATCGAAGCCGTGAAGACGATGGAGGAGACCTTCAGCGCCGTAACGACCGACGCGAAGGGCTCCACAACGGCGATGAGCAGGGTTTCGGGCGAACTGGAAAAGCACACGCAGGCGCTAAGCGACATGAAGGAATATATGAACAAGGTGGTGCAGGTCACGCAGCAAAACGCCGCCGTAGCCGAAAACAGCCAGGCGGCGTGCGAGGAGCTGTACGCGCAGACGGGCGAGCTGGAAGCGGTGGTGCACAGGGTCAAGATTCGCTGACGGGTTCGTCCAGCGCCAGCCGCCGGAATACCTCCACACCATAAAGCAGCACATCCTCTTGAAAATCAAAGCAGGCGTTATGCAACGGCTGCTTATTTTCATCGTCGAGCGTGCCTAAAAACAGGAACAAGCCGGGCAGACGCTGCTGATAGTAGGCGAAATCCTCCGCCGCCATGACGGGTTCTACCAACTCCACATCATGCATAGAAATATAACGATAGAAATCCTCCACCATGGGACGGGGGTTTTCCAAGCACGGATAGCTCATGAGCGAATCGAACTCGAACTTCGCGCCCGTCGCGGTAGCAAGCCCATCGGACATGCTTCGCACCTTTTGTACGATGGTGTCGTAATTCTGTGCGGAGAAGGAACGCAGCGTACCGTTGAGCTCCACCCGGTCGGCGATGACGTTTCGCGCCGTCCCCCCCGTGATCTTGCCTATGGTCAGCAGCGCGTCCTGATGCGGGTCGAGGCTGCGGGTGATGATGGTCTGCAAAAGCGTGATGAGCTCCGCCGCGGCGACCACCGCGTCCACACCCATCTGCGGGCTTGCGCCGTGCGCGCTTTTGCCGTGCACGAGGATATCGAATTCGCAGCTGTTGGCCATCATATACCCCCAGCGCACGCCGATTTTGCCATAGGGTACGGTCGGCCACAAATGCAGGCCGTAGATGCGATCCACATGCGGGTTTTCAAGCGCGCCTTGATCGATCATCAGCTTCGCGCCCGCAAAGCCCTCCTCGCCGGGCTGAAACAGAAGCACGATGTTGGAGCGCAGCGCGTCGCGATCGTCGCTGATGAGCTTTGCTAAAAGAAGCAAAACCGTCATATGCCCGTCATGCCCGCAGGCGTGCATGAAGCCCGGACGCGTGGAAGCGTATGGCGCGCCGGTCTCCTCCACGAGGCGTATGCCGTCCATATCCGCGCGGAAGGCGATGGTGCCAACGGGGTTTTTCGCGTAGAATACGGCCTTGACGCCGGTGGGCGGCAGCGTTTGGAGGCAATCCGGCTGCAGGGCGTGCAAAACGCCTAGAAGGTAGGCCTGCGTTTGATACTCCTCCAGCCCAAGCTCCGGTATACGGTGCAGCGTGCGCCTGTGTTGGCGGCACAGCTCGGTGAATGCGGCGACTTGTGGGTGTAGCTGCATACTAGGCTCCTGTTCCGTTAGATTTTGCTTTCTGCCTATACCTTACCATATAGGCGAAAACGTGGCAACAGCGTTCGGGAAAAAAGGGAAATCTGAACGGTTTGTTAAATTTATTGAAAGGAGAGTGCTCATTGTCCTCGCGCATGGTACAATGCGCACATGGGGAAAGAGAAACACAATCATTTTTTACTTCGCGTGGTGCAAGGGGCGCTCATTGGCGCCGTATGCATCATTCCCGGCGCAAGCGGCGGGGTGCTCGCCGTGGCGCTTGGGTTGTACGAGCCCTGCGTCAACGCGGTCTATGGCTTTTTCCGCCATTTTCGCAGCGAGGGGAAGAAGAATTTCCTTTTTCTGCTGCCGCTTGCCTTGGGAGGCTGCACGGGGCTGCTGGGATGCAGCTTTGCGCTGGAATGGCTGCTTACGCATGTGCGGGAGCCCTTCATGTACGCGCTGATCGGCATGGTGCTGGGCGGCTTGCCGACCTTCTTTAAAGAGGCGAACCGGCACGGCTTTAAGCGCAGATACCTGCTTGCGACGCTCGTAAGCTTCGTGGTGATCGGGGGCGCCGCCATGGCGGACCGCTTGACGACGGGCGGCGCGGGCTTGACGCTCAACAGCTTCTCGGCCATGCTCTCCGGCGCGATCATCGTGGCGGGCACGATGATGCCGGGCATGAGCACATCCTTCTTTTTGATGATGCTGGGGCTTTATGAGCCGGTGCTCGCGGCGATCACGCATTTCCGGCTGGAAGTGATATGCTTTGTGGGCATAGGCGGGGTGCTCGGCGGCGGCTTGATGCTGCTGCTGATCCGTAATATGTTAAGGCGCTTTCACAGCTATACCTATTATGCGATGCTGGGGTGTCTGCTTGCGACGCTCATCATGATCTATCCGGGCGTAACGCCCGCCTTGGCGGTTTGGGATGTGCTGCTGCTGGCCGCCGGCTTTGCCTGCACATGGCTGCTTACGAAAATACAGAACAAGGCTCCTGTCGCGGCGGCTGCTTATTCGACGGACGCGGCGGAGGGGGATACGGAGGAGAAACTATGAAACGAAGGTTCATCGCGCTATCGATCGCGATATTGACGCTTTTGAGCATACCCTTATCCGCGCAGGCGCATGTGCTTGCGGGCAACACGAGCAAAGTCGATTATGACAATGTGGATCCTGCTCTCTATTGGATCGAGATCGATCTGACCAATCAGATCATTTCCGTTTATGAAACGGCGACGGGTGTGGTGGCGCTGCAAAGCCTCTGCACGACGGGCGGCGAGCAAACGCCCACGGGTGCGGGTATCTACAAGATCGGCGATCTCAAGGAGCGCTTCGGCTATTTTGTAGCCTACGGGCAGTACGCGCAGTATTGGACGCAGGTGGTGCGCGGCGTGTACATCCATTCCGTGATGTACGATTCGCAAAAGCTCTCCTCCATGTCAAAAAGCGCTTACCGAAACCTTGGCAAAGCCGTGTCCCACGGCTGCGTGCGGGTGCTGCCGCATGTGGCGCAGTGGATCTATTATAACTGCCCGCCGGGAACGACCTGTAAGGTAACTTCTGTCAAGCCCCTTGACGAGGCGCTGCGAAGCACGATCAAGGAGGGTATCCCCGCTTACGGCGATTATCAGCAGCCCACGGACAGCAAGCCCGTCATCGCGGATGTGCCGGCTACCGTGCGGTATAACAAGACGCCCTTGCGCACGGGCTTTTCCACCTCTAAGGACAAAACCGTGCAGAACATGAGCGCGGGCGCACATGTGATGCTGCTGCAAATCGGCGCGGAATGGTGCAAGGTGCGGACCGAAGCGGGAAAGCTCGGCTACATCAAAACGCCGTACCTGCTTTTCTATCCCGACGCGGCGGTAGAGAAGGCGCAGGCGTACGCGGCGGTGAAAAAGACGTATTTGTATGAAGAAATGGATACCGGCTCCGCGCAGCTTGCAACGCTTGCCGCGGGCACGGCGGTGGAGGTGTACGAAAACCCCAAGACCGGCTGGTACAGCGCGTCCTTCAACGGCGTTTCGGGCTATGTGCGCACCAAATATGTGCAGCTGAGCGAAACGGTCGTGTATCCCGCGCTTCCCATCGTGGAGACCGCGCCCGTCGTCGCTTCGGCACAGGGCGAGGAGACGTCGCCCACGACCTCTGCCACGCAGACGATGACGCGCGCCGACGTTTCGGTCAATATGCGCGCGCAGCCCACGTCCGCCGCGACGGTGGTGGCTACGCTGCCGCCCAGCACGCCGTTGCATGTGATGAGCATCGAGGGTGCGTGGTATTATTGCAGCATCGGTACGGTCACGGGGTATCTACACGAGAGCTGCTTGGGATGAAGATGAAACGAGAACAACGCTTTTTCGCGGCGCGCAAGGGCATTTTCCTTTGCGCGCTGCTGCTGTGTTTGCCGGGCTGTGCGAAAGCGGGCGTTACGACGCTTCCCGAGGAGCCGCGCGTTACGCCGATGCCTACGCCGCTGCCTACCGAAAAAGTGACGCCGGCGCCCGCGCCTACGATAGCGTATGCCGCAGCGGAAACGCCGGAACTTTCTGTAGCGCCCGACGCGACGATTGCGGCGGAGAAGCTTTCTTTGCAGCAAAATGACAGCGCCGCGAAACGCCGCCGCGTACTTTCGGTAGCGGAGGGCGTGTATACCATCGCTTGGATGAGCGACACGCAGCATTACAGCGAGGAATATCCCGACCACTACTACGCGATGACGGAGTTTTTGACAAACGCCCGCGCAAGGCTTAATCTGCAATACATCGTGCATACGGGCGATCTTGTGCACAATGATAACAAGGAGCGGGAGTGGGAGGTCGCGGATGCGGCGCAGCGCATCATCGATCATATTCCCAACGGCGTATGTGCGGGGAATCACGATTGCGACGACGGCTTGCCGTGTGATGCCTATCAGCAGTATTTCGGGCAGAAGCGCTACGAGCATAAGCCGTGGTACGGAGGATCGTATCAAAACAACCGCGGCCACTACGATCTGATCGACGCGGGGAATACGCGCTATATCTTCGTCTACATGAGCTATTCTCCCGACGAGACCGCCGTAAAGTGGCTGAACGCCGTCTTTAAGGAGCATAGCGACCGCGTCGGCGTGCTGTGCACGCACAGCTATTTCAAAACCGATATGACGCGCTCCAACGACGGGAAGCTGCTCTACAAAAAGGTCGTCAAGGAGAATCCCAATCTCTATATGGTGCTTTGCGGGCACAGGTATAACCAAGGGTGCGTGCAGGGCTGGATGGAGGACGACGGCGACGGCGTGCCGGACAGACTGGTTTACGAAATGATCAACAACTACCAAGCCGTGGGCGAAGAGGGCGGCGACGGGTATCTGCGGCTGCTGCAAATGGATGAAGCGGCGGGTCTTATGCGCGTATACACCTACAGCCCCGTCAAGGATGATTTCAATTATTACGATACGCCAGAATCCAAAAACGAGAAGTACAAGGCCGATGTGGAGGACGAGGAATACGAGCTTCCCATACCGTGGCTTGCAACCTATAGAAAGCCATAGGCAAAACAAAAAAAGTATGGTACACTACGCAGGAGGAATCGTGCGCTTTTTGCTGAAAAGCGGCGCACACCGCAATTTTTAACGGAGATTACATAACTTTATGAAAAACAGAGCCGACGGCGTGCGCGTGGACGCGCACAACCCCATGTACGAGATTCTGCCCTACATTTTGGATAAACGGTACGACTCGCAAAACATGGTCACGCTGGATATACCCATAGGTCCCATGGACGATTTTTTGAAGGAAAAGCGCAGGGAGGGTACGCCGCTAAGCCATTTGGCGCTGGTGATCAGCGCATATCTTCGGACGGCCGCGGAGTATCCCGCGCTCAACCGCTTTGTCGTCAACCGCCGCATCTACGCGCGCAACGAATTCACGGTAGGTATGGTGGTTTTGAAGCCCGGCGTCGATCAGGGCACGATGAACAAGATGTTCTTGGAGCTTACCGACGACGTGTTCGAGGTGCAGCGCAAGATCGACGCGTATGTTTCCGAAAACCGGCAGTCCGGCGATCACAACAAAACGGACGACATCATGGCAAAGCTGCTGCGCTTCCCGTCGCTTTGCGGCTTCTTGGTCAACATACTCAAATGGGCGGACCGGCATAATTTGCTTCCCAAGAGCGTCATCGACGCCAGCCCCTTCCACGAAAGCCTTGTGATTACCAACCTCGCGAGCATCCGCACCAACCACATTTACCATCATCTGTACGAATTCGGCACGGTGAGCGTGGTGGTGGCGATGGGGAATCTTCGCGAGGTGGCCAAGCGCGTCAACGGCAAGGTGGAGCATGTCCGCTGCCTGCCGATAGGGTGCGTAACGGATGAGCGCATTTGCTCGGGCAGCTATTACGCGCTTTGCTTCGCCCGCATACGCGCGTATCTTGCGAACCCGTCGCTGCTTGTAGGCCCTCCCAAGGTCGTCAATGACGAGGCGGCGCAGAATAAATAGCGTTCGTGCGCGCGGAATAAAAGTAAGTCGCAGTGTATACCATAGACGTTGTGGCGCAAGCATATACCGGCAAAGGTCATCGGCCTTTGCCGCGTTTGTAATCAAAAAGAGCTTACGCGGTAAGGAGGTGCGGACATGAAGCTGTGGTTAAAAATACTGCTCTCCGCGCTGGCGGTTTTGTTGGCGGCGGGCGCGGCGATCGCGCTTGCGTTTTACGGCCGCATCAACGATCCCGCAAGGCTTTTTGCGCCCACGCCTACGCCCTTTTCCACCCCCGCGCCCACCGCCGCGCATACCGCGTCCCCTACGCCCGCGGCCACGGCGGCGCCTACGCCTACGCCGGTCCCCACGCCCGGCGTGGAGGAATACCTGTCCCCATGGGCGGACGCGGACTTCATGCACGCGCGCGCGAATATACTGTTGCTGGGTATCGACGAGAGCGCGGAGCGCGAAAGCTGGGGCAGCTACCGCACGGATACCATGATGCTTGTGACGGTGGATTTTGAGACGAACGAGGTTACGATGCTTTCCATACCGCGGGACTGCTACGTGAAGATATATAACGACGCGGGTGAAATTGACGATCCCGCGCGCCCCATGGAGAAGATCAACGAAGCGTTTTCCAGAGGCGGCGGCGCGAAGAAGAAGGGCTTTGCGTATGCCTGCGCGACGGTGAGCAAGCTCTTGGACGTGCCCGTGCAGTACTATGTATGCGTCAACATGCCGCTCGTCAAGGACGTGGTCAACGCTATGGGCGGCGTGGACTATGATATGGATGTGGATTTTGTGATGAACGGCCGCGCCTATCAAAAAGGCTTGCAGCATATGGACGGGCAGGCGGTGCTGGATTATTGCAGGCTGCGCAAGGATTCCTCCGATCTTGTGCGGGTGGACCGGCAGCAGCGCATGATCGCGTGCGTGTTTGACGCCATGCGCCGCACGGATCAGATACGCAACATACCCGCCATCTATCAATCGCTGCAAGACAACATTGAAACCGATCTTACTTTTGAACAGATCGCGTCCTTGGCGCTGCTTGGCAGCCGCATGGACATGGAGAAGCTGTATCGTCATACCGTCCCCGCCTCGGGTATCAGGATCAACGAACGGAGCTGCTTGGGCGTGCAGACGGAGGCGCTTGCGGCAATGGTGAAGGAAGTGTTCCACAGGAAAAGCGTGTCGATCGATCCCCAGATCGACGGCGCGTATCTCAAGGCAATGCAAAACCCGGCTGCGGTGCAGCCGGGCAGCTATTCCTATTATCAAAGCGGCGATTCGTTCTTTGTGCTGTATCCGGGCGCGGCGGCGTATGTGGAGATGTCCGCGGCGGAATTCTACGCGCGCTTTGGCGCGTCCCTGCCCGCGGCCTAGCCCTCTTCGGCCAAAAACGCCTTGATGTCCGGCTCCGGCGCGGGCGCGTTTTCCGCTTCTCTGTCGTATTTTTCCGCCAGCAGCTTGGTCATAAGATAGGCGCAAATGGCGTCGATCGCCATGCGGTTCTTTCCGCCGCGCATGATGGCAAAGTCCGCGTCGTCGATATATTTGCAGACATATTCCTCATACATGGGTTTGACGGTCGCAAGATACTGCTCCGCGATGTTTTCGATGCTGCGCCCCCGCGCGCGGATGTCCCGCTTGATGCGGCGAAGCAGGCATATATCCTTATCAACGTGCATATATACCTTTAGGCTCATCATTTCGCACAGGCGCTTATCGTGAAAGATGTGGATGCCCTCGAGCAGCAGCACGTCCGGCGGCTCGATCAGCTCCGCCGTGTCCGCGCGCATATGGTTGGCGTAGTCGTAGCCTTTCTTGGTGATGGGGTGCCCTTCGGCGAGCCGCTGCACGTCCAGAAGCATCTCGTCGTAGTCGAAAACCTCCGGCTCGTCGTAATTGATGTGGACGCGTTCCTCAAAGGGAAGCTCACTGTGGTCGCGGTAATAACAGTCCTGTCCGATGATGACGGTGCTGCAGGCGAGATTGTCACGAATGGCTTTGGCAAGCGTGCTCTTTCCGCTGCCGCTTGCGCCGCAAATGCCGACGATGATCATACGCATGCCTCCCGGATAAGCTTTTTTCTATTTTAACAGATTTGCGCGCTTTAGGGAACTGGACGCGACGGCGGATTTCATATATACTAAAGGAGCGAGTATGAGAATACCGGATGACACAACCTGCGAACGGCTTTGGAACGAGGCGGGAACGCCCCTGCATGTGCGGAAGCATTGCGAGGCGGTCATGCGCCGCGCCTGCGCGCTGTGCGAGGAGCTGTCCGCTTGGGGCTTTGACGAGGATCTCGTCGCGGCGGGCGCGCTGCTGCACGACATACTGCGCGTGTGTCCCCGGCACGCCGAAGCCGGCGCGGATTTTTTGACGGAGCGAGGGTATCCGGAGGTCGCGGCGCTGGTGCGGGATCATATGCATTTGACGGCGGAGATGGAAGCGCATATCGATGAACGCGCCGTGGTGTATCTAGCGGATAAGCTTGTGATGGAGGATACGCCCTGCTCTATTGCCGCGCGCTATTTGGCGGCGGCGCTGCGCGGCGCGGACCCTGCCGTTATGGAACGCGAAGCCGCGCGCACGCAGACGCTGTACGACAGACTGCGCAAAAATGATATATCATCCTGAAAACGATATTATTATATCTATACAGTTGTATCCATAAATAATACGAATGACTAAAGAGGCATAATATACGGTTTATACCCCGAAAAACGTTGCGTTACGGGGTATTTTGGGGTAAACTAATAAAGGCATTCGTTGAAAAAATAACACACTACCCACACATCTGAAAAGACAAAATGGAACGACTAAGGAGGAGAAAAAAATGAGCAAAAGCAAAGTACCGTTCAGCGGTACGGCCGCGCAGCGCGACGAATTGCAGGCATACTTAAAGGCGCATGCGGCGGATCGCGGCGCGTTGCTGCCCGCACTGCAAAAGGCGCAGGAGATCTACGGTTATCTTCCCATCGAGGTGCAGGAGATGGTGGCAAAGGGTTTGAAAGTGCCTCTTTCGGAGGTATACGGCGTCGCCACCTTCTACGCGCAGTTCTCCCTATATCCCAAGGGCAAGTATCAGATTTCCGTCTGCCTCGGCACGGCTTGCTATGTAAAAGGCTCAGGCGAGATCGAAGCGCGGCTGCAGCACGAGCTGGGCATCAAGAGCGGCGAATGCACGCCGGATACCAAGTTCTCGCTGGACGAGTGCCGCTGCCTTGGCGCGTGCGGACTTGCGCCCGTTATGACGATCAACGGCGAAGTCTACGGACGTCTTACGCCGGATCAGGTGCCGGAAATCCTCGCCAAGTACTGATTGAGAAAGACTAACTATTAAAAGTCAAGTCGGAAAGGAAAGAAAGTGACATTGTATCCATCAACATCATCGCCGCCCTTGACAAGCAGCATTCAAATGCAAAAAAAGCTCAACGAGGG
>CAZNAL010000038.1:0-18237 GCA_964571055.1 uncultured Oscillospiraceae bacterium | reverse complement strand
TGCTCCCTTTCGGGCAGCGCCGCACGCTGGGCGAGGATGTAGCCCACGATGCAGGTGGTGACGGTCACAAACGCAAATAACAAAACCAGCAGGAGGTGAAACCGCCCGCGATGCTGCTGTAGTTCGGTTGTTGCAGGCGAGCGCGCCACGGCTGTCGCCTCCTTCCTTTCCCGGCCGGGGTATCGGCCTTTGGGGACGCGGCGCGTTCTGCCGCCGCGTCCCCAAGGGCCGAAGCCCGAGGGTGAAAGCCCAAGCGTAAGGGCCAAGGCTTCCATGTTTGCTTCGCCCGGCACAGGCGGGCGAAGGAATGCTTGTTAAGCAGTTGTCTGCTCCGCGGTGATCTCAACGGTGAAGGTCGGGCTTCCGTTGGCAATACCGGCGGCGGTGTCGTTCGCGTTGGTATTCGCGCTGTCCCAAGCCCAGTAGACCGTTACCGTCTGTGCGGTGCCTGCATTTGCTAAGGCGACAGCTACATCTGTCAGATTTGTGAATGCGGTGCTTCTGGCGGAATCTGTGTAGAACTTGATGGGCGCTGCCGTCGCTGTAAGGTTCGTAGCGGTAATGCTCAAATCATAGGTATACGCAACCTCCGCGGGGCCGAAGGTGATCTTAAAATCGCCTTTGTCTCCGGGGCCGATCTGATCGGACTTCACATTCGCATTTGCATCTTTTGTACCGGAAAGGTCGAAGGTGAAGGTCGCAGCTGCTTTGTCCTCGTCTTCAAATTGGATATTGCTCCACTGTGCAACCGTTACCGTGCCGGTACCCGTCGTGGTACTCGTATACTTTGCCAGCGTCCCGCTGAGCAGGCAGGTCGTTATCAGGCAGAGTGCCAGCGCCAGCATTCCTAAACGTCCCAATGTTCTGGTTTTCATTTTCGTTTCCTCCTTTTGTAGTTTTCAGTTCGTGTTGTCCGGCTCGCGCTCACCGCTTCTGCGGGTCGCGAGCCTTTCGGTCTCCGCAGCTCTTGTGTTGCCGGAAAACCGGCCGATGGATGCGCTATACCGCCGGTCGCCCGGCTTTATGTAGACTGCGGAGCCCGGCACTGTGCCCGCCGGGGCGCTGTTACATACGTTTTTATGGGGCTAATACCCCGCGCTGTTGTCTGCGGGGGCTTGCGCCTGCCTTCTTTTGAGGGCGGCAAGCTCCGCCTCCAGCGCGGCGGCGCGCGCCTTGTCCCGCTTTCCGTCCTTCATCCTGCCGAGTATGTCGATCACAAGGTAGAGCGCGATGGGCAGGATGATGAAGAGGATCATGCCGGTGGTGGACTGCATAAACATCGCAAAGCCGCCCGCGCCGTCGATCTTGCCGACGTATACGCCCTCGATCTGCGCGGGGGACACGGCCAGCCTGTCCGCCGCGTTGTTCGCGTCGCCCTTGGTGACGAAGCTTTGCTGCCCTCCCTCCGTGATGATCTGCTGGATGCGGTGGGTAACGGCGGTTCCGTCCGTGAGGTAACAAACGACGTCGCCCTCTTGGAGCCGCGCGGGGTCGATCTCCTTTACGAAGATGAGCGCCTTGGGTTCAAAAAACGGGCTCATGGAGCCGGAAAGGACGATGGCGGGTTTGATCCCGAAAACGCCGGGCAGATGCGCGGGGTCGGTGTAGGTCTTCACGATCATGACGGTGTTTAGGAGTATGATCGGTATGAACAGCGCGCAGAGTAGTATGCTCACGATGATGTTTGCGCGCCCGCCGCGTTGTTTCTTCTTCTCTCTCATGCTCTGTCTCCCCTTCGTATTTTCGGTGCGTTCTTCGTGCGCTTCGTCCTGCTAGGCTTGTGATTCCTTGGAGGCGGGCGTCAGCGTGACAAGATCGAACGCCGCGTACAGGCGGGAGCCGTTCCGCGCGACCCGCGCCGCGCCGTCGAAGGCGCGCTGTGCCGCAAGCCGTATCTGCGGCAGCGTCAGCTCCTTGTGCTCCCGGCTGTTCAGCGCGGGATCGTTGAGCACGACGATGTCGGCATGCTTTTCCCGCGTGACGGTCTTCCAGATCTTTACCGTTTCCTTCACGTCCACGCCCAAGCGGTCGATGCTGTGCACATACAGCGCGTCGCCGGGACGTATCTTTGTCAGCAGCTCGTCGAAGACGGGCCGGCTTTTCTCGCCGGGGCTCCACAGCTGCTCCATGGCTATGGATTCGCAGGGAAGCGCGGCAAACATGGCCATGATCGCTTCCTCGTCGCGGCGCGCTGTTGACGTGTGGTTCAAATACCCGTAATCACTCACGTTATGCGTACCTCCCCTTTGTGTAACCTGCCGGATGGCCGCGGCGCTTTCCGCGCCATCCGTGTGCTATGTCCGCCGCGTCTTTCCGGCGGTTGCCGTGCTAGGGTAATCGGGTTCCCGCTTCAAACACCTTTCGACACTTACTTTTCTTATATTATAGGGGGCGCGCGAAATATGCGTCAATGCCTAGGGTTACCTTTTGGGGTAATAACGATTTCTTTTTATGCTTGTATATGGGTAATTGGTATGTTATAATACAAAATATCGGATGGGGAGGGTGAACGCATGCAATTTTCCGAGAAATTGAACTATCTTTTTGAGCTTACCCACGCGGAGGGAAAGGAGCTTGCCGCCGCCTTGAATATCACGCCGCCGCAGATCAGCAAGATGCGCCGCGGGGCGCGGGGGCTGCCGCGCAGCAAGGAATCCGCGCAGTGTTTGGCGGACTTTTTCGCCAAGCGCTGCAACAGCGATTTCCAGCGGGACGCGCTTTCCACGGCTATGAAGGCGGCGCGGATACGTAATATCGAAAAGGACGACGAGCTTTCGACGGTTCTTTTGGATTGGCTGGCCGATGAAAAGGACCCGGACGAATACGCCGCCAAGCGCGCGGACGCGTTTTTGCGCCAGTTCGGTACGATGAACGACGGGGAGCGGCGCGGCTTAAAAGGCGACCCGCGAAGCGTGCTGACCTCCGGCAAAAGCAACTTCATGGCCTATTACGGAAACGAGGGTAAGCGTCTGGCGGTCGAGAATTTCTTGGATTATATCGCGCAGCGCCGCCAGCCCTGCACCATCAACGTGCTCACAGACGAATCCATCAGCTGGCTCTATGACGACGCGGCATTTTCCCGCCGCTTTCAAAGCGCCATGCTGAGCCTTACGGAGCAGGGCTGCTACTTTCGGCGCATATCGGGGCCCATCATGGATATGGATCAGGCGTTTGAATCGCTGAACCGGTGGCTGCCGCTTTATATGACAGGCAAAGCGACGTCCTACTATTATAAACGCATGCGCGATAACCTCAACCGCCTGACGCTCTTTGTCGTGCCGGGCGTTGCGGTGCTGTTTTCCGTTTCCGTGGGGAACCAGCCGCACCATGAGGGCGTGACCTTCTTCACCATCGACGAGCGGACGGTGGAGGCCATGGCAAACGAGTTTGAAAATTACCTCGCCCTGTGCGAGCCCATCATGAACGTATACACCGTAGGCAGCTCCTCCAAGAAGATGCACAGCTGCATGCTGGACTATGAAAGCAGCAAGGGCAACTGCATGCAGCGAAGCAACTCCCTTTCCTTTATTACCATGCCGTGCGATGTGGCGATTACCCTGCACACGAGCGGCTTGCCCGAGGAGAAGAACGATTTTCTTACCTCCTTTGCGCAGCGGTATAAGCGCTTTAAGGCCAATTTGGAGGAGTTCTCCTTTACGGACATCATCAAGCTTGCGGATCTGGACGCGATCATGAGCGAGCGCGTGGTGATTCCCGGGACGTATGTTCTGGGCAGTGAGGATCAGCGCTACACCGTCTCGGGCTATCTTGAGCATCTTCGCAGCGTTGTGTATTTGCTGGAGCACCAGCCGAACTATCATGCCGTTCTTCGCAGACCGGATGAACCGGACGACACCATCGTGTACGTCAAGGAAGGCTACAGCGCGATTTTATCGCTTGCGGTCTCGCCCTTTTCGATATTCGAGGTCTCCGAGCGTTTTCTTGTGGACGCGTTCGCGGAGCTTCTGCGCCAGCAGATACCCTTTGCGCAGAGCGAGCTGCTCTACCGCCGCGCGGTCGTTCGCGAAATGCGCGCGCTCATCGAGCAGATCGAAAAGCGTATCATCGAAGCCGATCCAAAGCGGTAGCGGGGAAAACGGATGGGTAATTCTGTTACCGCATGTATATTGGTAAAGGATATCTGCACATACTATGAAAAAGTATGTGCAGATATTTTGGTAATGCATTGCCTATCTGCATATAAAATGCTAGAATAATATGCATATAGGGAGGATAATATGCGGAAATTCGACTATTCGTTTCTGAACAATGGATTGCTTCCGGCAGGGCTGCTGAATCTTACCGCAAGCGTTTATTCGCTTCGGGCGGTGGAGGGCACGCGAAAGGAAGAATATGCGCGGGTGTTTACAGAGCTGGAGGAAATCGCAAAGGTGCAATCGGTCAAAAGCTCCAACGCCATCGAGGGAATCGTCACAAGCGACGAGCGCATTGCGGCGATCGTCAACCGAAGCAGTGCGCCGCGCAACCATGACGAAGCGGAAATTGCCGGATACAGAGACGCGCTTAACGCCATCCATACAGGCTATGCGCATCTGGAGCTGCGCGAGACGGATATTCTGCGGCTGCATGCAACAATGATGGCGTTGACGGGCTACGAATTCGGGGGTCATTACAAGACGGAGGACAACGTCATTTTGGAGGTGGACGCGGACGGGCAGCGCAAGGTGCGCTTTCGCCCGACGCCGGCGTCCGAAACCGCCCAGGCGATGGAACAGCTTACGCTTGCCTATATAGAGGCCAGAGACGATTCGAATATCAATCAACTTTTGCTGATACCCTGTGTCATACTCGACTTTCTTTGTATCCATCCCTTCCGCGACGGCAATGGAAGAATGTCGCGGCTGCTCTCGCTGCTGCTTCTTTATAAAAATGGCTTTGACGCGGGCAAGTACATTTCCTTTGAAGAGCAGATCAACAACGATAAGGCGTACTATTATGAGGCGTTGCGGCGCTCTTCGGCGGGTTGGCATACGAACGAGAACGACTATACTCCGTTTATGGGTAACTTTCTCGACATGCTCTATCGGTGCTACAAGGAACTGGATAAGCGGTTCGCGGTTCTGCACAGCGGTAAAATCACGAAGAAGGCGCGGATCGAGGCGACGGTGTTGAACAGTCTGCTGCCTATTTCGAAGGCGGAAATCAGCAGAATACTTCCCGACGTCAGCCCCACAACGATAGAAGCCGTCCTTGGCGCGATGATCAAGGACGAACGCATAGAACGAATCGGAGAGGCGCGCGCGTCAAGGTATATCCGCAAATAGCGACGCGTTTTGCGCCGGGAAACGCCGCAAGGACGCGGGCTTACGGAAGGGAAGGGGGAGAGAAGAGATGGAAAAGGCGCGGGGAGAATTCATCAACCTGACGGAGGAGAACATCGCCGGTACGCATCTGTGCTGCATCATCCGAAGCAGGACGCGGCATCCGGGGGTGGAAGCCAAGCGCGAATGGCTGCGTGCGCGGCTTCCGGAGGGGCATGTGTTCAGAAAGCTGGACGAAAAGGCGACGGTTTTTATCGAGTACGCCCCTTTGGAAACGGCATGGGTTCCTGTCGTGGGCGAAAACTACCTTTATATCTATTGCCTGTGGGCTTCCGGCGCATACAAGGGCAAGGGCTGCGGCAAGGCGCTGATGGAATACTGCATAGCCGACGCCAAGGCGAAGAGCAAATCGGGCGTATGCTTGCTGGGCGCAAAAAAGCAGAAGGCGTGGCTGACGGATCAGGCCTTTGCCAAACGATTCGGCTTTACGGCCGTGGACGAAACGGATTACGGTTACGAGCTGCTCGCCCTCTCCCTTGACGGGATGACGCCGCGCTTTGCGCCAAGCGCCAAGGCGGGCAGGATCCAAAGCAAGGCGCTTACAATTTATTATTCCCTGCAATGCCCCTATGTTTTGCAGCATATCGAGGCGATCCGTCAGTATTGCGAGGCAAACGGCCATCCCGCGGCCTTCGTAGCGGTGGATACGCTGCAAAAGGCTAAGGCGCTGCCTTGCGTTTTCAACAACTTCGCGGTGTTTTACAAAGGGGAATTTCAAACGGTGAATTTGATGCTGGATATGGAGCGCTTAAAACGAATGCTCAAATAAGAAAGCGCACGCCGTTGCGGCGCGCGCCCATAACATAAGCGTTTATGACGGGCCGCCCTTTCGCGGCCTTGTTTTATGCCGGTTCCTCCGCGCCAAGATCGCGGAAGGTCATGATGAGCCTGTCGGTCAAATTATACGCGCTTGAGAGCTTGTATACCGTCATCGAAAACCAATGCTTTACGCCCGCGGGGGTTTTGAGCTGGATCGTCAGCTCGCCTTCCGCGCGCGACCTGTCCTCCGCGAGATTGTGGAGGAAGAGCTGCATCCGCTGCACGGTCTGCGCGTCCGTCACCATATCCGAAAGGAGGATGCGCCAAAGCTGCCTGTCGTCGTAGGTGCCAAAGAGGATGGTTGATACAAAGGGCGCGTAGGTGAATTTGCCGTTCACCCAGTCCAGCTCCATGACGGCGACGCCGGTATGCGCCAGCACGGTTTCGTAGCGGCGCGTCTCGTCGCTTTGCAGCATGTGGTAGCTGCTCTTGGCGCGCGCGCGCGCGTTGTCGGCCTTGCTGATGGCCGCCTGCACGCGCAGCAGCAAGAGGTCCGAATCCACGGGCTTGGTCACGAAATCCGTCGCGCCGCCCATGATCGCGCGAAGGCAGGTATCGTGCTTATCGTCGCCGCTGACCACGATGACGGGGATGGAGCGAAGCTCGGCGCTGCTCTGCATCCGGTCGAGCACCTCGAAGCCGTCCATGCCGGGCATCATAAGATCCAGCAGGACCACCGAGATCGCCGCGCCGTAGTAGCGCAGGATGGTGAGCGCCGTGCTTCCGTCCTTGGCCTTTTCCACGATAAAGGTATCCGAAAAGATGCTCGCGAGTAGATCGTAGTCCATCTTGTTGTCGTCTACGATCAGCATGCGGCGCTTGCGCTCCGCCTTCATCGCGTCCGCCCTGGGCGCGTCCTCCTCCGTGGCGAGACGCCAATCGTCCATGTTGTCGCGGTAGAAGGCGTAGTTATCCTTGCCGAAGCCCTTGACGTAATGCAGCGCGGCGTCCAGCTTTTTATAGAGCGTTTCAAGCTCCGTGCCGTCGCGCGGGATCATCACGATGCCGACGCTGGCGGAGATCTGTACCTCAAGGCTGAAAGCCTTACTTGCGAGCATGCAGAGCTGCTTTGCCTTGTTCGCCGCGACCACGTCGTTGGGGATGTCGCTTAAAAACACGATGAACTCGTCTCCGCCAAAGCGGCCTACGAGATCCTCGCGGAAGAGCTTTGTGCGTATCTCGTTTGCGATATCGACCAGCGTCTGATCGCCGGTGGCACGCCCGAACGCGTCGTTGACGGCCTTGAAGTTGTCGATGTCGAAAAGCAGCAGCGCGTGCTGCGCGTCGGACTTCGCATCGCTTAGGATGCGCTCGGTTCGCGCCTCGAAGGCGGTGCGGTTGAGCGCGCCCGTGAGCATATCGTTTTCCGCGATTTTTTTTGCCAGCAGCTCCTTTTGCTTGACGTCACTGACGTCCGTATACATGAGGTACGCTTCGACGTTGGAGGAATTGGGGTATTCCAAAAGCTCCACGGAGAGCCTGAGATAGCGAACGTCTCCGCCGGGCAGCTTCTCGCGGTAGTCGAGCGTCGCCGAGCGATTGCCCCGGTAGTAATTGGCAAGCAGCGTATCCGTGTTTACAAGCGCGAGATACCGGCTTCGATCCTCCTCGAAAACGTACTGCGCGACATAATCCTCCGTGCGCTCGTTAAACAACAGCCTGCTCTCGTCAAAGCGTATCTTGAGAAGCGAACCCTCTACCGTGTCCAAAGACGCGTTCTTGCTGAGGTTGCAGCGGAAGAGCGTGTAGGTCTGCGGGTCCTTATCTTCCAGCGATTGCTGCCATTTTTTATAGACGGCTTCCTTTTCCAGACGCTCTGTGACGTCGATGAAGGAAATGACGGCGGAAACGGGCTTGCCGTCGTCGGAAAAGATCGTGGAGGCATGTGCGTCCACCCAGCGCCAGCCCGCCGTGGAGGACCTTTGGAAAACCACGGCCGCGCTCTTTTCGCCGCGCCGTATGCTCTCGTAAAAGGCGCGGTAGCCTTCGGCGGTCTCGGGCGATATTTTGCCCATCCGTATCGACGCGTCGGGAACGTCCTCAAGGGAGGATGTCATCTCAAAAATAGCGTTGGCGTGCGGGGCGACCTTGAGCGTTTTGGTTTCGACGTCGTAGCGGCAAACCACGGTTTCGCTGTGCTGGATGGCGAGGCGGTTTTCCTCCTCGCTTACGCGCAGCCTTTCCATCATCTCACGCCGCGCGGTGATGTTGATCACGGAGCAGTACAGCAGATACCGCTCGCTTGCGCGCGCGATCACGCGGACGGCGGAGCGGATGTAAACGGGCTTTTCTATAGCGCATAGCCCGATGAGGCAGACCTCACAGGTGCTTTCCGCGCCGGTATCGATGGCGTGCCGTATATTTGCAAGCAGGATCGCCTTGTTTTGCTCGTCCATAAAGTCGAGCGGGTTTTGCCGAAACGCGATCTCGTCTGAAACGCCCTCGCCGAACGTTTCGATATACTTGCTGTTCATGCGCAGGATATGCATTTCGCCGTTGTGGAACTCGAAGATGCACGCGCCGCCCACATAGCTGTTGAAGATCAGCGTGTCCATGGATGCGGGATCCCAAAAGGTGTTGTTGTCGAGGTTTTCAACGGTCTCCAGCGCGAGGAGCTTCTCCTCCTTGCCGGATTTTTTGCAATGCGCCTCATAGTCCGCTGCGGGCATGGGGCGCGCGTAGAGATACCCTTGGATGTAGTCGCAGCCGATGGAGCGAAGAAAGTCCGCCTGCTGCACCGTCTCCACGCCCTCCGCGATGACCGACATGCCAAGCCATGCCGCCATGCGCACGATGGATTCCACGATGATGCCACCGCGCTGCTAGTTCGTGCTGCTCTCCAAGAATTTCATGTCAAGCTTGAGCACTTGTGCAGGCACGTCCTTGAGGGTGTTGAGTGAGGAATAGCCGCTGCCGAAATCGTCGATCTCCACCGTGAAGCCCGCGTCGATCAAACGCTGCACCACGGATATGATCTGCGTGGCGGACTGGGAAAAGGCGGATTCCGTGACCTCAAGGCGCAAAAGCTCGACGGGCAGCTCATACTTTTTCACCAAGCCCGCGATCACGTCCACAAGGTCGGGGCGGAAGATGTCATAGCGCGAAATGTTGACCGAAACGGGCAGCGGGTGGCGTCCCTCGTCCGTCCACTTGCGCAGATGCCTGCACGCGTCCTCCCATATAAATTTGTCCAGCTCGTAAACGAAGCCGTTCTTTTCGAAGATGGGGATGAACAGCCCGGGGGAGATCAGCCCCTTTTGCGGGTGCCGCCAGCGCGCGAGCGCTTCAGAACCTACAAGCGCGCCCGTGGCGTGGTTGTACTGCGGCTGGTACCACGCTTCAAACTGGTTGCCGGCAAGGGCGGCGTCCATCTCGGTGACGACCTCCTGCTCGCTAAGCAGGCGCTTGCGCATGGATTCGTCGTACTGGGCGATCTGCGCGTCGTAGCGTCCCTTGACGGATTCCGCCGCCAGCATGGCTCGATCAAACATGGCGCTGGGCGAAAGGGAAAGATCGTCCACCAGATACCGGCCGATGCTGAAGGTGATGGGGGAAACAAGCCCCTCTACGGCGCTGGATTTTCTGCGAAGATTAGAAAGCTCCTCGGAGTCGATAAAGGAGGCCGGGTATAAAACGGCGAAATCGTCCGCCGCTACGCGGCAGCAGATACCGCCGTGCGTTTCAAACCCCGCGCGAAAGACGTCCGCGATGTATTTGAGCACCTCGTCGCCCTTCCGCGTTCCGAACTGGTCGTTGATGACCTTGAATTTATCGATGTCAAAGCAGGCCATGATGTAGTAGCCCGCCTCGCGCTGCTGCACCGCCTCCTGCACCTTCTCGAAGAAGGCGTCGCGGTTATACAGCCCCGTGAGCCTGTCGCGCTGCAGCGCGTGCACCGCCGCCTCCGTTTCCCGAAGGACGATGTTGTTGCGCAGGCAATGCCGTATGATGTCCGGGTTGTAGGGCTTCATCACGAAGTCGTTCGCGCCAAGATTCAAGCATTTGACGCGCGCCTCCTCGTCCTCGTTGCCGGTGATCATGATGACGGGTATGGCGGCAAGCGACGCGTCCGAGCGCATCTGGCGCAGCACCTCGTAGCCATCCATCACGGGCATCATGATGTCAAGAAGTATAGCGGAAAGCGATTTATAGTGTGCGCGCATGACGGCGAGCGCTTCTTCGCCGTTCTCCGCTTCGAGTATGTCGTAGTCGTTACGCAGGGTGGCTGTGAGTATCTTCCGGTTTACGGATAGATCATCGACGATCAGAACGCTTCTTGACATCGTTTGCAACCTCCGAAATAATATCGCTGCAACAAAAATACCGCGGCGTCTCCAATAAAAGAAAAAAGTATCCGCCAGCTGCAAATACAACGCGGATACGGTGATGCAGCTACGGCCGGTTGCCGCGTCCTTCGCTTGTTGGAACGCATGGCTAAACGGCGGGCGTGGCATATGAAAAAAAGGGGGATACTATACCAAAATATATTCGACTACATATAGTATACGACAAAAAACGCACGGATTCAACATCAAAATATGAAAATACACCCGCGACAGCCTGCGCGGGTGTATGGTATCCTTGCCGTTTGCTTGGTCTGCCCTTACGCCACGATGTCCCCCTGATGGGAAATGAGCGCCGCGTCGTACACGCCGTCCACGCGCAGGAGCTTTTCCACAAATCCCGTCTCACTCTCCTTCAAGCGAAGCTCCAGCGTGAGCTCGATCCCGTCGCGCTGTACGGTCTTGGACTTCAAGCGGCTGTTGGGAAGCTGCTTTACCATCGCGCGTACCTGCTGGCTTGCACCCTCGTGGTAGTGCAGGATCAAAAGATAGGAGGAACTGCCGCCGATCTTCGCGACGGAAAGGATGATGAGGATCACGCCGATGCAAAGCGTTGAAATGATCGCCACATCGTAAAAGCGCGTGCCGATGGCGATACCCTCGCCCACGGCCCAGAACATGAACACCGTATCCACCGGATCCTTGACCGCCGTGCGGAAGCGGATGATGGACAGCGCGCCGACCATACCGAGGGAAAGCGTGAGGTTGTTGTTGATGAGCATCAGCATCAGCGCCGTGACGAGCGTGAGCATCACGAGGCTGACGTTGAAGTTGCGCGAGTACATCACGCCGCCGAAGGACTTCTTATAGATAAAGAAGATAAACAGGCCGACGGCGAGCGCGATCCCCAGCGTGAGCAGCACCTGCAGCGGGCTTAACGTGCTTGAAATAAAGCTTTTGATGAACTCCATGGTGATTTCCTCCAAAGTCGTATGGTTTGCGGTGGTATGCCGGGCGCTTACAGCTCGTACCTGCGGCACAGGCAGTATTTGCTGATGGCGGACTGCTGTGCGCTGCCCGTTTGTATAAGCGCGCGGATGTAGGTGGAGAGGTACTGGTTAAACTTGACCTCCAGCACCGTATCGTAACCGTCTATGACGGGATAGGTAACGATATTCGGGTTAAAAAGATCGACGCTGCGGTACCCCGTGCGGATGTTTTTGTCGAAGGTGACGCGCACGTCCTGCAAGGGGAAAACGTAGGGCTCGCGCGTGTAATCCACGATCACCACGGGCTTAAGCCCCCCCGCGAACGCGCCGAACATGACTTTCGCAAAGGGCTCGGGGCGGTCGGCCAAAAAGCTGTACGCGCCGTCGATGAGCGATTCCGCCTCTTCGCGGTTAAGGGAGAGGGAATCCTTTAGGATGTAGCCTTCCTTCTTATGCTTGCGCTCGAGCTTGATGACGTCGTCCTGCATGTTGTAGATGCGGATGCGGTACTTATCGCGGTTATCAAGCCCGTCAAGCTTGGTGCGAAGCGCGCTGTCGTTATAATCGTCAAAATAGAGGCTGCGGATAAAGTATTCGCCGCCGTTGCCGCGGGCGTTTTCGTCCTGCTCCATGGCGCGGCGCAGACGTTGGTGCAGCAGCGTATATTCGCCCTGGTTGAGATAGTATTTCAGCTCGTGCCGGAAGGCGGGCTTATGGGGCTTTGTGCTGCTCACGCGCCGAACACCTCCCGCATATACGCGTCGGAAAGCGAGAATTCCGACTGGATCTGGGCGCGCAGCGACGCGTCCCGCCCGTTTGCAAAGTCGTGCAGACGCTTGATCTCGCTTTGGAATCTGTCGTAATCGCCCACGCATTCGGCGAGCTGCTTAACGCCCATAAAGGTCTCCTGATTGAACTTCTCGCGCTCGCGCTGGATCTCCGGCTCCACGATCGCGTAAAGCTCGTCGATTCGCGCGTTCACACGCTCTGCATTATACACGTTTTGGAGCATATACGCAAATCTGCGGATAAAAGCGTCCCGCCACGCGTCGTTTTTTAACAGCGCGTTGAACAGATCGGAGAGCGGCTTGCTGCTCTCCCGCCGGTAGGCGAGCGTTTTGTGCGAAGCGTCCCGCATGCTCCAGCAGAAATCGTAAAAGATGAAGCGCCACTTGCCGCCGGGGAGCTTATAGTACTGCACGTTCCATGTGTCCGTGTTGGAGGACCATATTTCGGCGATCATGTAATCGGCGAAGCTCTCCGTGTCAAGCTGCGACGCTACATGCGCGTAGGCGTCCTTTTGCGACAGGTCGTGGGATTTGACGTATTCCATCAGATCGTTCCACTCGTCGGCGGTGCCGTGGCTCACGCGCGTGCTGCTCTTGACAAGATCAAGGTTCATCGCGTCCTCCACGACCTCGTGCTGCGCTACAAAGAAGCGGCTGCGCTTTTCCTTGAGGAAGTAGACGCCCCAGTATTCGCCGTTTAAGTAGAGCACGTACGGCTTGTACGCCTGCACGAGCACATGCGTGTCCGTGCCCTCGAGAAGCCCGGTCGCAAGCTCGTCGCGGATCTTCGAATAGTTCTGATCCTGCGCGCCCGCGCGGAGCACGACGGATTTGTATTCTTCGTAGGGGCGGTTCGCAAAGAAGGGATACGCCATGCGGTCCGCGCCGTAATCGTCCCGGGCGATCAAATTAAAGCCCTTTTGCGCGCGGCCGCGCCCGTAAGCGCCCGCGATGCGCATGTCGATATCCTGCGAAAACACCTGCGTACCCGCGTCGTCGCAGATGGAAAAATTGCCCGGGCGCGTCCACGCCGCCTGATCCTGCTCACCCTTTTTGCCCTGATAGAAGTTGGAGCTTACCAGCATGTCCGTATAGTTGGTGGTGTTTTCGTCGTAATTGTCGCCGTAAGCGTAGATGCCGGTTTTGCCGTCCCAGAGGTTTGCGGGGTCGGTCACAAGACAAGCGATGGGCAGCGCGTGCGAAGCGTTGTCGCTCTTTAACAAAAACGTGCCCGTAGACGCGCCGCCCGTAAGATAGTCGGGCTTCACGGCGAGCGCCCGTATCACGGTGTTCTTTTCTACCGGGATGGGCGCTGTGTAAACGGGGCTTTGCTCCGTGGGCGCGGTGCAATCGAGCGTATAGTGGATGGTCTCGCCCTCGTTGGAAGAAAGGGCGATCGTCTGCGGCGCGTCGTACACGCCGGGCTTTGAGGAGAACTGGGGCGCTGCGGTAATGCCGGCAAAGCCGTCCGCGCCGTTTTCCGTACCCGGCGTGCCGAGCTTGTAGTAGCGTATCTGCCCGTCCGGCGCGCGGCCGCAGCTTACGTCGGGCAGGAAAGCGCCGGCGGAAAGCTTGTCAAGAAGCCTGCCCTCCGGGTCAAAAAGATACAGCGTCTCCCCCGTGGAGGAGATGCGAAAATTCAGGCGGAGATTTTTTTTTTGAACCGCGCTTGCGTCAAAGGCTAGGGAGTTGGCGGAAACGCCGTTCCCCGTGGCGTAGAGCAGCAGCCGTTCGCCGGGGTCGATGGTAACGTCGGGGAAGACCCACTTGGCGGGGTTGGTCACGGAATTGGATACGCCGTAGCCCGAAAGGTTCACGGCGGTATCGCCGCTGTTATAGAGCTCCGCCCAGTCGGGATAGGTCTTGTCAAGCGCGAGAGCGGTGCGGTTGCTGCCCATCAATTCGGAAAAGTGCACCGCGTTCAACGGCTTTACGTTGCTTTCCATAAAGGAAGCGTAGCCCGCGTCCGTGTTGGGATACCCCGGCGTGGGGCGCGCGCAGGGCGTGAAATCCCCCGTGCCGTCCGGCATGCGCGCCAGGCTTACGTCCGCCTCCTGCTTTTCGTAGCGGACGCTGTCGAGTACGCGCCCGCGCGGGTCGGAAAGCACCACGTCCTCCTCGTAGGCGCTAAGCGAAAAGGGAACGTGCAGCTCGCCGTCCGTAACGCTCGTCTGATCGCCCGAGCAAAACAGCACAAGATAGCCGTTCGCGGGCACGATCGTACCCTCGGGCAGCGCGTATTTGAGGGGCTGGCCTTCGCTGTCGGACACACCGTAGCCGGAGACGTCGATGGGGTCGGGGGTGGCGTTGTATAATTCGATCCAATCGGAAAACAGCCCGTGCATGTCCGCAAGCACGGACTTGTTGCTGGCCATGAATTCGTTGATGTGAAGCCCTATATCCTCGCCCGCTTCCACGCTTGCCTTGTACGCGGCGATCCCCTCCGGGGTGTTGGGAAAGCCGGGGCTGGGCGTCATATCCTCCCACGCGTCGGAAGAAGTCCGCGAAAGCGTGTGCCCGGCTTGCGCCGCGCGAAGCTTTATGCTTTCGATCACCGTGCCGGTGGTATCGTAGAAGATGAGCTCCTCCGAGGCGGAGAGCTTAAAGGAGGCGTGGTGATCGTCCGTTTCCTCGCCCGCGCAGTACACCACGAAAAAGCCGCCGGGGGAGAGCGTCGTGCCCTGCGGGAAGACGTATTTCGCGCCGGAGAGAAGATCGTCGGACAGGCCGCAGCCGGATATGTCAACAGGCTCGTCCACGGTGTTGTAAAGCTCCACCCAATCGGGGAAGCTGCCGAATTCGTCCGGCACCGCGCCCTTGTTGCTCGTCATGATCTCGTTGAGGATGACGCGCGGTTTAGATAGCTCGCCCGCGTCCGCGTGATGGGTCAGATAAAAAGCCACCGCCGCGATGAGGGCTGCGCCCAATAGAACAAGCCATATGAGTTTAGAAAAATTAGCGCGCGTGCGTATCAAAAAGCTTTCGTCCTTTGCCCGTTTTCAAGCTTTCCCAGTAGAAGCAACCTATTATAGCATAAACCGCCGAGCGATAGCAAACCGGGCGCAAAAAGTTCACAGACGCGTCAAGAACAAGATGTGCTTGCAATGCGGCGGGCCTGCGCTTAGAATAAGTGGAACAGACTGGCGAAATTGAGGATATTGTACCGGATGAATAAGAATCAAAAAGCGCTGCTTACGGTGTTTTTACTGTATGTGATGTGGGGTCTGCTGCCCCTGTACTGGCATATGCTTGCGGCGGAGGATTCCCTTCTCGTGCTCTGCTGCCGCATCGTGTTTGCGGCGGCGTTCGCGCTGCTCGTGCTATCGCTCAAAGGGCGCTTGGGCGCGGTCAAGACGACGCTTCAAAATAAGGCGCAGATGAAGTGGCTGCTTCCGGCCACGGTGAGTATCTGCCTCAACTGGGGCGTGTATGTATGGGCGATCATGCGCGGGCATACCATCGACGCGGGGCTGGGTTATTACATGAACCCGCTGATGGTGTTTGCGATCTCCGTCCTGCTCTTTAAGGAGCGCTGCGGCAAGCTTCAGCTTGCGGCGGTGCTGATCGCGGCGGCGGGCGTGGCCGTGTCGCTCGTGATGTTTGGCAAGGTGCCCGTGATGGGGCTGATCCTCGCCGCGTCCTTTACGGCCTACGGGGTGTTCAAAAAGCTTGCGAAGGCCGACGGCGTTGCAAGCATCGCCGTGGAGTGCATGCTGCTCACCCCCTTGGCGCTGCTGTTCTGCCTGTGCTTTAAAAGGGCGCAGCTTTCTGCGATCACGCCGGGAACGGGCGTACTGCTCGTGCTTGCGGGCGCGGTCACGGCGATCCCCGTCATGCTCTATTCCGATGCCGTCAAGAAGGTCGATTTCACCACCATGGGCTTTATGCAGTATGTTTCGCCCACGCTGCAGCTCTTTTGCGGGCTGCTCATGGGCGAAAAGCTGACCGCGGACAAGGGCGTGCCGCTCGCGTTCGTGCTTGTGGCGCTGATCCTCTATACCATCGGCCTTGTGCGGGACGCAAAAAAAGACGCCCTCGCGAAGGAAGCAGCGAAGGCGGAAGGCTAAAGAAGCGCGAAAAAAGCACCGGCAAGGATCGAACGATCCTTGCCGGTTTTTTCTTAAATATGCGTGGTCCTGGGAAGGGGAATGCCCGCGCCCCGTTTTTTTTCAAGCGTGCGCGCACTTGCCATGCCGGGTCTGCCGGGCAGAAGCATGGTCTCGGTATCGTCGGCGTTGGGGTCGTATTCCAGCGTCGTATTGCCGCCTCTTAATAAAAAGCCCCCGCTGACCTCCTCCAACGCGTTGTCGCTGACGGGATCAAGCTCTGTTCTCATGTCCTTTTCCATATCGTAAACCCTCCGTTTCCATATTGCGTTGCACTTTTGCTTGGCCTTATGCCTGTTTATACGAACACGCCCGTCTGTTGTTAGAAAAAGCATGGCGCGCCGCAGAGTTGCTTTTCCATAGTATACCATAGCGCCGCCTTTGTGGTATACTCATTCTATGGACGAAATGCAAACATATTTGGACAAAACGCCCGCCGCGCTTTTGCCCGGGCTCTACCTTGTGCCTACCCCCATAGGCAATATGGAGGATATGACCTTGCGCGCGCTGCGCGTGCTGCGGGAATGCGATGCGGTGTACTGCGAGGATACCCGCCGCACGGGCGCGCTGCTGCACGCGCTTTCCATCAAAAAGCCGCTTTGCGCCTGCCACGAGCATAACGAGCTTTCGCGCGGGCAGGAGGCGCTCTCCCGCATACAAAACGGCGAGGTCGTCGCCTACGCTTCGGACGCGGGCATGCCCGGCGTCAGCGATCCCGGCGGGCGGCTGGTGCGGCTCTGTATCGACGCGGGGCTGTATGTATCCGTCCTGCCCGGTGCGTCCGCAAGCCTGACGGCGCTCGTGCTTTCTGGCCTCCCCACGGAGGACGCCTGCTTTGTGGGCTTCCTTCCGCGTGTGGGAAAGGCGCGGCGCGAGCGCGTGGCGAAGCTTGCGCCGCATCACGGGACGCTGATCCTCTACGAAAGCCCGCTGCGCGTTTTTGATACCTGCCAAGCGCTCGCCGTAGTGTGGGGCGACCGCCCCGCGGCGCTTTGCCGGGAGCTTACCAAGGTTTATGAGGAATGTGTGCGCGGGACGCTCACCTCCCTTGCGTCGCGCTATCAGGACGCGCCGCCCAAGGGCGAATGCGTGCTGCTCGTGGGCGGCAGGACGAAGGAAACGGGCGCGGACGCGGAAACCCTGCTGCAAGGTCTGCTGTCGCAGGGCGTATCCCCCAAGGACGCGGCCAAGCAGACGGCGGCGGTCACGGACATGCCGCGCAACGAAGCGTACAGGCTCGCCGTGGAGCTGTCTAAAAAGGCGTAAGGCCGGTATATACCCGTGATGATCCATCATATCTATATAGATATGATGGATTTTGTTTGGGGCGGCATGCTCTTTGTTTCCCTTACGGTGGGGGTGCTTACGGGGCAGGGCGGCGCTGTGGCCGACGCCGTGCTTGCGGGCGCTATGGAGGCGGTGCGGCTTTGCATCGACCTGTGCGGGGCGTTCATGCTCTGGATGGGATTGATGAACGTAGCGGAGGAGGCGGGCATGATCCGCCGCCTTTCCGCCTTTTTGCAGCCGGTGACGGCGCGGCTGTTCCCCTCGTCCCTAAACGCCGCCGCGCCCATCACGCTGAACCTTGCCGCCAACTTCTTTGGCATGGGGAGCGCCGCCACGCCCTTTGGATTGGAAGCCATGGCCGCCATGCAGGAAAACAACCCGACGCCCGGGACGGCGAGCGCGGACATGTGCCTGTTTTTGTGTCTGAACGCCTCCGCCGTGGAGTTGCTGCCCATGAACGTGCTCGCGCTGCGCACAAGCTACGGAAGCGCCGAAGCGTACGCGATCGTGCTGCCGACGTTTCTTGCGTCGCTCGTGTGCGCGGCGTTTGCGGTGCTGGGGTGTTTCTTGGGAAGGCGGTGGAGCCGACGGACTGGATAGTGCCCGCCATGATGCTCTCCTTC
>CAZNAL010000037.1:0-18241 GCA_964571055.1 uncultured Oscillospiraceae bacterium | reverse complement strand
CGACGGCGGCGAACAGCCGGCAATAGATTTCCGAGAGCACCGCCCCCTCCAGACGGCTTTGCGAAATGAGGGGTCCGCAGATCACGGACAGGCCGGGGTCGCCCTTTTCTATTAGCAGCCACTTCAAAAACAGCATGCGCGCCATGGGGTAGCAGTCGGCGGGCAGGGGGTCAAAGCATCCCTCCCGCAGCCAGTCGGGAAAGTCCTCCTTGTCATAGAGCGCGCTTTTAAGAAGCGTGAGCGTAAAGCCGCGCACAGCCTCCGCGTCCGCCGTATCGCAGGGGAGCGAAGCAAGATGGGCGCGCGCCTTTTGAAAGCGCGGGACGCACCCGTCGTACATGGCGCTAAGGCACAGCACAAAAGAGCAGCCCGCCTTGACGTCCGTGCGCGCGGTCTTTGCGTACAGCGCGCCCGCAAGGCGCGAGGCAAGCTTGTAATCGCACCGGTAATAGGCAAGCTGCGCTAAAAAGAGCGCTTGCGCCTCCGCGTCCGTGATGGATGCCGCGATGGCGTCCCCTTCGCCGGGGCGCGCGTACAGCGTTGTAAACAGAAGATCGGGACAGGCGGCGGGTAGCGTAAAAAAGGGCGTCGCTTCGCGGCGCGGATCGCGCGGCTTTGGCGCGTTTGCGGGCAGCATCCACGCGCGCCCGTACTTCTTCGCGCCCGCGACGCGCCCCGCCGCGAGCAGCCGCTGCACCTGCCTTTGGCTTACGCCCCACGCGCGCGCCGCTTCGCTTGCGGATCGGTATTCCACGCACTTCTCCCTCCCAACATAGCCGTTTCTTTCATTGTAGTCGGTTATGCGACCTGTTGCAAGCAAAAGAAACGCCCGCCCCTTGCGGGGAAGGCGTAAAGGAAGGTGTTTTGCCTGCGCCGGTGTTTCCTTAATGAAATTTCCTACTGCGGACTGTCCGGTGGAAGATCCAACGGGCGGGCGCTTCCGCCCGTAGACGTGCGGGGACCCGCGCCGGCAAAGAGATCCGCTTCCATGGTTCTTCTTAGCACCTCGTCGCGCAGATCGTCTACCATGGTGAGAAACGCCGCGCGGGTCTCCTCGTCCAAATCGGCAAAGGGCGCGCCGCCCTCCTCGAGCGCCTTGATGATCTTGTTCAGAAGCGCCCTATTCGCGGCGGATACGTCAATGTCCCATGTTTTTGCCGTGTCCAACAGGGACTGAAGCGTCTTGGAAAGGTACGCGGGGGTCATGTCCTCTACGGCCTGCGTCTTGGCAAGCGCCTCAAGAAACGTCTGCTCGGGCGTCGGCGCGGCAAGGGCGCTCACGCAGGTAAAGAGCAGGGTAAGAACAAGGAAAAGTGCAAGCAATCTCTTTCGATGCATCGTGTGTACCTCCTTATGGTTTTGGTATAGTATATAGGATACACGGCGCGTTTCGATTTGTCTTCACCCGAAAAGGCCGAAAATCGGGTAGGGTACAGCGCGAAAACGCGCTGCTATTGGCAATACGACGGGCAGGGCCCGTCTGTTTCGCACGCATCGCAAAGCGACCAATCGATTTCGGCTGCGACCACGGATGATTTGGGTCCCGCGCCCTCCAAAAGCCCCGAAGCGGAGGCGTAACCCAGGTTCCAGTCGCGCATGAATTCGGCGGCGCTCAAAAGGTTTGATTCCAGCGAGCTAGTAGGAGATCCTCCGATATTGGTATTGCCGTCGTACAATTTGAACACGCCGTTGTACCACGAATTGGCGCCATTGTACACTGTGACCGGATCGCTTTCCTGCCAATCGGAAAAATCACCGAGGTCGTTGCCGTTCAAATCGATATTGGGTCGATTGTATTCGTCCTTCGGGCCGCCCTGCCATTGCATGTCGCTGCCGCCGTTCTGCATGCCGTTTGCCGCGGCGGTTTGCAGCTCGCTCGTCAAAACCTGCGCAATGGTCGCGGGCTCGGTGGTGTTGAGCCGAAGTACGTTTGCCATGGCTTCAGCGAAGTCGGGGTTTTTCGTAAGCAAAATCGTATAGTCGTTTTTTGTTTCCGTATAGATCGAGGGCGAGAGCGGTGCGGCGCTGTTTTGTCTTTGAAAGCCCGACGTAGGCTGCAAGATGATATTGGCCGATAGGAGCAGCAACGCCCCGTCCGGCGGCTTGGTGCCCCCTTGCCCCGGAATCTCCTCAAGAGGCGGGAATCCATCCTCGGGATCCTAATTCAACAGGGTGCAGTTTGCGCGCGCGCTGCAAAGCAGCAGCGAAACGCAAAGGCACAGCGCTAGAAATCTGCGAAGCTTCATGGCTCGATACCTCCTTATTCTGTTGGCGCTGGCCGTTAGGGGATGATGATATACTGCTTGCCGGCTTTGTGCCGCGCCGTCGCGCCCTCGAGCACGCCCTGCCCCGCGGCCGCGCTCATCGCCTTGTCATATAGCTTGGAAAGGGGGTTAAAGAGCGCTTTATAGAAGGAATCCGTGGCGCTGAGCGTTATGGTGTGCGTGCCGGTGGAGCCCTCGTAGGCGGGTGTGAGCGTATAGCCGTCCGGTACCGCTATAACGCCGGGTCCCATACTCGCGATATCGCTTGGCGAAAGCACCGTGCCCGAAGCGTCCGACAGAGTGCCGGAGAAGGTGACGGAATCCGATGCGATGGCGGTTTCGGGCGTGGTGCGCTTGGCGGCGTCGGATTTCGCGAACTGCTTGTTGAGCTTTACGAGCTCTTTGTTCCAAAAGGCTTGGTTTTCAAACTGCGAATCCGTAAAGCCGCCGCTGATGCGGATGGCCTCGTCCAAAAGCTGCTTGTTCGCCTTGGAGGCGGACAGCTTATATAGCGCGATGTTTGCCTTGAGGTTTTTCAGTTCGCCGCAGATAAAGGACGGGTCGGCGTTGTCCTTCAAACGCAGCGCGCGGCCGATGGCGTTGAGATACTGCCTGCCGGTGGGGTCGTTGAGCACGGGGGTCTCCTCGGCAAGGGCTGTGACGCAGGGGAGCAACAGTAAAAACGTGAGGAGAAGGGCGAAGAAGCGGCGGGTTTTCATTTGCGATACCTCCTTAGCGAAGTAAATTCAAAAATGGCCGGTCATTCAATATATGATTCTTCTACAGCTTCATTATAGCCCATCGCGCAGCGTGGCGCAAGATTGCGGATGCGCGCTCTTGCGTCCGCGCCGCGCTTGTGCTACAATAGCGTTGCTTCGGGGGTGGTGAAAATCCACACCGGCGGTTATGCGGCGCGAAAGCGCCGACGAGTCCGCGAGCGGCCTACCGGCGGTAAACTCGCATGCTTCCTTTGCAGATTCTTGGGTCTTGTGCCCGAAAGTGCAAAGAGGATTGTGAGGGAACTGCCTAGCGGCGGTAAACTCGCATGCGTCTTGTGCTGATTACCGGGTTATGTACCCGAATCAGCAAGGATGGATTGTGAGGGAACTGCCTACCGGCATTCAATGCCATAGGCATGCAGGAGTACGGTGCGAGTCCGTCACCGACGGTAAGCCGCGATTCTGCGGTATAGTCCGGATGAGAGGAGCGTTTGTGATAAACAAGCGTCGCCCCCGTATACGCATACGGGGGCGCTTTGCATACCTACACAAGCGCGAAACGAAGCCAATCTATTTTTGAAGGAGTTTTTCCATGCGGAACGAAAAGGTAAAACGATTGGTACAGCTTGGCCTGCTTACGGCCATTTCCATCGTGCTGGTGTATCTGGTGCGCTTCCCCATCTTCCCCTCGGCCGCCTACCTCGAATACGACATGGCCGACGTGCCGATCCTCATCGGCACCTTCCTGTTTGGCCCCTTGTGGGGTCTGCTGCTCACGTTTACGGTAAGCCTCCTCCAATGGCTGCTCGTGTCCCCCGCGAGCGGCTGGGTGGGCTTTTTGATGCACTTTTGCGCCACGGGTTCAAGCGCGCTCGTGGGCGGGCTTCTTTACAAGCGGAACCGCACGCTCAAGGGCGCGATCTTGGCGCTTTTGATCGGCGGGCTTTTGCATGTGCTCATGATGATCCCCCTAAACCTCATCTTCACCGTGCACTTTAACGGCGCGCCGCGCGAGGCCGTCGTCGCGATGCTCCCCACCGTCATCATACCCTTCAACCTTATCAAGGTGGGGCTCAACGGGCTTTTGACCTTTCTGCTGTATAAAAGGGTGGGCAAGCTTCTCCGCTTTGAAAAGACGGAACAATGTGAGCAAAATTAGGAATTCCGCAACAACGGATATGCTTTTTACCGCGCATATGCTATACTATCCTTAAGCGCGCTTCCGCGTTCGCCCGGGGCAATCCCGCCGCGCGCGGCGCACGTATTCACAGGATAAGGCGGTCACGATGGAAGCTGAAAAATTGGAGAAACAGAAGCGTTTTCTCGTGCGCGCGGCGTACTGGATCTTGCTTTGCGCCTTGCTCTATGTCGTGTTCAAGTACGGCTTGGCGCTGATCGCGCCCTTTGTGGTGGGCTTTGTGATGGCGCTGATTGTCAAGCCCGTCGTGGACTATCTCAACAAGCGCTGCCGCTTTCCCCGCACGGCCGCGAGCGTCCTTACGGTGCTGCTGTTATACCTTGTGATGGGGCTTCTTTTGGCGCTTGCGGTGGTGCAGCTTGTGGGCATGGTGCAAGACGTGCTCGCCCGCGCGCCGCAGGCCTATACGCAGGAGATACAGCCCGCCATCGCGGGGATGTTCGATTGGGTGGAGCGCATCCTGCGCCGCTTTGATCCCAACGCGACGCTGGGCATCGACGACGCGGCGCGCAAGCTCTCGGATAAGCTGGGGCAGCTTGTAAGCGAGCTTTCCACATGGGCGTTTACAGGTACGGCGCGCTTTGCGACCTCCATCCCCGGGCGCATGGTACAGCTCATATTTTCCATACTTTCCACCTTCTACATCGTCAGCGATTACACCGTTATCAAGGATTTTATCTTCCGCCAGATCCCCGCCAAGGCCGCGCAGGTCATCGAGCGGGGCAAGGATCAGCTTGGCAAGACGCTCGGCAAATATGTCCGCTCCTACGGCATCATACTCTGCTTGACCTTTGCGGAGCTTGCGATCGGCCTTTCCATACTCCGCGTTCCCAACGCGGGCTGGTGGGCGCTTCTGATCGCGTGCTTTGATATTCTGCCCGTCTTGGGTACGAGCGCCGTCATGGTGCCGTGGACGGTCATCACCATCCTGCAGGGCAACTACGCCCGCGCCATCGGCCTTGCTATCATTACGGCGGTCGTGTGGATCGTTCGAAACGTGATGGAGCCCAAGATCGTCGGCACGCAGGTGGGGCTGCACCCGCTTCTGACCCTCATGGCGATGTATGTGGGCGCAAAGCTCTTCGGCGGCTTTGGGCTTCTCGGCCTTCCCATCGCGCTGGCGCTCATCAACGCCTTGCAGAAAGAGGGAACCATCGCGGTCTATAAGTGATTTCGCGAAAGGTCGTTCGACCTTCCGCGAGTTTGCGGTTTACAACTGTTCACTGCGTTCACGGTCGTTGTAAACCGTAGAGAAAGCCTTGCTGCGCAAGGCATTCCGAATCTGACGCGCATGTCGTCAGATTCGGTTGAAAGTCTCCGGGGGGCTGCGACCCCGAACCCCGGAGAGGGAAGCCCTTTTTTTTCACGATTTGCGAAAATTGCCGAATCAACGGGACGGCAAAGCGGCGCAAACGCGCAGACCATCGGGAAACAGCCGGATGCGGCTTTTCTATAGGCAACACACCGTATATCAACATAACATTATTTCGGGAGGTAAATTATGGGACTTATTAAAGCAATCGCGGGCGCGATCGGCGGCGGTCTTGCGGATCAGTGGCTGGAGGTGCTCGAGCCCAACGACATGGGCGAAGGTACGGTATTTGTGGATGCGGCGATCGTTCGGAAGGACGACAAGCGCTCCTCCAACACCAAGCGCACGGCGGACGTGATCTCCAACGGCTCCATCATCCATGTGTACGATAACCAGTGCATGCTTCTTGTGGACGGCGGCAAGATCGTGGACTACACCGCGGAGCCTGGCTATTACAAGGTGGATAATTCCTCCGCGCCCAGCCTCTTTAACGGCCAGCTTGGCGACGCCGTCAAGGAGACCTTCGGCCGCTTCAAGTTCGGCGGCGTGCCCTCCTCCAAGCAGATGTGCTACTACGTCAATCTGCAGGAGATCAAGGGCATCAAGTTCGGCACCCGCACGCCCGTCAACTACTTTGATACCTTCTATAACGCGGAGCTCTTTATCCGCGCGCATGGCGATTATTCCATCAAGGTCACCGACCCCATCCTTTTCTACAAGGAAGCCATCCCCAGAAACGCCGTGCATGTGCAGATCGACGACATCAACGAGCAGTACCTTTCCGAGTTCCTCCAAGCCCTGCAGGCGGTCATCAACCAGATGAGCGCGGACGGACAGCGCATCAGCTATCTTCCCAGCAAGGGCAACGAGCTTTCCAAGTACATGGCAAGCACCCTCGACGATACGTGGAAGAGCCTGCGCGGGATCGAAGTGCAGATGGTCGGCATCGCCTCCATCTCGTATGACGAGGAGAGCCAGAAGCTCATCAATATGCGGAACCAAGGCGCCATGATGGGCGACCCCAACATCCGCGAGGGGTATGTGCAAAGCGCCGTCGCCGCGGGCATGCAGGCGGCGGGCAGCAACCCCAACGGCGCGGGCGCTGCCTTTATGGGCATGGGCATGGGCATGAACGCCATGGGCGGCATGGGTACGTTCAGCGCGACCAACCAAGCGCAGATGCAGCAGCAGGCCGCGGCAAACGGCTGGACCTGCGCGTGTGGCGCGAAGAACGCCGAAACCGCGAAGTTCTGCGGCGCGTGCGGCGCGAAGAAGCCGGAACCCCAAGCGAACGGCTGGGCTTGCGCGTGCGGCACGACGAATCCCGCGAGCGCGAAATTCTGCGGCAACTGCGGCGCGAAGAAGCCGGACGGCGAGTGGACCTGCGCGTGCGGCGCAAAGAATCCCGCTTCCGCGAAGTTCTGCGCGACCTGCGGCGCGAAGCACGAATAACAATTCATAATGACTGATTGAAGAGGGGGATCGTTAAGGGGCGCGCCCCTTAACGTCCAACCGAAGCTGACGACATGCTTAGGGCGTCTTCTCCTGCCGCTATGCGCCAATTTATCTTGCGCGCATCGCTTAGGGGTTTCGGGGTCGCAACCCCGGAGGCTTTATTCGTGAGCGGCGGCATGTACGCCGCGAGCGGAAACCCTTGTGCAGCAAGGGTTTCTCTGCACGGGACGCTGACCGCGCCGCAAGGCGCAAGCGGCTCGTGAAAACTCGAAAAACGTGGCGAAGCCACTTTTTCGAAAAACCGGAGGTTTTATGGCTGTTCATGTTTATAAGTGCCCCAACTGCAACGCGGAGCTGACCTTCGATCCCGCCGGGGACGATTTCGGCTGCGCGTACTGTGGGAGCCACTTTACAAAAACAGAGCTTGATAAGCTCGAGACCGCACAGCAGGCGGAGCAAAAGGAAAAGGCGGACGCCAAGGCGCAGGAAAAGCCCGACGCGAGCGGCGAGGGCGAACTCAACGCCTATTCCTGCCCCAACTGCGGCGCGGAGATCGTGGCGGACGCGACCACGGCGGCCACGTTTTGCTATTATTGCCACAGCCCCGTGATCCTCACGGGCAAGCTCGCGGGCAAATACAAGCCCGACGCGGTGATCCCCTTCAAGGTGAGCCGCAAGAGCGTGGAAAAGGAGCTTAAGGATTGGTGCAAGAAGAAGCGGTTCTTGGATAAGCGCTTCTTGAGCGACGCGCAGACGGATAAGCTCACCGGCGTCTACTTTCCCTTCTGGCTCGTGGACACAAAGCTGCACGCCGACCTTACGGCGACCGCCGAGGACGCGAACACCTGGATGGTGGGCGATGTGGAGTATACCGAGCACAAGGAGTACGCGGTGGAACGAAGCGCCGACCTTGACATCAAGAACGTATCCATCAAGGCGCTCAAAAAGCCCGAGGTCAACATGCTTGACGGCATCTATCCCTACGACACCAAGGATGTAAAGGATTTCGACATGGCGTACCTTTCCGGATTCTTTGCGGAAAAGCGGGACGTGGAGAAGGAGGCGGCCGCAGGCGAAGCGAACGCCACCACGCAGTCCACCGCCAAGGAGATGATGCTGGAAAAAACGAACAGTCCGGGCGTTTTGACCAACGTCAACTGCAAGACGAACACCCTTTCGCAGACGTGGCGCTATACCCTCATGCCCGCGTGGATGATGACCTACAACTATGGCGGCAAGCTCTATTACTTCGCCATGAACGGCCAGACGGGCAAGATCTTCGGCAACGTGCCCGTGGATAAGAAGAAGGTCAATCTCATGGGTATCCTCATCGGCGTAGGCGCGTTTATCCTCATCGCGCTGATCCGCCTGTTCTTCATGTAAGGGAGGTGCGGCTATGACGTACAGAAAACAAAAGGCGTGCCTGCTCATTGCGGCGGTGCTGTTTCTAAGCCTGCTTTGTTCCGTGGCGCTCGCGTCGGGGTATGTGTTTGACGACGCGAATTTGCTTACGGACGCGGAGCGCGCCGACCTTGAAAATGAGATCGATGGGCTGCGCACGAACTACCAAACGGACTTTGCGGTGCTCACGACGTCGGATACAGAGGGCAAAACGACCGAGCTATATTGCGCCGACTACTTTGAGGCGCGGGGCTTGGGGCAGGGCAAAGCGGGCGACGGCGTGCTGCTTTGCGTGGATATGGATAACAGGCTCATCTGCCTTGTCACGCACGGCGGCATGATCCAAGTGATCGACGACGACCGCAAGGAATCTATCTACGATACGATGTACGAGCACGTTTCTAACGGCGATTACGCGGCTGCGTTCAGCGCGGGCTTGCAGCAGGTCGCGGGCTACATCGACGAGGGCGTGCAGCACGGCCAGTTCACCTACGACAAGGAGACGGGCGCGGTTTCGAGCATCTACTATGACGAGGATCAGGCGATGTTCCAAGCCGGGCTTGAAACCGGCGAATTCTATTACGACGAGGCGACGGGCACCTACTATTACAATCAAAACTACCAGCCCACGCTGATGGAGCGCTTGAAGCGCGCCTTTACCCCCGCCTTTTTGGGCGGCTCCGCGGCGGCGAGCGCGGGCGCGGGCTTCGCGTCCTCCGGCGGCGTGAAGAAAAGCTACAAAAGGAAGGCTAAGCCGCAGAGCTTCGCCTTTGCCGCGGCGCACGGGCTCAACTTGCTCAACCAAAGCGACAACCTCGTGCGCACCTATACCACCACGCGCAGGATACCCCGCAATAACGGCGGCGGCGGTGGCGGCGGGGGCGGCGGCTTCCACGGAAGCGGCACCTTCTCCTCCAGCTCCGGCGGCTCCTTCGGGGGCGGCGGTGGGCGCTCCTTCTAGTCGCTTTCGCGCCCGGTCGTATGACCGGGCGCGAGTTTTCACGATTTACTGCGCCTGGCGGCGCGGACGTAAATCGTGCAAGGAAGCGGATACTTGATCCGCTCCGTTTGGGCGGCAAAGCCGCCCAAGCCGGAATATAAAGCCGCCTAAGCCGGAATAAAGCCGCCCTGTTCTCTTTCCTTTTTGTCTGTTGTGCTGTACAATACCGGTAGATGACGATTGTGAGGCTTGTATGCGGCGAGTTCGATATGTAGCGGGTCTTATCACGGCGGCGCTGCCGCTGTTTTTTGCGGGCACGGCGCTGTCCGCGCCCGTCGTGAGCGGCGCAAACAAGGCCGCGCTGCCGCGCGAGGTCATCATCATGGTGGTGATCCTCATTCTCGATCTGCTGCTGATGAAATACGGCCGCGGCGGGAGAAACCGCCGCAAATAAAAGGATGGAAACAAAACGCGCCCCGGAAACCGCTTCCGGGGCGTTAAAAGCATCGATAAACTCCTTTGGGGATTGTTAAGGGGCGCACCCCCTTAACGTTCAACCGAATCTGACGACACACCCCAGGGTGCCTTCTCTTGCCGCTATGCGGCAATTCACCTTGTGTGCGTCAGATTCGGAAAGCCTTGCCGTGCAAGGGTTTCTCTGCAATTTGCAGCGACCGTGAACGCAGTGAACAGCTGCAAATTGTAAACCTCGACAAAGGTCGAATGCACGAAGCGCTTATTGCGGAAGATAAGCGGGCGCGAGTATCGTAAAGTCGGCGTACGGTATAACGACTTCGATCATGCCCGCCGCATGGCTTGCGATCTCCGTGTCGTTGATGACGATCACGACGCCTTCGTTGGTGAAGTAGAAGCAGCCGTCCTCGTCCACGATATCGGGTAGATAGTCTTCGTAGCCGTCAAAGAGGCCAAGCTCTGTATACTGCGGCTGCTTTAGCGCCGTTTTGAGATACGCCAGCACGAAGTCCTCCGCCTCGCGTTCGCTTACGGTGGTAATATCCTCCAGTTCGAGCTTTTCGCCCGTCGCGATCGCAAAGCTTACGCCCTCACGCAGCGACGTGCCGTGCGCGCCGCCCAAATAGATGTAGCTGTCGGAAAGAAAGCTGACGACCGCCTGATCGCAGCGCGCCACGGAATAGACCGTCTCATAGGCGTAGGTGGGGAAATCGTCCGCGCCGCGAAGCGCTCGATCCTCGCGCGCTTCCGCCGCGTATTCCCTGTAATCCTCGTCGAAATCGCGCTTCTCCTCGGCGAATTCCTCGTTGATCTTCGCTGCCGCCGCCTTGTTGGGAAGCGTCACAACGGGAAACGCGGATTTCGCGTCGATGAGCGTCGCGCCGTCGTCGTCCAGTTCAGATTTTGTCTGTTCATCCAGCGTGTAGGATAGCGCCTGTACGTCGGCCGCGCCGGGATCGGAAAGCGAGAGCGCGGGTTCGGCGGGCTGTGCGGGCGCTGTAGGCTGCGCGGGTTGCGCGGGCTGTGCGGGCTGCGCGGGCTGCGGGCTTGCGCACGCGCCCAGGCAGGTGAGCAGCAAACAAAGGGTCAAGCATAGCAATATGCGTTTCATCGATTTCACGTCCTTTCCTATGCCGTTAAACGGCATACAGGTTTATACGTCGAGCGTCTCGCTTTGTTGGGGCGCTTCCTCAGGGGGTTCGGCAGGCGCGTCCGCAAGGGGCGCGGCGGGGGCTTCTTCGGGGGTATCTTCGGCGGTATCGAACGGCGCGTCGGCGGGTGCGTCCGCGTGGATGACGGCGGGCGCGTCGGCGGCGGGGGGCAGATCGTCCACCTCTTCCGGCGTTTTGTCCGTCGCGGGGAGCATCAGCGGCGCGTTCTTGAGCGCCTCCTCCTGCGCCTTGATGCCCGCCGCGCGCCTTTGCGCGGCGCGGTTGAGCTTGGCGTAGTAGGTATAGAGGAAGCCAATCTCACGGGAGAGCTTCAAAAGCAGCAGCCCCGCGCAGAAGAGCGTCGCGCCGTAAAGAAGCATGCAAAGCGCGGGCAGCGGATGCGGAAACATCCAAACGCCCAACGCGAGCGCGAGCGCGCCCGTGACGAACGAGAGGATCGCGACAAAGCCTATGGGAGAACGCCGCGCGGCGTTGCGCGCTTCCATGCCGGAAAGGCTTTTCAAAAAGCTTGCGAGCATGCAGCAGCGAAGCGTAAAGAGCAGCAGCACCACGGCGGCGGCGATCACGATGGCCGTGATCAGCCGAAGCGGCAGCTTGCTAAGCGATTCGAGCGAGGACGCGCAAACGCGGAAGTAGGTGTTGGAAAGCGTTGCGGAAAGCTGCTCGACGCCCGCGACGACCGTGCTGTTGCTAAAGATCACCACGATAAGCACAGCCGCCATCAAAAGGGAGGCCATCACGGCGACCACGGTTTCCGCGATGGGGAGCGCCCGCACGGCGCGGAGAAGTCCCGCCTTAAAAAAGCCCTTTCGCCCCCGTGCGTACAGCAGCCACAGCACGACGGACGCGAACAGGTAAAGAAGCGTCATCAGCGCCCCGGGCACGCTCCAATAAAGCCCCATCTCGCCGTAAAGCGCAAAGAGCGCCGCGGCGCGCGCAAGCGTGGAAAGGGTCAAGAAGCAGGCGAGCAGCAGCGTATAAACGCTTCCGGCGACCTCCGAGAGCATGTGGCGCAGATCGAGAAAATCCGCCTGTAGGGGCGCGGAGCCACTGGTGTTTTCCATGATGTTGCACACTCCTTTTGTAAGATTAAGGGCGCAGGCGTATATCGGCGCCTTTGAGTTCAAAAACCGTGGTCAGTCGCGGGGAAACGATGCGCGAATACAGGCGCTCCCCGTACAGCGCGCGTATGCGGGAGGGGGAAAGGTTGGAGGCGAACAGCGTCGGGCGCTTGAGGCTTTGGCGCTCGTTAAGGATGGAAAACAGCGTGTTCACCGCCACGTCGCCCATGGCGGGCTCCGTACCCAAATCGTCGATGATGAGAAGGTCGGGCGTGGTATAGTCGTCGGGACGCTCGCGCGCCTGGATGCGCGCCATCACGTCGGCGATGAGCTTGTAGGCGGTTTGGTTGAGCACGCTGTAGCCGCGCTCGATCACCCGGTGCGCGATGCAGTTGAGCAAAAAGGACTTTCCCAAACCGCTCTCCCCAAATAAAAGTATGCCCCGTCCGCCGTTTGGAAAACCCTCGGCGAAGGCCGCGCACGCGTCGCGCACCATCACGGTGCCACGCCGCTGCTTTTCGTCGGGAAATATGTCCTCGCGGAAGGCGTCAAAGCGCTCCTCCTCACGGAGGTTCGCGTTGGAAAAATTCTCCTGTATGATGCGCTGGCGCATGCAGCTGCAAAGCGTGAGCGTCGCGTCGCCCACAAGCCCCTTGTCCTCGCAAAGCGGGCAGTCAAAGCGCGGCGTATGGATGTCGCGCGGCAGGTTTAGGCTGTCAAGCAGCGCGTTTTGCTCCGCTTCGAGCGTTTCGAGCGCCGTTACATAGGGAAGCGAATCCTCCTTCCCCCCGCTCATGCGGGCGCGTCCCAGCGCGAAGATCGCGCTTAAGCGCTCCTTTTCGATCTGCGCTAAGCGGGGCGCGCGCGCGTAGGCTTCGCGCACCGCTTCGTCCCGCGCGGCGATGGCGCGGCGGCGCTTCTGTTCGTATTCCTCTTTGACGGCTTTGCTGATGCGCATAACGACCTCTTATTCGTCAAAAAAGTTGACCACAAAGGCTTCCTCCGCCTGCGGCGTCTCGCGCTGCAAATAGGCGAAGGCCTTGCTCTTTTTAGGTAGCTGCGGCGCGTTCTTCGCGCGCTCGAAATCCTCCTGCGCGTCGGAAAGGCGGGTAATGCCCTTGCCGTGCCAATCCGTCAGCAGCCGCTTGCAGGCGGCGAAGCGCTGCGTTTCGCCGCGCGCGCAGTCGGCGGCAAAAAGGATGAGCTCCGTGGGCATGTGCCATTCCTCCCGCCACACAAGCACGGTCTCCCGGTCCGCGCGGCTGGGCTGGCGCGTAAGCGCAAGGCGCGAAAACAGCGTTTCCATAAAGGCGCGCGCCTGTTCGTTCTTGCGAAGGTATTCTTCCATCGCCGCCGCGGTGGTAAGCCCGTTTCGACGGCAGGTATCCAGTACGTTCCCCAGCGCCTTGAAGGAGGGCGTGCCGTAGGCCGTAAGCTCGGAACAGGCGAGCAGCACCGCGTCCGCTGTGAAGCCCTGCCCCATCCACGCTTCGTATTGTGCAAGCTCGTCCATCGTGGGCGGGCGCTGCTTGCCAAGGCGCTTGAGCACGTCGATGGCGCCGGAGCGCACCACGGCGTTTTGCGAAAGAAAATCCTCCGCATCCGCGGCCGAGGTGATCTTATTGTCCGCCCAGCGCCGCGCCGCCGCGTCCATATAGTTGATGGAAACGCCGCGCCCGCGCTCGTTGGAATCGATGCAGTGGCGCACGAGCATCAGCACGGCGGCTTCGTCCAGCCCGTAAACCTCCACCCAGTCGCGCACGCGCTGCAATTCGTTGACGCTCAAGATGCGTTCGCCCAGCAGTTCCTGCAAGGAAGCAAAAAGCTGCGCGTAAGCGTTCGGCTTCGCCGCGGGAACCGCGTCCGACGGCAAATATTCGAGGAACTCGACGGAGGGCTCTTCCCCCGGAAGCAGCCGCACAAGCCCCTGCTGCTGAAAGTAGAGAAGCGCTTTCGCGACCTCCTCTTCCTTCATGCCAAGCGCGCCCGCGATATCCGCGTCCCGCGTGCCGAGCTGCGAGAGCATCAGCGCGTAAAGATACACCTTCGTATACCCCTCCGGCGCTTTGGGCATGAAGGCGGTAAAAAAGGCGTTATCGACGCGCGTAAACGGGCGCAGCGAGGAAAAGGGCACAAGCTTAATCATATATGTATTATAACATTCCCCGCGCGCTATGGTAAAGCGATTGTGTCCTTCGCGGGAAAGAATTCACGGAATGTGCACACTTGTCCCCTTGTTTGCGCCATGGGCGTACACTATAATACAAATAAGGCTGGCGTATTTGCCGATTGACAGGAAAGCGAGGCGTTGCGTATTGACGACACCTAACCATAAAAGAAGAAGCGAAAAGGGCGGGCTTATCAAAACGCTCGCGCTGCTCTTGTGCGTGAGCGCCGTATCGAGCCTGCTGCTCGCGTGCGAAAACACGGCGCAGATCGCGGCGCTTGCGCAGGCCGCCGCGTCCGCCCTGCCCGAAAAGGAGGCTGTGCAAAGCGAAGCGCCCGTTGTGACGGCGGCGCAGGCGGCCGCAGCGCCTGCAAAGACCGCGACCCCGACGGAAGCGCCGGCGGAAACGCCGCAGCCAAAGAAGCGCACGCAGTACACCGTGCGCTTGGAGATGGAGCCGGACGAGGGCGTTGTCAACGGCGAAATGCGCATTGACTTTGTCAACAACACGTCCTTCACGCTCTACGAGCTGGTGCTGCGCCTTTGGCCCAACGCCGTGGAGAAGGGCTGTATGAAGATCACCGGCGTCACGCAGGACGAGGCGGACGCTTTCTATACCCTAAGCGACGACGGGACGACCCTCTACGTGCCCGTGAGCCGCGATCTGACGCCCTGCGCGGAGGCGAGCATCTTCCTCACCTTCCAAATACAGACGCCGGAGCGTGCGGGACGCTTTGGGAAAACCGATCTTGGCGTGATGCTTGGAAACGCGCTGCCGATCCTCGCGGTGGTGGAGGACGGCGTGTGGCGGGTCGATCCCTTTACGGAGCTTGGCGACCCCTTCTTTAGCGACCTTGCGGATTACCATGTGCTCATTCGCTGCCCACTTACCTACGCGGTGGCGGCTTCGGGCACGGCGGGCGACGCGCGCATCGTGGACAGCACGGTGTTCGAGGGGTTATATAACGCGGAGGGCGCGCGCGATTTCGCCGTCGCGCTGGTGGCGGACGCGAATCCCAAAGCGGTGGAAACGAACGGCGTGCGCGTCACGGGTTACGACCGCTTTAAGGATCGCGCGGCGTTGCTTGCGCAGACCGCTTCCGGGGCGATCGACTATTTTTCGGCGCGGCTGGGGCCGTATCCCTTCGGCGATTTCTCCGCCGTGGGCGCAAACGTCACGGGCGGCATGGAGTATCCGGGCCTTGTCATGATCGAGCATGACAGGCTGACGGGCAGCACGAGTTTGGGCGAGCTCTACATCGCGCATGAGGTGGCGCACCAGTGGTTCTACGGGGTCGCCGGCAGCGACGCGGTGCGCGAGCCTTGGGTGGACGAGGCGCTCGTGGAGTTTTTGAGCTTCGATTATGCCCGCAGCGTGTACGGCGAGGAATACAAAAAAGAATTGCAGGACGCGCGCTTCCACGGCATGACGGAGCACAGCCTTACGCTGCCTATGAACGCGCCGCTTTCGGAGTTTTCCCAAGCGGGCGCCAACGAATATGTCTACGGCGTATACGGACGCGGCGTGGAGATGTATGAAAAGCTCTACGACAAGCTGGGCTGCGACAGGTTTTACGCGGTGCTCAAGACCCTTTGCGACCAAGCCCGCGCCACGGACGGCGTGATCACGGGCGCACAGCTCAAGGCGGCGTTTGCTAAAGAAGCGGGCGAAAGCCTGACGAGCGTCTTTGACGAATACATGAAGATACCCGAAGCGCAGGTCGTGCCGCTTCCCACCCCCACGCCAAAGGGGAAATAACAAACAGACGATAAAAGCGCCTTCTTCATAACGAGGAAGGCGCTTTTATGGCGGTCGAACGACCTTTGGCGATAACGCCTTACGGCGTTTGATCCGCCACCAGATTGTTGAGCCATGTTCCCTTTTTGAGGAAGTACGCGCCCACGAAGCATTTGGGCACCTCGATGGCGGTCACGAACAGGAAAAGCGGCCGAATGGGAAGGTTCGTAAAGTGCGAAAGACAGTACGCGAACGGTATGCTCACCAGCCACATATAGCCGCTGTCGAACAGGAACGTGATGATGGTTTTGCCGCCCGAGCGCAGCGTGAAATACGCGCAGTGCATATAGGCGTGCGTCGGCATGAAGAGAGCCGATATGCAAAGCAGGTCGCGCGCGAGGAGCTTGACCTCCGCGGTGGTCTCGTAGATCTCCGGTATCAGCGACGAGGTGGCCGCCATGATGGCCGCGACCCCCGTGGTAACGAGGATGTTGAACACGATCAGCCGCGTGTCCGCAAGTTTTGCTTCCTCCATCTTGCCGGCGCCCAATTTGTTCCCTACGATGATGGCGATGGAGTTGCCCATGGAGAGGAACACGACGTTAAAGACGTTGGTGATGGTGGAGCTTATATTGTTCGCCGCCACAACGGAAAGCCCGCGCGTGGAGTAGCACTGCGTCAAAATCGCGATGCCGCACGCCCAGAGGATCTCGTTTAAGAGAAGCGGCAAACCGCGCTTTGTGATGTCGAGCGTCAGCTTTTTCGGCACCCGCAGGCTGTCGTACGCGCCGATGATGAAGGGGCAGTTTTCCACATGCTTGTGCGTGTAGTTGACGAGGAACGCGCATTCCACAAACCGCGCGATGGCGGTAGCGATCGCGGCGCCCTTTACGCCGAGCATCGGGAAGCCGAACTTGCCGAAGATCAAAAGATAGTTGAGGGTAAGGTTGATAAACACCGCGGAAAGCGCCGCCTTCATGGGCACCATGGTTTCCCCCGTATCCTTGAGGACGCTGGAATAGACCATGCTGATGGCAAAGGGCGGCATGGTGAAGAAGATGATGTTGAGATAATCGCGGGCAAAGCGCCGCGTCGCCTCCAAATCGCCCGTTTCGCCGCCCTCGTGAAGGTAAAGGGAAATGAGCTGATCGCCAAAGAGCAGCAGCACGCCGATAAAGAGAACGGTCAGCGCGGTGCACAGGAGCAGGCGGAAGCGGAAGGTGTCCCTTACCCCCTCCGGGTTGCCGCTGCCGTGAAACTGCGCGCCGAAGATGCTAGCACCCGATACGCCGCCGAACATGGTGATGTTGAACACGAAAAAGAACTGCCCTATGATGGCCACGCCGCTCATGGGGTCCGTTCCCAAGCGGCCGACCATCACGTTGTCGAGCATGTTGACGAAGTTGGTGATGCCCATCTGGATCATCATGGGGACGCTGACGGCCAGCACCAGCTTGTAGAAGGCTTTATCGCCGAAGAAACGCGATTTCATAACAATGAATAATGAATAATTAATAATGCGTAATTAGTAATTATTGGCTCCTTTCCGCAAATATCCGTATGCACAGCGTAAACGCACGCAAATAAAACACGGCGAAAACCGCGATGGGTCTTCGCCGTCCGCATAGCTTATCAAAGTCGTGCGCAAAAGTCAACAAGAAGTCTGCATAATATCTGAATATTCTAAGTATCCGTTTCCAACGGATAACCGGCTGTGGCAAATCATGCATTACCAATTATTCATTATTAATTGTTAATTGTTATTCGCCGATCTTCGCCTTTCCGCCCATGTACATGCGAAGCGGCTCGGGAATGCTGACGCTGCCGTCGGCGTTGAGGTTGTTTTCCAAAAACGCGATGAGCATGCGCGGCGGCGCTACGACGGTGTTGTTGAGCGTATGGGGAAGGTACGTGCCCTTTTCCTTGCTCTTGACGCGGATGCCGAGTCTGCGTGCCTGCGCGTCGCCGAGATTGGAGCAGGAACCGACCTCGAAATACTTCTTCTGCCGCGGGCTCCACGCTTCCACATCGCAGCTTTTCACCTTGAGGTCGGCCAGATCGCCGGAGCAGCACTCGAGCGTGCGCACGGGGATATCCAGCGAACGGAAGAAGTCCACGGAGTTTTGCCAAAGCTTGTCATACCACTGCATGCTCTCCTCCGGCTCGCACACGACCACCATCTCCTGCTTTTCAAACTGGTGGATGCGGTAGACCCCGCGCTCCTCGATGCCGTGCGCGCCCACCTCCTTGCGAAAGCAGGGGGAATAGCTCGTAAGCGTCTGGGGAAGCTCGTCGGGCGAGAGGATCGTGTCGATAAACTTGCCGATCATGCTGTGCTCG
>CAZNAL010000036.1:0-18529 GCA_964571055.1 uncultured Oscillospiraceae bacterium | reverse complement strand
GAACTACGTCAACGCCAAGCCGCAGATCTCCTGCGAGCGCGCGCGCATCTGGACGGAATCCCACAAGAAAACGGAGGGTCTGCCTGTCTGCATCCGCCGCGCCCGCGCGTTTTATGACTGCTGCGCGCAGCTTGACGTGCACATTTTCGACGGCGAACTCGTCGTCGGCGCGATAGGCGAATTTAGAAAATGCGGCATCCTCACGCCCGAGTTTTCTTGGCTTTGGGTGGATAAGGAGATGGACGGCTTCGCCACCCGTCCGCAGGACCCCTACATCATGACCGACGCGCAGCGCGCCTTTGTGCGCGAAAGCATTTTTCCCTATTGGAAGGGCAAATCGCTGGAGGAAGCGTTTTTAGCGCGTTTGCCAGAGGATACCAAGCGCATCGGCGTGGATACCGGCATTATCGACAACGATTCCAAATGGCGGCAGGCTGTGGGCGAGATCACGCCGGACTATCAGGATGTGCTCTTCAAAAAGGGCTTCGGCGGCGTCATACGCGAAGCCGAAGCGCACATAGCAAAGCTTGATCCCACAAAGCCCGAGGACGAAGAGAAGCTTGATTTCTACACCTCCATCCTCTGGACCTCCAAGGGCATCATACGCTACGCAAACCGGTACGCGGAGGAAGCGGAACGTCTCGCCGCTTTGGAAGATGACGCAGTGCGCGCCGCCGAGCTTCGAAGGGTCGCGCAAAACTGCCGCAGCGTGCCCGAAAACCCGCCGAAAAGCTTCTATGAAGCCATACAGTTCCTTTGGTTCGTGCAGGTGGGCGGCATACTATCTGAAAATCCGCTTTCTCTCAATCCCGGCCGCTTTGACCAGTATATGGATCCGTACTACGAAGCGGATCTACAAAAGGGCGCGATCACGGAGGACGCGGCGCAGGAGCTGATCGAAGCGCTTTGGCTCAAGTATTCCGAATGGGTTTGGACCATATCCGCCAACACAGCCGACTATTTCGCGGGTTATAACCAGTTTCAGAACCTGACCGTGGGCGGAAAAAAGCGCGATGGCAAGGACGGCACCAATCCCCTCACCTTCATGGCGCTCAAGGCTACGGAGGAAACCAAGACGCACCAGCCGGGGCTTTCCGTGCGCGTGCAGGCCGACTGCCCCAAGGAATTTCTCGACGCCGTAACGCGCCTTGTTTCCAAGGGCACGGGCTTCCCCGCCATCCACAGCGACAGCGTGGGCTATCAGATGCTCATCAACGCAGGCTACGAACCGGAGGACGCGCGGGACTGGAACAACTGCGGCTGCGTCGTACCGCATTACCGCAAAACAGGCGAATGGACCGCCGCCGTCAACGTCAACTTCGGTTCGGCGCTGGAGTACGCGCTCAACCAAGGCGTCAGCCTGATGACGGGCGAACAGATGGGGCTAGCGGAACGGCCTGCCGCCGACTTTGCTTCCTACGAGGAATGCAAGGAAGCATTCTTCCGTCAATTTGATAACCTGTGCAGGCACTCCATCATCTTAACGCTGGAAGCGCAGCGGCTGCATAAGGAGATGGTGCCCCGCCCCTTCCTTTCCTCCTGCATCGAAAACTGTATGGAAACCGGGCGCGATCTTTCATGGGGCGGCGCAAAGTACAACATCGGCCCCGTAATTACGGGCATCGGCCTTGCGGTTGTTGCAAACTCGCTCGCGGCGATCAAAAAACTGGTGTTCGACGACAAGGTATGCTCGATGGAAACGCTCGCCGCCGCCCTGCAAGCCGACTGGGAGGGCTTCGACGCGCTGCGGGCGCAGGCCAAAGCCTGCCCCAAATACGGCAACGACGACGATTATGTAGACGACGTCGCCATCGAGATCGCCAACCATTTTTACGATGAGATTCACCAATACAAGGACGTCTTCGGTTCGCCCTTCTTGACCGCGTTCATGGGGATTTCCAACTACATCCCCATGGGGCGCGTGTTGGGCGCAACGCCGGACGGGCGCAGGAACGGCGAACCGTCGAGCGAGGGCGTGTCCCCCTATGTCGGCACCGACACGTCCACGCCGCTTGCGGCGATGCGCTCCACCGCCAAGGTCAATCAGGAGATCCACTCCGGCGGCACGCTTTTGAACCTGCGGCTGAATCCTGAGCTTGTCGCCACCAAGCGCGGGCAGGCGAATCTGGGCGCGATGATCCAAACGCTTTTCTCGCTGGGCGCGTTTCATGTGCAGTTTAACTGCATCTCCTCCCAAACGCTGCGCGACGCGCAGGCGCACCCGGAGGATTACAAGGATCTTCTGGTGCGGGTGGCAGGCTATTCCACGCAGTTTGTGAACCTCTCCAAATCCATGCAGGACGCGATCATCGCAAGAACAGAGCATAGCCTATAGCAAACGGAGGGCGCGTCATGGGCGGCTATATCATGCAGCTACAGCATTTTTCCGTCAACGACGGCGAGGGCATCCGCACCATCATCTTTATGGCCGGATGTCCGCTTCGCTGCGCTTGGTGCGCCAACCCCGAAGGGCAGACGGCGCAAAACCCCATGACCCGATGGGCGGAAACCGAGGAGATTCTTGCGGCGGTGCGCCGGCAGGCGATCTTTTACCGCTTCTCCGGCGGCGGCGTGACATTTTCCGGCGGCGAGGCTACGGCGCAGCCCGCGTTTCTTGCGGAACTTACGGACGCGTTGTATGACGAGGGTTTCGACCTTGCCATCGAAACCTGCGGCGAATTCGATTTTGACCTGCTCGCGCCCACGCTGCAAAAGATGAACCTTCTGTTTATCGACCTCAAGCATATCGACCCCGCGCCGCACCGGGCGCTGACGGGCGTTGACAACCGGCGCATCTTGGAGAACATACAAAAAACGGCGTCGCTTCGCATACCCGTGGTCGTGCGCATTCCCACGATCCTCGGCTTCAACGGCGACGACGAAACGATGGCGCGCACCTTCGCGTTTCTTCGGGAGCAAGCGCCGCACGCCGCGCTGGAGCTTCTCCCCTATCACCGTTTCGGCGAGGAAAAGTACCGTCAGCTTGGGATGGAAGCACCCGGCGCGCAGTTTTCGACGCCCTCGCAGGAGCAGCTTGCACGATGGAACAATATGGCGCGCGCCATGGGCATTCGCGTAACAGACTATCGCTAGCGCGCGGCGCGCGGGCGAAAGACAAGGAAGGATTCCAAATGACAGCCATTTCCCCGGAGGACCTGAACCAAATCATCGCGGCCAACCTTCGCGAGCTGCGCCGCAAGCGCGGCGTCACACTCGACGAGGTGGCGGACGCGACGGGTGTAAGCAAAAGCATGCTCGGGCAGATCGAGCGCGGCGAATGCGGCCTGTCCGTCGCGACGCTTTGGAAGATCAGCACAGGCTTAAAGATCTCCTTTACGGCGCTGATGAACGAGGAGCGCCCCAAGGCGCAGCTTATCGAAAACAAGGCGCTTGCGCCGCTTACCAACGATACGCCGGGCTTTCGGCTTTATCCCCTCTTCCCCGCGGAAACGGATCGCAGCTTTGACGTTCTTTATATCGAGCTTGACCCCGGCGCGGCCTCCGTTTCGGAAGCGCACGAACAGGGTACGGAGGAATTCGCGCTGGTGTACGGGGGCACGCTTACACTTTCCGTGGGCGGCGAACACTTTTCGGTGCCCGCCGGGCATTCCATACGCTACGGCGGCGATCAGCCGCACGGCTACGCGAACCTTGGCGAAGAGACCGCGCGGCTGTACATGGTCATCCAATACCAAACCTAAAGGCGCCCCCGTGCCGCATAGTATCCCCCCGCGCGAGCAACACTACCGTATAGGCTGTCGCGGGAGGGTAGACCATGGAATCGTTGTGGGCGCATACGTCGGCGCGCAAGCGCTTTGCTCGCCTTGAAAAGGATATACATACCGACATACTCATCATCGGCGGCGGTTTGGCGGGGCTTTTGTGCGCATACAAGCTCCGGCAGGCCGGCGCGGATTATGTTTTGGCGGAAGCGAGCCGTATCGGCGGCGGCATCACCAAGAATACCACGGCAAAGCTCACCTCGCAGCACGGGCTTATTTATGACAAGCTCATTCGGAATTTCGGCGAAAAAAAGGCCAAGCTGTATCTACAGGCAAACGAGGAGGCGCTAAACGCCTACCGCACATTATGCAAGGATATCGACTGCCATTTTGAGGAGAAGGACAATTACGTTTACGCCCTGCAAAGCCGCGCGAAGCTCGAGAAGGAAATGGCGGCGCTGCATAGGCTCGGCTTCCCGGCGCAGCTTACGCGCGATCTCCCGCTCCCCCTTCCCACAGCGGGCGCTGTAAAATTCCCCCGGCAGGCGCAATTTCACCCGCTGGAATTCATATCGGCCATCGCGGAGGGGCTTCACATCTATGAGCATACACCCATACGGGAGCTTGTCGGCAACACCGCGCTAACGGATCAGGGCGTGATCTACGCAAACAAGATCGTCGTCGCCACGCACTTTCCGTTTCTTAACAAGCACGGCGCATACTATCTCAAGCTGTACCAGCACCGCTCGTACGTGATCGCGTTGGAAAACGCGCCACAGCTTGACGGCATGTATGTGGATGAAGGGTGTAAGGGCATGTCCTTTCGCAACTATGAAAACCTTCTGCTGCTTGGCGGCGGCGGGCACCGCACGGGCAAATCGGGCGGCGGCTGGCAGGAGCTTCGCGCCTTTGCGGCGCGCTGCTATCCCCAAGCCACAGAAACCTATCACTGGGCTACGCAAGATTGCATGACGCTGGACGGCGCTCCCTACATCGGACGCTACGCTGCCGGCACCCCCAGCCTGTATGTTGCCACCGGGTTTCAGAAATGGGGCATGACCACCTCCATGGCGGCGGCGACGCTTCTTACAGACCTGCTGCTGGGAAAAAGCAATCCCTATGAGGCGGTATTCGATCCGTCGCGCACGATCTTGCGGCCCCAGCTTGCCGCTAACGCCTTGGAAGCCACGGTAAGCTTGCTTACGCCCACTGCCAAGCGCTGCCCACACCTTGGCTGCGCGCTGAAATGGAACGCGCAGGAGCGCACATGGGATTGCCCCTGCCATGGCTCCCGCTTTGCGGAGGACGGCGAGCTGATCGACAACCCGGCGACGGGTGATTTGAAAGCGAGGTAACCTATGTCCAATCATCTTAGCAACGAAAGCAGCCCCTATCTTTTGCAGCACGCGCAAAACCCCGTCGATTGGTACCCGTGGGACGAGGAGGCCTTTGCAAAGGCGCAGCGCGAGGATAAACCCATCTTTCTTAGCATCGGCTACAGCACCTGTCACTGGTGCCATGTGATGGCGCATGAAAGCTTTGAGGACGCCGAAACCGCGGCTATTTTGAATGCGCATTATGTCGCCGTGAAGGTGGATAAGGAGGAACGCCCCGACATCGACAGCGTGTATATGGCCGTTTGCCAAGCCCTGACCGGCAGCGGCGGCTGGCCGATGAGCATTTTTATGACCCCGGCGCAAATGCCCTTCTTCGCCGGCACCTACTTCCCCAAAATCGCACGGTACGCTTCGCCTGGCTTTCGGGAGCTGCTGCTTCTGTTTCACGATAAGTGGCAGCACGAACGCACAAGGCTGCTGCGCGCCGCCGACGAGATCGTGTCCGCGCTTCGCCAAGCGCCAGATGACGCCGCGCGCCCGTCGGCGGAAAAGGATCTGATCGAAACGGCGCTATCGCAGTATAAAAGCAGCTTTGACGAAAAGAACGGCGGCTTTGGCGGCGCGCCGAAGTTTCCCGCGCCCCAAAACCTTCTCTTTCTGTTGCAGCAATACGAAAAGCACGGCGATCAGGACGCGCTGCACATCGCGGAGCGCACGCTGCTGCAAATGTACCGCGGCGGATTGTTCGACCACATAGGGTACGGCTTCTGCCGGTATTCCACAGACCGTTTCTTTCTTGTGCCGCACTTTGAAAAGATGCTCTACGATAACGCTTTGCTGATCCTCGCCTACTGCAAGGCCTTCGAGCTTACGCAAAACGCCTTGTACCGTGACGTCGCGCAAAAAACGGCGTCGTATGTGTTATCGGAAATGCTTTCGCCCGACGGCGGCTTTTTTAGCGCGCAGGACGCGGACAGCGACGGCGTGGAGGGCAAATACTACGTCTTTACCCCCGACGAGATCACGTCCCTCTTGGGGGACGCGGACGGCACGGCCTTCAATGCCTGCTTCGATATTACGCCGCACGGTAATTTTGAAGGGAAAAGCATTCCGAATCTATTGCATACACAAGCCTCTCCCGCGGCGTTTGATCCGTTCCTGCCCGCCTTGCGCAACTATCGCAAGCAACGCGCCGCGCTGCATACGGACGATAAGATTTTGCTGTCATGGAACGCGCTGATGATCGCGGCGCTGTGCGCCCTCTACAGGGTCAGCCGCGACGCCGCGTATCTCGACGCTGCCAAGCGTACAGAGCAATGCATCCAAAGCGCGCTTTGTGAAAAAGATACGCTCTACGTCGCCTATCGCGACGGGAAGCGCGGCGGAAAGGGTTTTTTGGACGATTATGCCACCTACGCCTTCGCCCTCCTTTCCCTCTATGACGCTACGCTGGAGGAGAACTATCTTGTAAGCGCAAGGCGGATCGCAGCGCGCGCAGTCACGTCCTTTTTCGACGCGGCGCGCGGCGGCTTCTATCTCTACGGAACAGACAACGAATCGCTCTTTTTACGGCCTAAGGAAAGCTATGACGGCGCGCTCCCCAGCGGCAACAGCATGATGGCGTATCTCTTGGTGAGGCTCCGCTTCCATTTTCCGGACGCGGAAACGGAGGCCGTCCTCCAGCGGCAATTGGATTTTCTCGCAGGCGAAGCGGCGCGTTATCCCACGGGATACGCGATGTTTCTCATGGCACTGTCGGATTTTCAAGAGCCGCCGGTGCAGATCACGGCGGTAGGCCATGGCGACGCGCTTGCGACGCTGCCCTTGATCCTACCGCTCGGCGGCTTCGTCCGCGTTTTATCGGAGGAAACCTCGGCATACAAGCAGCTCGGCGGCCAAAGCACCTTTTATGTATGCAGCGGGCATGCATGTCTGCCGCCCGTCAACGTTCTCACCAAGGAATACCTTTCGGCGTCAACTTAAGCCCCGCGTTTGCTTAGATCACGACGCAAGCTCTTTTCCTAGAAGCGGGGCGCGCCGCGCGGCAAGCTTTTTAAGCAGCAGCATAAAAAGGATGACCGCCGCGCTCAAAACGAGCGCCAAGGGCGAAACGAGCAGCAGATACAGGCTGCGCACGGGTAGCAGGTTATAGAAGAAATCAAGCCAAGGCGCGCCCTCCGTACCATAGGTGAAGAAGTAGTTCGCGTCGGGCGCAAGACCGGTCTGCCGCAACGCAAAATTGATAAGATGCACGACCTGCGAAAAGCCGAGAAGCAGCAGCGTAAACACCGGCGCGTCGCGAAGCTTCGGCTGGTAGAGCCCCAGCGTAAAAACAAGAAAGCCGTTGACGAAAGCCATAAAGTGATACCCATAGAAGCCTATGCAGCTTGGCAGAAGCAGGCTTCTGTTCAAAAACACCTCCACGGGCGAGCATTGTACGGCCAGCGACCCCGCCACCCCAAATACGCAGCAGCACCCAAGCAGCAGTCTGCTGTTGGTAAGGATCGCGATAGGCAGAACGAATATGCCTATGGAGCATAGGTGCAGCGGCAGTTCCTTGAGGATATTGAAATAGCCGTCCGGGAAATAGTAGGCCATGAACACGGGATCTTGGCTGTGCCAAAGCTTGGAAAGCACAAAAAGCGTTATGGCAAGCAGGCTCAAGCATCCCAGCGCAATGCGCCGTTTTCGCATCGGAAGGCCGCCTAGAAGCCGCGTAAGCAGGACGATAACGACGACCTCCATCGCCAGCAACAGCCAAAAGGCCAGTTGGAAGGGTTGGTATACCATGCTTCTACCTGCCGTTTCATTTATATATAATATTTCTATAACCTTACCATACGAAGCAATCCATGACAACGGTAATCTTCTTTTGTTTCGACAAAATTGGATTCGCTATTCGATCAATATAGCGATTGATCTGCTCCTTGGCATTGAAAAGCTGCCCATCGGATGCTTTTACCCCGCCTCGCGCGGCCCTTCCCTTCTCGCCCCTCTATCCCTTATAGATAAAACAAAACAACGCCTATAAGGCGTCGCTTTGTTTTATGGTGGGGATGGAGGGGCTCGCCCGGCGGCGCGGAGACGCGCCGCCGCCAGCCCGGGGCGGGAAAACCGTCCACTGGACGCTTTTCTTTTCCGCCCTTCGAGCCCCTCGCCTTCTTTCGTCTAAACATAAAAGAACACCCGCTTGGGTGTTCTTTCATGTTTGGTGGGGATGGAGGGGCTCGAACCCGCGACCTCCTCGATGTGAACGAGGCGCTCTAACCAGCTGGGCTACATCCCCAAACGCAGGTTTAAGTTTACAACATCGAGGAGAAAAAGGCAAGATGTAATTCAATTTTTCATCTATTTTTTCATAACGCCGCCTGCGCCTTAGGCGCTGATAACGAAGGGCAGTATATTTCGCGTGATTTCCTCGTCGCTTTCCACACCGAAGGCGATGCGCATCACTTGCGCGATGTGTCCCACCGGCAGAATGCTCGCGGGCAGCGACGCATAAGCTTCCTCCCAGTTGGCTTCGGGGATCACGATGATTTTTGCGCCCGCGGCGATGGCGGCCTCCACCTTCTCGCGCACACCGCCCACGGGACGCACGTCGCCCTGCACCGTGATCTCTCCCGTCAGCGCCAACGCCGCAACGGGCGCTTTTTTGCACAGCGCGCTCATAAGCACGGTCGCAAAGGCAATGCCCGCGCTGGGACCGTCCATCGGCATGCCGCCTGGGACGTTAAAGCGGACGTCATACGCCGTACAGTCAACGCCAAAGCAAACGCGAAAGGCGTCCCGCACATTCTCCACAGAGGTACAGGCGGTGCTCTTGCGTCGAAGCTTCCTTTGGCGCATATCCAGCTCCTCCTCGCATACGGCGCCGCCGATCTCCAATGTACCCGTGCCTTGCTTGGCGGGCGTGACGGTGCATTCGATCTCCACGATCATCCCCTGCCCCGCGCCCGCAACGGCCAAACCGCAGCATACGCCCGCCTTCGGTTCGTCGGGTATCCTAGGCGGCGTACAGCGGTTCAGTCGCGTCACGCGCGCCACCCACGCGATATCCCCGCTCTGGATGTCGTTTCTCCCCTCTCCGTAGGCCACCCCGCCCGCAAGCTGCACAACGTTCACGGCGTCGCGTCCGCTTTGGCAATACCCCGCGCAGCAGCCCACCGTATCCGCGTCCATCGTAAAGCCCAGGCGCTTCGCGGCGTTTCGCACCACGATCTCCAATTCTCCTTGATTGAGGGAACGAAAATGCAGCTCCATGCAGCGGGAGCGCAGCGCCGGCGGCATATCCTCGGGGCTGCGTGTCGTGGCGCCAACAAGACGAAAATCCGCAGGCAGACCATTTTGGAAAATATCATGGATATGCGGCGGTATATTGGGATTATCCTTACTGTAATAAGCGCTGTCGAAATACACCCGCCGATCCTCCAACACCTTAAGCAGCTTATTCATTTGCAGCGGGTGCAGCTCGCCGATCTCATCTAAAAACAGCACGCCGCAATGCGCGCGGCTCACAGCGCCCGGCTTGGGCTGCGGCACGCCTTGATTACCCAAAGCCCCCGCGCCCTGATAGATCGGATCGTGCACCGAGCCCATCAGCGGGTCGGCGATGGCGCGCTCATCAAAGCGCACGCAGGTCGCGTCTACCTCCACGAACAGGGAGCGCTCGTCAAAGGGGGAATCCGCGCGCTTTTTCGCTTCCTCCAGCACCAGCCTCGCGGCGCAGGTCTTGCCGCAGCCCGGCGGACCGTAGATGATGACGTGCTGCGGATTGGGGCCGCACATGGCGGCGCGAAGCGCTTTTACGCCCTCCTCCTGCCCTATGATGTCCTCCATGGTCATGGGGCGCGTCTTTTCGGACAAAGGCAGGCTTAAGGAACGCGCCCGCATGCGCTTGAGATCCATCAGTTCCCGGCTCTCCGCGCCGCTTACGGCGCGCTTGGCAGCCGGACGCTGCACGGGCCGCCGCCGATACCCCGACCAATACCAAAGCGCCGCGAAGAATAAGCCCTGCACGAGCAACCATATCCACACCGTCATACATTCCCTCCCGCAAACAAAATCACTGCTCTTCTAGTATGGAACACACGCGGGGGAATTAGCGGATGTAACTTTTGCCTCTCCGTCCAGCTTACGCAAAAACCGCGCGATCCTTCGATCGCGCGGTCAAATTTCGGCTTTGCTTTAGCTCGCGGCTTCCGGCAGCGCCCGCTGCGGCTCCTTGAGCGTTAAGATGGGCTGCCCCTCCTTGTTGATCACCGCCTTGGTAATGAGACACTTGCGCACATCGTCGCGGGACGGTAGCTCAAACATGATGTCCTGCATGGCGTCCTCCATGATGGCACGCAGACCGCGCGCACCGGTATTGCGCTGGATCGCCTTGTGCGCGACGTCCACCAGCGCGTCCTGCTCAAAGTCCAGCTCTACGCCGTCCATCTCCAACAGCTTCTTGTACTGACGCACAAGCGCGTTTTTGGGCTTGGTGAGGATATCGATGAGCGCCTGCTCGTCAAGCTGATGCAGGGTAACGATCACGGGCACACGGCCTACCATTTCGGGGATCAAGCCGAACTTCAAAAGATCCTCAGGCAAAATCTGCGCAAGCAGCTTGCCTATATCCTTCTCCTGCTGCGACTGGACGTCCGCGCCAAAGCCCATGATCTTCTTGCCGACGCGCTTGGATATAATGTCCTCAATGCCGCCGAACGCGCCGCCGCAAATAAAGAGCACGTTGGTGGTATCGATCTGAATAAACTCCTGATGCGGATGCTTGCGCCCGCCCTGGGGGGGAACGCTCGCTACCGTGCCCTCGATGATCTTGAGCTCGTCGATATAGACGATACCCTTCTCCGCGCGCTCCACATCATAATCGGCAGCCTGAATGAGCTTGAGCAGGATGTTTTCCACGTCCTCGCCCACATACCCGGCCTCCGTAAGCGAGGTCGCGTCCGCCACCGCAAAGGGAACGTTCAATATCTTCGCGAGCGTTTGCGCGAGCATAGTCTTACCGCAGCCCGTGGGCCCCAGCATGATGATATTGCTCTTGTTAAGCTCCACATCGTCCGCCTTGACGTCGGAATTGATGCGCTTGTAATGATTGTAGACCGCCACAGCCAGCGCGCGCTTGGCCGCCGCCTGTCCGATCACATACTGATCCAGCGTATCCACGATCTCCTGCGGTTTGGGAATGTCCGTAAGATCAAGCTGCGCGCCGCCCGTGTACTCGTCAATGATCTCTTGGCACAACTCCACGCACTCGTTGCAGATGTATACGCCCGGGCCAGCGATGACCCGATGCACCTCGTCCTGCGATTTGCCGCAGAAGGAGCACCGGACCTGCCCTTTTTCGTCTCCGCTGTTCTTTACCATTTTTCTACCTCCTTGGAGGAATAATCTCGTCCACGATACCGTAATCCAACGCCGCCTGCGCGTCCATAAAGTTATCGCGCTCGGTATCCGCCTGAATCCGCTCGAGCGGCTGACCCGTGCGGGAAGCGAGTATCTCGTTGATGCGCTTGCGGGTCTTGATGAGCTGTTCTGCGTGGATGGCCACATCCGTAGCCTGCCCGCGCGCGCCGCCCAAAGGCTGGTGGATCATGATCTCGCTGTTGGGAAGCGCCCTGCGCTTACCCTTGACGCCCGCCGTAAGCAGAAACGCGCCCATGCTCGCGGCCAAGCCCACGCAGATGGTAGCCACGTCGCATTTGATGTACTGCATGGTATCATAGATCGCCATACCCGCGGACACGCTGCCGCCGGGGCTGTTGATGTAGAGGCTTATGTCCTTGTCCGGATCGTCGGCTTCCAGAAACAACAGCTGCGCCACGACCAAATTGGCCGTATCATCGTCGATCTCGCCGCCAAGGAACACGATCCTATCCTTGAGCAGGCGGGAATAAATATCATAGGAACGCTCGCCGCGGTTGCTCTGCTCCACGACCATGGGTATCAAATTCATAAACGTCCTCCTTGCTTGTGACTATGCTTACTCGGCGTCTTCCTTTTTCTTCGCGGTCTTTTTGGCGGCGGGCTTCTTTTCCTCCGCCGTGTCCGCCGTCTCCGCCTTCTTCTTGGGCGCCGCCTTCTTAGGCTTGGGCGTCAGTTCCTCCGCCGCTTCCGTATCGGCTTTCTTGGCGGGCTTTTTGGCCTTGACCTCCTTGACGTTGTCCATAACGACCTTGAGGGTCTTATCCAGCACGATCTGATCCTCAAAATACTTCTTATCGTCCGGCTTGAGATCCTTTTCGATCTCCTCCGCGCTCTTATGGAGCTGCTCGGCATATTCGGCGATCTTGGCGGCGATTTCCTCCGCCGTCGCTTCGATCTTCTCCGCCTTGGTGATCTCGCCCAGCACGATCTGACTCTTGACGCGGCTCAGCGCGTCGTCGTGCATCTGCATACGCAGGGAATCCACGGTGTTGCCCGTGAACTTGCAGTAATCCTCCAAGCGCATGCCCTGCATGCTCAAGCGGTACGCGATGTCCTGCAGCATATAATCGGTCTGCCGCTCCACCATGGATTCGGGCACCTCCATTTCGCACCCCTCCACGATCTTCGAGACCGCTTCATTTTCCTTTTGTACGTTGCCCTGTTCGATAAACTGCTTTTCGATCTCGGCCTTCTTCGCGTCCCGAAGCGCCTGCAGCGTATCGAATTCCGAAACGTCTTTGGCGAATTCATCGTCAAGCTCGGGCAGCTCCTTCACGCGCACACCGTTTACCTTGACATGAAATACCGCGTCCTTACCCACAAGCTCCTTAGCATGATATTCCTTGGGGAATGTTACGGTGATATCCTTTTCCTCGCCTAAGCGCATGCCGACCATGCCCTCCTCAAACCCGGGAATAAAGGAGCCCGAGCCGATCAGAAGGCTCTGATCCTCCGCCGTGCCGCCGTCAAACTTTACGCCGTCAACACTGCCGGAATAATCGAGATTCACCTCGTCGCCGTTTTCGACAGGACGCTCCACGTCCACAAAACGGGCGATCTTTTCGCGTTCCTGCTGTATCTTTTCATCCACCATATCGTCCGTAACAGTATACTCCTGCTTGGTGACTTCTATACCCTTGTACTTGCCCAGCTTCACCTCGGGATAGACGGGGATTTCCGCCGCAAAAACGACCGGTTTATTTTCTGCCAAAGACCCAAGCTCCAAGATGGAAACGTCGGGACGGCCGACCGGCTCGATCTTGTGCTCGTCCAGCGCCGCTTCGTAAACGTCGGGATACACGATATCGAACGCGTCGTCAAAGAACACCAATGGCCCGTACATATTCTCGATGACCTTTCTTGGAGCCTTTCCCTTGCGGAAGCCGGGGACGTTATACTTCTTGCTTGTCTTGACATACGCCTTTTGCGTTGCTTCCTCAAATTTCGCGGGATCGACCTCGATCGTCAGCTTAACCTTGCTGCCCGGGATTTTTTCCATCGTTGCCATGGTGTTTCCTCCAATAAATACTTCTAGGCCGCGCCTGCGCAGCCGTCAATATAGGTTATCACAAGGGTTTCTTTTTTGCAACGTATTTTCCCGAATAAGCACCCTGTTTCTTGCCTTTTTCACACCTGTGCCACACTGCGCATAGTATACAGAACAACAATCTATGCCTTATATAAGGAGGAATGAAAGTGTATTGCATCACCAACATGAACCGCTGCGCCCGCGCGGACGATGCGGAGGCCATGATGATCCCCGCGGGCGACGTCTGCGCCGTGCTGGATGGAATTGGCGACGTCGGCGACATACCGGCCGTGGAGTCCTCGTCCCTTCCCCAAACCCTCATCACGGAGCAGGTATACGCTTACGGATTCGGACCCCAAGAAGCGCTTGAGCAGGGGACGATGTTCCCCGAGCTTGTAAACTAGAGGAGGAAGCATATGCCGCAGAATGAATTATTAAACAAGATCAGCCAGCTGCAATTCGTATGTGTGGAGCTCAACCTGTATTTGGACACCAACCCCACGGATATGGCGGCAAAGAACGACTACCTTTGCTACGGCGAGGCGCTCAAGGCGGCCATCAGCGAATATGAAACGTTGTATGGGCCTTTGATGAACTTCGGACACTCGCCTACGGATACCGGGTGTTATGTCAACGACGCGTGGCCATGGGATTAAGGAGGATAACTTATGTGGATTTATATGAAAAAGCTTGAATACCCCGTGAACATCCAGCAAACCAACCTGCCCATGGCCAAAGCGCTTATGGCGCAGTACGGCGGGCCGGACAGCGAGCTTGCGGCGGGTACGCGCTACCTCACGCAGCGTTTTTCCATGCCGGACGCGCGCTGCAAGGCGACCTGCAATGATATCGGCACGGAGGAAATGGGACACTGGGAGATGATCGGCACCATGATCTACCAGTGCATGCGCGGCGCGAGTCTCGAGGACATCAAAGCCGCCGGGTTGATCGGCTACTACACCATTCACGATCACGGCGTGTTCCCCTGCGATCCCAACGGCGTACCCTTCACGACCGCCTACATCCAGTGCACCGGCGATCCCGTCGCGGACCTAACCGAGGACCTGGCGGCGGAGCAAAAAGCGCGCGCGACCTATGAGCACCTGATGAACCTTACCGACGATCCGGCGCTGCTCAATCCGCTTCGCTTTTTGAGGGAAAGGGAGATCGTGCATTACCAGCGCTTCGGCGAATGCCTGAACATCGTAAACGAGCTTGTCGGCAATTCCGGGCTTCGTTATTCCCGCATGGGCACATTCGGCGCAAGCAATCGCTGCTAACATACAACAGCAAACGGCCGCGGTTTTTGCCGCGGCCGCCATTATATTGCAAGCACTCTTTCCTATTTATAAGCGCGCCTTGGCCTTTGCCTTCAGCGCCGTGACGCGCGCTTTACGCGCCTCCGACTTTTCCCGCCGTATTTCTCTGCGCACCTGCGCTGCAAGGTCATCCTGCATGCGGATTGCCTCCTCCACTTCTTCCTGCATAACGGCGGCCTCGAAGCGGGTGATGGATGCGTGAAGGGGCGTCAATGCCGCATCCAGCGCCGCCTCGTCCCGCTCAAGCGCTAGAATGACAAGCGCCGTCGTGCCGTCCGTGATCTTCACGGCGGCTTCCTCTAAATAAGAGGCTTCCTTGTCCGCGTCGCCCGCATCCATGATCGCACCGATAAACATACCCATGCTCGTGCCGAGAAGCATGCCGACGGGACCGCCCAAAATGCCGGCCAGCGCGCCCACAAGACCACCGGTCAAGGTATCGTCCGAGGTCTGTACGCCGCTGTCATAATACTCCTTTGCGGAGAGCTTACCGCCCTGCTTCTGCAAAAGCGCAAGCTGTGAAATCGTGTAGCCTTCACTGTTCGGCGTGTTTTTGATCTGCGAAAAGGCTTGATACGCCAAGCTTTCCTCTTGAAACGCCGCAAGTACGATATTCTCCATATATCCTCCTGTCTCCATGACGCTTTCGCGTTAAATCCCGCGCCCATCCTTCGATCCGCCATTATAATATATCATAACGTTCTTATGTCGTAAAGCGCCGTTTCATTGATCCGTCGCCGTCAAAGCCCTTGCTTCCGCGTTCATCCGCCAAAGCAGCGCCGCGCCGCCGAGCAAGCCCGCGAGCAATACCGCGACGCCCAGTACCGGCGACGCTTCCAGCGGAAGCATAACATAGGAGCCGACAAAATTGAAAAGGATATGAAAGAAGACGCTCGCCCATAAGCCTCCGCCCTTCTCGTAAACGAAGGCCAGCACGCAGCCCAGGCAAAAGGCATACGCGATCCATAACGGGTTGCCGTGCATGACGCCAAAGAGCAGGGCGCTAAGAAGCGCAGCCGACCATAAGGGCATCGCGCGCCGCAAGCGCGTAAACACGAGGCCGCGGAATACGACTTCCTCCACAATGGGTCCCAGCACGACCGTACAAAGCAAGACCAACGGATGAAAAACGCCCAGCACCTCGTCGGTCGCCTCCTGATAGCTTTGCATCAGCGCGTCGGGAATGGGAAGCGTCTGCAAGGCGGCGCATACCCCAAGCGCAAAACACACGCCGCAAAGCCCCGCGCGCGCATTCTGCCGCGCGCCGTTTGGCAGCCAGCCCGTTTCCGTAAAAAGACGCTTGCCGCGCATGGAAAAGAATATCCAAAGGGCGAGGAGCACGCACAAACCGCCCGCCGATGCGATGACGGTAGCATAGCGCATGGTAAAATCCGCCGTTTCTTGCAGCAGCGGTTCAAACGCCGGCAGAACGCCCTTCGTGCGATAAGGTTCTATGCTCACCCATGCCGCATAGCCGGTCGCGGCGGCGAACATGGCCGCAAATTGCCCGACGACAAGCAGCAGCGCATAGCAAAGCGCTTTTCCCAAGGCCGTTAAAATTTTTTTCATGCCCAGTATTATAGCATATAGGGAAAAAACATGCTATAATAATCCATCGTGGTGCAGAAGGCAAACACGCGCCGCAGACTATCATGAAATCGGAGTTTACTATGGTATTTGTTGTGGGCGGAATCAACACGGACATCAGCGGTCGTCCGGCGGACGACCTGCTCGTGCATGACTCCAACATCGCCAAGGTTACCGTATCCGCAGGCGGCGTGGGAAGAAACATCGCGGCGAGTCTTTGCAATTTGGGCATTCCTACAGAACTGCTGGCGCCCTTCGGCGACGACGTTTTAACCACGGGCTTGGTTCGCAACTGCTTGGAAAGCGGCATCGGCCTTACCTACATGTCCATCATCCCCAACGCCACGGGCGGGGTTTATCTGTGCGTAAACGATAAAGAAGGCGACATGTATATCGCCATGAACGATATGGACATATGCGAATTCTTTACGCCGGAGCATATCAACATCAGGGCGATCAATACGGGCTCTGCCTGCGTATTGGACGCGAATCCGCCCGAGGAAACGCTATTGTACATTGCGCAGAACGCGCGCGTGCCGCTGATCTGCGACCCGGTTTCCGCAGCCAAATGCCGCCGCGTCCTTCCCATATTGCCCATGCTTTTCGCCATCAAGCCCAACATGCTTGAAGCGCAGACGCTCACCGGCGAAAGCGACCCCGAAGCCGCCGCCAAGGCGCTGGTGCGCATGGGGGTTGAGCGCGCGTTCGTATCCTTGGGAGCGCAGGGGCTTTGCTACGCGGACGCGCACGTGTGCGGCTTCAGCAAAGCGCACACGCAGGCGACCGTCGTCAACACCACCGGCGCAGGCGACGCCGCGACGGCTGCCATCACCATTGGCTGCATACGCGGCATGGGCATTAAGGAAACCGCCGATTTTGCCTGTGAGACCGCTTTACACGCCATCGCCGATTACAGAAATATTGCGAGGTAAATCATTGTATGTATAACCAACATTTGCTGCTTTCCGACGAGGTGCGCGCGGCGCTGTCCGCAAATAAGCCCGTGATCGCGTTGGAATCTACCATCATATCCCACGGCATGCCCTATCCCCAAAACGTGGAGACCGCGCGCGCGTGCGAGCGCATCGCGCGGGAGTACGGCGTTACGCCCGCCACCTGCGCCATCCTTGGCGGCAAACTGTGCGTGGGCTTGAACGACGAACAGCTCGAATATCTCGGCAAAGCCGGACACAAGGTCAACAAGGTCAGCCGCCGCGACATACCCGTGATGATCGCGCGCAAGGCGGACGGCGCCACCACCGTAGCCGCCACCATGATCCTCGCCGCTTTGGCGGGCGTCAAGGTGTTTGCAACCGGCGGTATCGGCGGCGTGCACAGAGGGGCTGAAACCACGATGGACATTTCCGCAGATCTGGAGGAGCTTGCCCAAACCCCCGTCACCGTGGTCTGCGCGGGCGCAAAGAGCATTCTCGATCTGGGGCTTACGATGGAATATCTTGAAACCAAGGGCGTGCCCGTGATCGGCTACGGCACGGATGAGCTGCCCGCCTTCTATACGCGAAAAAGCGGCTTTGCCGTAACGTATCGCATGGATACCCCACAAGAGATTGCCTCCGCCATCCGCGCGAAGCACGAGATCGGGTATCGCGGCGGGATGCTGGTAGTCAATCCCATCCCCGAAGCCTACTCCATGGATAAGGCGTACATCGACGAGGTGATCGCGCGCGCGCTTGCGGAAAGCGAGGCGCAGGGCGTCCATGGCAAAGCCGTTACGCCCTTCCTGCTCGCGCGTATCGCGGAGGTGACGGGCGGCGACAGCTTAGCCTCCAACATCCAGCTTGTGTATAACAACGTAACGCTCGCTTCTCAAATCGCAAAAGAGGTATAGCGCATGCTACAGGAACGCTTGGAAAACGATAAATCTACGCCCAAAAGCGATCTGCTGCTCGCCGTGGCGCTGCTGCTGCTCATCATATTCGCCCGCTATATCTTGGTTTTTCTGCGCTCGCTCCCCTTCGGGGGCCTGCTGCAGCTTGCCGTGCTCGCGGGTCTTATCTATGCTGCGTTCATGGTTTATAAAAAGCGCTTGATCGGCTATCGCTATACGCTGACCTATGCGGAACCTGCCGCGGACGATCTGGACGC
>CAZNAL010000035.1:17001-19919 GCA_964571055.1 uncultured Oscillospiraceae bacterium | reverse complement strand
AGTTCAAACAAACTGGAAGGTTTCTCCTCAATGGACATTGAAACATGAAGATGAGCTTGCAAGGCTTATGCAGAAGGCAGATGCACTTTTCTATAATAAATACGGATACAGAGTATTTAAGAATAACTCATCGCTATCTCAATTGATACGTCAAGGTGAATGTGATGCTGTCGGTATTTCCATACAGGAAGGCACAAGCCACTTCTATGCGATAGATGTGGCATTTCATGAGAATGGCCTTAACTACGGCACTAAAGATGAAACCGTTATGAAAGTGATATGTAAAACCATTCGTACTGCCATGTGTCTTTACGGTTTTATCGATTCACGAGATGCGGATATAGTTTTCGCATCTCCTAAAATAAATGGCTAAAATAAATCCATCGATATTAAGAAACCTTATGCCTTGCATAGATGATGTCAACAGTATTTTTACGCAATGCGGATTTGCCTTTGACGCTCGTGTTATTACTAACGAAAAATTCTACGAGCATGTTCTGAAACCAATTTTGCTTGCAAGTGAAAATGTGGCTGATACTTCCGAGTTATTTATGCGTAGCTATCAAATGTATAAAATGTTTACTGATTCAGAAACGGCGGACGTATCAGCAAAATCGAAAGCGCCTAAAGTGAAAACAAGAAATCACGAATTGCAATTTATTAATTCTGAAGCATATTCCGAGCTTAAAATAGGGAAACTTGCTCAAATCGTATTGCGAGATTTACTGGTCAATGGCGCAGCCGATGAGCAGGAGATTCAATATATGCAAACACCGGAATACTGTAAGCGGTTTTTTGACCTTCAATATCCGCTATTGGTAAAAGCCGGAAGCGAAATTGACACTGTTCGCTATTATGTCAATCCTATCACAATCCGAGGTGAAGAATACTATATGTGCTCACAGTGGTTCGAGACCGTTGCAAATAATGACAGACCGTATTTAGAGCGTTGGATTAATAAGCATAAAGAAAAAACATGCTGAATGCAGTTTGCATTACAAAACAGTATCTAATTATAGTGTTAACCATCCACACAGACAAATTCTCCCTCCCACCGCCCCCCCGGGGCGGCCTTTCCTTCCCTCCGCATTCCGCCATCAACCACGCACATGGTCAGCGCTTGCTTGCCGCAGGCGCAGCAGCGCTTGAAGGGACAATCGAGGTTATAGGCGACGCGGGGAAGATACCCGGCGTCCTCCAAGAGCGTAAAGAGGGGAAAGAAGATCGCCATAGGGGGCAGCATGACGGAAACCACCCACGCGAGCACGCGGTAGACGCCCAGCACCAGCGCGCCGTGAAGCCACGCCGGGGCGTGCAGGTAGGAAAAGAGCGCGGTAAGCTGATCCTGCAGATAGAATAGGCCTTGCGAAAGAAGCTGCGAGGGATAGTTTGCGCCCGTGATGGTGAGCCAAAAAACGAAGGCGAGCAGAAGCAGCATGACGGGATAGCCCGTGCGCTTGCTCGTAAGCAGGCGGTCAAGCTTGCGGTCGAAGGCGTCGTAGTCCGGCGCGCCATGCGTCACGGCGCCGTCGCATACGCGCTCGGCTTCGGCGAGTATGGAAGATACGATCCTGTCCTTGCGCGTGTCGCGCGTGTAGCCGTGCGCGCTAAGGTGTTCATCCGCCTTGCATAGGGCGGCTGCAAGCGGCGCGTCCAGCAGGAAGCCGTCACCAAGATATTCGCTGAGTTTTTTTAGCAGCGCCGTATCCCCCTCCAACAGCCTAAGGCTTACCCAGCGGCTGTCCAGCCTTCCAGCAAGCCGCGCCGATAAAAGCGGCTGCAGCATTTCGACGGCGGCTTCGATCTCCGCCGGGTAGCGAAGGCGGAAGGCGGGGGGCTCGCTTGCCGCCGTCACGCGGCCGATCGCGTCGGTCAGCGCGGCCAGACTGCGCTTTTTTCGCGCGGTCGTGCCGATCACGGGTACGCCGAGCCGCGCAGAGATGCTTTCTAAATCCAGCCGTATCCCCTTCCGCCGCGCCTCGTCCATGAGGTTGACGCATACGACCACGCGGGGTGTGATCTCCATGATCTGCAAAACGAGGTTCAGGTTGCGCGAAAGGCAGGTGGCATCGCATACCACGACTGCCGCGTCAGGCTTGGAGAAGCAGAGAAAATCGCGCGCGACCTCCTCCTCCGGGGAGTGTGCCATAAGCGAATACGCGCCCGGCAGGTCCACTACGGTAAAACACTGTCCGTTTCGCGCGCAGCAGCCCTCCGCGCGCGCGACGGTTTTGCCCGGCCAGTTGCCCGTGTGCTGGTGCAGCCCCGTCAAGCCGTTGAACACCGTGCTTTTGCCTACGTTCGGATTGCCGGCGAGCGCTACGGTCACATCCTGCCGCGCGCGCGTCTTTTCGGACGTCTGCTTGCGGGAACGAAATCTCAAACCCATCCTTACCTCCTCAACATGACCTTATATGCACCTTCGCGCCATCCTCCGAACGGATGGCGATCACGGCGCCCCGTATCAGATACGCCGACGGGTCGCCGCCCGGACTGCGCCCAAGGCATTCCACCTCGGTGCTTTCAATAAGGCCAATATCCAACAAACGCCGCCGCATACTGCCGGTGTTTTGTAACGCTGTGACAACGCCGCGTTCGCCCGGCGTCATATCCGATAGACTTTGCGCGTCTTTCATGTGTCCCATCCTTTCAACCCCGTCTGCCTAACAAAGACAGAAAATCATTTCTACATGGTATTCCATCGTCTGCGGGATGGTTACAGCGCGAAATTGCGGGTGCAAAAGCGCGGTGACTATGCTATGATAACAATGTAAAAATCCTCTCGTAAAAGCGCGAATTCCGTCGCGTTTGCCACGGCGCAAAACCGGCGCGCGAACAGGCGTGCGCATCCCAAATCACCACGAGGAGAAACCGCCCGCATGAAAAAAGAAGCAGCGCACACAGCCGACCATGGCGAA
>CAZNAL010000035.1:0-16947 GCA_964571055.1 uncultured Oscillospiraceae bacterium | reverse complement strand
GGGGGGGGGGGGTACTCCATGAACCCTAAAAAGCCCAAATCCCCTAAGTTTTTGACGGTTATGCTGTTGCTGCTCCTCTGCGTTTTTATCGCGCTGCTGTGGCTGATCTATGTCGTGCTGCTTTCCGGGCGCAGAAACGAGATGTCTTTTTCCTTGGCGGTGGGCGTGGTGTTGCTTGCGCTGATGACGGTGCTTTGCTGCGTCGCGCTGGTGCTTTTGTTCAGAAACCGTTCGCGGCAATTCGATTCCGAGATCAACGCGCGCGAGCGTCTGCTCGATTTGTTGGTAAGCGAGACGCAAAACGCGTACGCGCTTCTTTCCCGCAGGCAGGCCGACCCCATCTACGAGACCTCCAACGCGGGCGCCATTTTGGGCGGCGCCAAGATATGGCTGGACACCTCCAAGGCGCATTTTCAGATACGGGGCGAGCAGGAGTCGGAGAATATACGCCGCTTGAACGAGGCGCTTGCCGCGTGGGATGAAAAGAGCGTGTTTGTAAGCGACTATATCCCGATCAACGTCAACGGGTCGCTCGCGTACATCGTATGGCATGTCTATCCCGTGGCGGGCGACGAGTTCGTCAGCGTCACGCAAAACGTCACCAGGGAGCGCGAGCGCGAGAACACGCTGCGAAGCGCCATGCTCATGGCGGAGAGCGCGAGCCGCGCCAAGACCGAGTTCCTTTCCAACATGTCCCACGACATCCGCACGCCCATGAACGCCATCATCAATATGACGGCGTTCGCGCTGGAGAGCATAGACGAAAGGGACAAGGTGCAGGAATACCTTGAGACCATTCAAATATCCTCGGATCACCTTTTGCAGCTGATTAACAGCGTGCTGGACATGAGCCGCATCGAAAGCGGCAGGCATACCTTTTTGCAGGAGCCCTTCGACATGGCGGAATGCTTGGCGGAGATCACCGACATCATACAGCCGCTGTGCGAAAGCCACGACCACGCCTTCATTTGCGACCTTACGCATGTGGTGAGCAAAAAGCTCGTCGGGGACAAGCTGAAGCTCTCCCAGATCATGATCAACCTTCTCAACAACGCCGTAAAGTTTACGCCCGACGGCGGCGAGATCCATTTTGAGGCGACGGAGCTTACGTCGCTGCGTCCGGAGACCGCGACCTTCCGCTTCGTGGTGTCGGATACGGGCATCGGGATCGCGAAGCCGGACTTGGAGAAGATATTCAAGCCCTTTTCCCGCGTGGACAACAGCGCCGTGCAGGAGGTGGAGGGCACGGGGCTGGGCCTTTCCATCGCCAAGAATTTCGTGGAGGCCATGGGCGGCAGCATGCGCGTAGACAGCGTGCTGGGTGAGGGCACCACCTTTACAGTGGAAATTTTCTTCAAACGCGATACGGAAACGGGCGCGCAGGAGAAAAAGGGCAGGCGCATCGATCTCAAGTCGGTCGATTTCAGCGGCAGGGGCGCGCTGCTTTGCGAGGACAATCAGGTCAACCAAAAGATCGCGGCGCTCATCTTGAAGCGCTATGGCTTTACGGTGGACTTGGCCGCGAACGGGCAAGAGGCGGTGGACAAGTTCCTCGCGTCCCCCTCGGGACAATACAGCGTGATCTATATGGATATCCAAATGCCCGTCATGGACGGCTATACGGCCACGGAGGCCATCCGCGCAAGCGGGCACCCGCAGGCAAAGAGCATTCCCATCATCGCCATGACCGCCAACGTATTCGCGGAGGACGTCGAAAAGGCGCGCGCGGCGGGCATGAACGCGCACACGGGTAAGCCCATCGACACCGCGGACCTCATCGAAACCACCGCGGCACTTCTTGGCAAAGATCGGGAAGAAGCATAAAAAATGATTTAGCGGGTTGCAAATCATATCTCCATGTTATACAATATGTAGGTAAACAATACGCGTGCGACAACAACATGTGGTGTTGTCGCACGATCCTTTCTTTGGGAGGCACATCATGCAAAACGCGCCGCTGCAAGCAAATCCCGCGATGATCCGCAAGCGGGACGGTACGCCCGTTCCTTTTGATTCCCTAAAGATACTGGAAGCTATCCGTAAGGCGAGCGACGCGACGCCCACGCAGCCCATACCTGCCGGCGATTTGGCGGCGCTTACCAAGAAGGTGATCGCGAACCTCGCGCCGGGCGAAACGCCCACCGTGGAACAGGTGCAGGATCAGGTGGAGAGCACGCTGGTGGAGGCGGGCTATTTTCAGGTCGCCAAGGCGTACATCCTGTATCGCGCGGAGCACACCAAGGTGCGCCAAAGCGAGCAGGACCTGATGGATATTTACCGGGAGCTGACCTTTTCGGACGCGCGGGACGCGGACATCAAGCGCGAAAACGCCAACATCGACGCGGATACCGCCATGGGCACCATGCTCAAGTACGGCAGCGAGGGCTCCAACTATTTCATCAACAATTACATACTTCCCAAGGACATCGCGGCGGCGCACGTGGGGGGCGACATCCATATCCACGATAAGGATTTCTATATGCTCACCGAGACCTGCTGCCAGATCGATCTTTTGAAGCTGTTCAAAAACGGCTTTTCCACAGGCCACGGGTATCTGCGCGAGCCAAACGGCATCGCGAGCTACTCGGCGCTTGCCTGCATCGCCATACAAGCCAACCAAAACGAGATGCACGGCGGGCAGTCCGTGCCGAACTTCGATTACAGCATGGCGCCTGGCGTGCGAAAGACCTATGAGAAGGAATACAAGAACGCGCTGGAGCAATATCTGCTCTTGAAGGGCGGCGGGGAAACGCAGGCGGCGCGCGACTACGCGGAGGAAACGGCGTGGGCGCGCACGGATCGCGCCACCTATCAGGCGATGGAGGCGCTCATCCACAACCTCAATACCATGAATTCCCGCGCGGGCGCGCAGGTGCCCTTTAGCTCCATCAACTACGGTACGGATACCTCCCGCGAGGGGCGCATGGTGATGGAAAACCTGCTGCGCGCGACGCGTGCGGGGCTTGGCAACGGCGAAACGCCCATCTTCCCCGTGCAGATCTTCAAGGTCAAGGAGGGCGTCAACTTCAATCCGGGCGACCCCAACTACGACCTTTATAAAATGGCGATCGAAACGAGCGCCAAGCGCCTGTTCCCCAATTTCAGCTTCTTGGACGCGCCCTATAACCTCAAATATTATCACGCGGGCGATTACAACACGGAGGTGGCCTACATGGGCTGCCGCACCCGCGTGATCGGCAACGTGTACGATCCCGCGCGCGAGCAGACCTGCGGGCGGGGCAATCTAAGCTTCACCTCCATCAATCTGCCGCGTTTGGGCTTGCAGGCGAAAGGGGACGTGGACGCGTTCTTTTCTGCGCTGGATGGCAGGATGGAGCTTGTGTTCCGCCAGCTCTTGCACCGCTTCGCGATCCAATGCAAAAAGCACGGCTATAACTATCCGTTTTTGATGGGACAGGGCGTATGGATCGATTCGGAAAAGCTGGAACGGGACGATACCGTGGGAGAAGTCCTCAAGCACGGCACGCTGAGCGTGGGCTTTATAGGATTAGCGGAAACGCTTGTGGCGCTCACGGGCAAGCACCACGGCGAGAGCGAGGAGAGTCAGGCGCTGGGGCTTCGCATCATCTCGCACATGCGGGAGAAATGCGATGAAAAAGCCAAGGAAACGGGCTTGAACTTTACCCTGCTCGCCACGCCCGCGGAGGGGCTTTCGGGCCGCTTTGTCCGCATCGACAAGGGGATATTCGGCGTGGTGCCGGGGGTGACGGACAGGGAGTATTACACGAATTCCTTCCATGTGCCCGTTTACTACAACATCACCGCGTTTCGGAAAATCGCGCTGGAAGCGCCGTATCACGCCTTGACCAACGCGGGGCACATCAGCTATATTGAAATGGACGGGGACATGAGCAGGAACATCGAGGCCTTTGAATCCGTCATACGCTACATGAAGGAAATGGGTATAGGCTACGGCTCGGTCAACCACCCGGTGGATCGCGATCCCGTGTGCGGCTATACAGGCGTGATCGACGGCGTATGCCCCCGCTGCGGCAGGCGCGAGGGGGAAGCCGTCAGCATAGAAAAGCTGCGGGAGCTGCAAAAACGCATTCCCGATATGCCAAGAATCTATTGATCGAAGGAATGGAGGCGCGAATATGGAAACGGTGGAAAACAAGAAGGAAAATGTGGGACAGGGCGTGAAATTCGAGCGCATCCGCCGCATTACGGGGTATCTTGTGGGTACGACGGACAGGTTCAATAACGCCAAGCAGGCCGAGGAAAAGGATCGTGTCAAGCATCGGATCACAACTGCGCGTTAACGGCACGATCGCGGAATCCGTGGTGGACGGGCCGGGGATACGCTATGTGATCTTCGTGCAGGGCTGCCCGCATCATTGCGAGGGTTGCCACAATCCGCAGACCCACGATTTCGAGGGCGGAAGCTGGGTGGATACAGAAACGCTTTTGCGGGAGATCGGGCAAGACCCCCTTTTGCGCGGCGTGACCTTTTCGGGCGGCGAGCCGTTTTGTCAGGCGGGCGCGCTGGCGCGGCTTGCCAAACAGATCCACGCGCGCGGCTTGGACGTGATGACCTATACGGGCTTTACCTATGAAGCGCTGTGGGAAAAGGCGCGCACGGAGCCGGATATCCTCGCCCTTTTACAAGCGACGGATACGCTGGTGGACGGCCCCTTTATCTTAGCGCAGCGCGATTTGACGCTTCGCTTTCGCGGCAGCGCCAACCAACGGCTGCTAAAGCTTCGGGACGGAAGGATCGTAGACGCGCCGCAGCCTTAAAACAAACGAAGCTGTTCGCCCGCGCGGCGATCCTCGAAGCGGTGGAGATACGCAAAAATTTCATCGGATTTGTACATGATACCGTGCGCGCCGCACGTGTCCGTGAGGATGCGTGAGAGCGCGCTGTTGTTTGGGCTCATGCATTCGTAGCTTTGGCCGAAGGCGCGTATGTAGCGCGCTTTCATGCCGGGAAAATGCTCGTCAAGCTTGCGGTAGAAGTATTCCCGGTCGCCCTGCCGCAGCGTCACGCCCATGCCGAAGCTCAAAACGCCCTTGACGCCTGCGTCCACACAGTAGCCTAGGATACCGCAAAGGTTCTCCTCCGTATCGTTGAGAAAGGGCAGTATGGGGCAAAGCCACACCACCGTAGGGATGCCCGCGTCGCGCAGGGCGTTGAGCACCTCCGCGCGACGGGCGGTGGTGCATACGTTGGGCTCCAAAACGCGGCAAAGCGCCTCGTCAAAAGTGGTGAGGGTGATCTGCACGACGCATTTCGTTTTTTGATTGATGCTTTTAAGAAGCTCCAGATCCCGCAGCACGAGATCGGATTTGGTGATAAGCGTAAAGCCGAAGCCGTATTTGTCTGCAAGCTCCAAAGACCGCCGCGTGATCTGTTCCGTCTTTTCAAGCGGAAGATAGGGGTCGCACATGGAGCCTGTGCCGATCATGCAGCGGCTGCGCTTGCGCCGAAGCGCGTCCTCCAAAAGCTGCGGCGCGTTTCTTTTAACTTCCACATCCTCAAAGGCGTGCTCCATGCCGTAGCACACGCTTCGCGAATCGCAATAGATGCAGCCGTGCGTGCAGCCGCGATACGGGTTCATGCCGTTATGCGGCGAGAGTATGGTTTTTGCGTCCTTATAATGCATGGGGGCTCCGCGGCAGCGCCGTTTTATTGATATTTCTCGTCCTTGTAATGCGCAAGGTAATACTTCAGCGCGTTTTCATAGGTCTGGTTCTTTTCTTTATCGTTGTAGTCGTTTACGCCGGAAAAGGAGCCGAGCTTATTGTAGGGCGTCGTGTCCGTGCTTTTATCTGTGGTGCCGGTTTCAACGGCGGATTCCCATATGCTGTAATTGCCCGAGCTAAAGTTGTAGCATATCGTAAGGACCTTATTGCCGCCGACCGTCATATCCTTAACGTCCTCCATGGACCAGTAGAAGAAGGTTTTGCCGTTGTTCGCCTTATCGTACCGCCAGGATACGGCGTTGAGATTGGCAAGCTCTATGCCCTGTTCCTTGAGCTTTGCGGCGGCTTCCTCCGCCCAGCTCGAGTTGCGCTCCATCGCGCCCGAATCGATGTGGTTCACGCTAAGACTTCCGAAAACGTCGTTCAGCTTGCCTATGACGGTCTTATCGCCAAGCGAGCCTTGGCTGTGCTTGGTGCACGCGACCAGCGCGACGCCGTTTTCGTCGAAATAGGCCGAGATCGCGCCCTTGGAAGGGCAGTCGTAATCCTCGCCGTGCGGATAGGCGGGAACGTCTACGGCGCTGCCGTCGGTAAGCGGCACCGTGTCGGGTTCGCTCAAATAGGCGGTGGTCAACACGCTTTGCAGACTGCGGCGATTCGCCATGCACACGCCGGCGCGCGTCTTTTCCAGCTGCGCCGAAAACACCGGGATCGCTACGCCCGTCAAGATCGCGATGATGGCGACGACGATGAGCATCTCCATCAACGTAAAGCCCCCGCGCCTGTTTTTCATGCACATCCATCCCCTTCGACAATTCTCTTATTTTATAAGTATACCATCGCGAAATCCCAAGGGCAACTTAAGACTCATGCGCCGCCGATTCCAGCTCCGTCAGTGCGCGCAGCGCTCCGTCCTCCCCGTAAACGCCCACCGTATGGACGCCGTTGCACGCCGCATAGCGGCATTCGATGCGCTCGCCCGCCTGCACGGCTTTCCGAAACACCATCCGCAGGCGCGAAAAGTCGTCCCGGTGGTATACGTCCTCAGGCAGCGCTTCCAGCGCGAGGAGCAGATAGCTTAAATTGTGCACATGGGCGTTAAAATCGATGTCGCTTCGGCGAAGGGGGATGGAAGCCGCGGTCTGGTAGCTTTCGGGTTCCCGCAGGCGCGGAATGTCCGCATCCTCAAAAAGCGCGCTTTCCTCCGGCGCGTACAGCGCGTACAGCGCGTCGGGCGGCGGCACGATGCGTTTCTCGTGTAGATCGAAGAGCACCATCTTGGATAAGCCGCGCACGCAGGGCGCGCCGTTTGCGTCCGTGATCTGATACTCGCGCAAAATGCTGCTTTTGCGGGGCATATTTCGCACCCATGTGCTTACCCGCAGAGGCGCCGGATAGACGGGTCTTGCCAGTACGCGCACGCTCCAGCCGACGATGAACCAAGCCATGCCGCGCTGCGCGCGTTCAATGACTAGATCGCCCGCATGCGCCGCGTGGCGGCTTGCAATATCCTCGAGTATGCGAAGGGTCGCGGGCAAAAACATCCGCCCCTTGGCGTCATAATCCCCGATGCAGGGCGCGTAGCTTTCTTCGTAGCGCATGATGACCTCCTTACAGCTTCACGACCTCAAACACCGTGAGCACGTTTTCCCGCACGCGAAAGCGCACGTCCCACCCGGCAAACTCGAACCCATAGGGCGTATCCGGGTCATGTTGGTATGCGGGGCGGGGGTCCTGCGAGAGGGATTCCAGCAGCGCCGCCCGCTTGGCTTCGGGGATCAGCGAAAGCAGCTTTGGATCGAACGATACGTTCAGTGCGTGATCGTAATGCGCGTCCGCAAAGCCGTTCTTCGCGTCGGGATGGCTGTCCGTAAAGGAAAGATAGGGCTTGATGTCGTAGATGGGCGTACCGTCCATCAGATCCGCGCCGCTTACATAGAGCACCGTGCCTAAGCCGCGTTTTGCTTCCATCCCCTCAAGACGCACGGAGGAAAGGCCGATGGGATTGGGGCGGAAGGGCGAGCGCGTGGCGAATACGCCCATGCGCGTATTGCCGCCCAGACGCGGCGGCTTCACCATGGGCGACCAGCCCTTCGCTTGGATTTCGGAAAAGCCCCAAAGAAGCCAAATATGCGAGTAGCCCTCCAAGCCGCGCAGGGCGTTCGCGTCGCGAAAGGCGGGCTCGAACAGGATCGTGGAACGCTGGGAATGGGCGAGCCCGCTTTGGCGCGGGATGCCGAATTTGGTCGTAAAATCGCTTTGTATGCGGGCGATCACCGTAAGAAGCATCGATTCGTCCATGGCGTTTGCGTCAGTGGTGGAAAAGACGCGGGAAGCCCACAGCCATGGCGATACCGTAATCATCGCATGCGGCGACGACCTCGGCGTCGCGAATGGAGCCGCCTGGCTGCGCGATATAGCTTACGCCGCTTTGACGTGCCCGATCGATATTGTCGGCAAAGGGGAAGAAGGCGTCGCTTGCAAGCGACAAGCCGGAAAGCTTTGCAAGATGATCGCGCTTTTCTTCGGCTGTAAGCGGCGCGGGCCTTTCGGAAAAGAAGCGCTGCCACGCGCCGTCCGCAAGGATTTCCGCATAGGCGTCGGAAACATACACGTCCACGGCGTTGTCCCGCTCCGCCCGTCCGAGCGCGGGCAGGAAGGGGAGGGATAGCGTTTTTTCATGGCGGCGCAGGTGCCATATATCCGATTTATCGCCCGCGAGGCGCGTACAATGGACGCGGCTTTGCTGCCCCGCGCCCACGCCCGTGGTTTGGCCGTCTACGGCATAACATACGGAATTGGACTGCGTATACTTGAGCGTGAGGAGCGCAAGCGTCAGATCGCGGCGCGCGTTCGGCGGAATACAGCGGTTTTTCGTAACGGCGTTATCAAAGAGCGCAGGATCGATCACGGCGCTGTTGCGCGCTTGCTCGAAGGTCACGCCGAACACCTGCTTGCGTTCCGTCTTGGGCGGTTCATAGTCTGGATCGATCTGCACGATGTTGTAGCCGCCCTTGCGTTTGGATTGAAGGATCGCAAGCGCCTCGGGATCGTAGCCGGGCGCGATGATACCGTCGGACACCTCGTGTTGGATCACACGGGCGCATACTGCGTCGCAGGGGTCGGAAAGCGCGATCCAATCCCCGAAGGAGGAGAGCCGGTCGGTGCCGCGCGCGCGCGCGTAGGCGCAGGCGAGGGGCGACGCGTTGAGGTCTTCTATAGCCTCCACGCGAAACGCGCGCTTGTCGGTATCGCTAAGCGGAAGACCGAGCGCCGCGCCCGCGGGGCTTACATGCTTGAAGGAGGCGGCTGCGGGAAGGGCGCAGGCTGCGCGAAGCTCGCGCACGAGTTGCCAGGCGTTGAGCGCGTCCAGAAAATTGATATAACCGGGGCTGCCGTTCCATACCTCGACGGGGAGCGGGCGACCATCCTCCATCAGCAGCCGCGCGCCGCCCTGGTTGGGGTTGCAGCCGTATTTAAGCGTGATTTCCTTCATGCTAGGGCTTCTCCTTCATGCCAGTTGATCAGCCTGTCCACGTATTGCCCGTTTGATTCTATGAAGCGGACATAGAGCGCGACGCGATTGTCAGCGTCCAACGCCCGCCAGATCGAAAGCGTAACATCGTCGATGGCGTCCGGTATATGCACGGCCACAGGCTCGCCCGAAAACGGGGGCAGCGGGGAACCGTCATGCGCGTAGGTGTGGATGAAATGCGCCGTGCCGCGCTGTGGCTCATAGCAAAAGAACTGCCGTTGGCACACGCTGCCCGCGGCGTCGCCCGCCTTGAATATGGCAAGCGTATAGCCGCTTGCGCTCGTGATACCGCTGATGCGCGGCGTAAAATGCGGCGCGTCCGGTTCGAACGTGCGCATGCGCAACGCCTTTTCAAAGGATACGCCGCCTGTCATCGCTTCGTAGATCGTATCCGTCTGGTCGCCGTTGGTTACGATGGTCGTGCCGCTCAGCACCCGTATGGGGGTATAGAGGATCAGCGAGGTATCGCCCAGTGCGTCCTCCTTAAAGCGCGTGATGGTCAAGCTGCTGCCGGCGCGTTTGAACAGACGGTTGCGGCTGTTTTCGCTGCGCCCCATGATGAAGTAGACGACAGCCTGCCGCCCGGCGTCCGTGCGGCCAAGCACAAGGCCGCGGCCGGGATAGGCGTTGGATGCGAGCAGAGCGGGAAGGTCATATTGCGCGAAGGGTTCCGTCATACGTTCTTTCCCACCTGCATATTCGAATTCTTCATGGGCGCGCCCGAGAGGATCTCCTGCTGCGCCTTCTTGGGAAGCTTTTGCAGCACCAGCGCGTACGCCATATCGCACATGTGCTTTAGCACATCGTCCGGCACGGCGCCGTCGAGATATACGGAGTTCCAATGCTGCTTGTTGCAGTAAAAGCCGGGAACCACATCCGCGTACTGCGCGCGGAAAAGCTCCGCAAGCTCCGGCTCGCACTTGAGTATCACCATGGTGCGCCCTTCGTGCAGCGGGTGCTTGGGGTCGGGGGTGCAGACGGCGGCGAACATCTTACCGCCTATCATGTAGCGAAACCAGCCCCATTCCATCTTGAAATCCTTTTCTGCCTGCGGCTTGGACAAGAGGTATTCTTCCAGCCATGGATAACGGTTCATACGTTTTCTCCCATCAAATGACATACCTTAACAGTATAACGGCTCTGCGCGCACTTCTCAAGTGCGCGGTTACGTTTTTTGCACACTTTTCTTACTTTGCGCTTCGCATCGCGTCGAAAAAATCCAGTATGACGTCGTTGACCTCGATGCCGGAGAACGCCTCCTGCGGCCAAGCGTGCCGTCCGTCCTCGATCTCGAGATTCCAGTAGGGGTTGGCGCGTTTTCCGCCCGTATAGCGGGTAAGCGACGAGAGGGGAGAAAGCTGCGTCGTTTCCGCTTCGTCAAGTACGTTTGCCGCCCTATAGTAAGCGGCCACGTCCTCTATGGCGGGCAGCCCGTGCGCGTCTTCGGCACGGATGGCGACAAGATCGTCCTTCGTGCCGGTGATCTGTAAGACCGCGGCGCACGCCTTGGCGTCGCGCTCCTTCCATGTGGTCATGCCCATCGTGCCCGAAACGCTTGCGACGGCGCGGAAGGTATCCTGCGCGTCGTGGGCGAGCCGGTAGGTCATGAAGGCGCCGTTGCTAAAGCCCGTTACAAAGGCCGCCTTCTTATCAAAGCCGTAGGTCCGCTGCAGGTAGCGCGCAAGCGCCGAAAGGAAGCCCACGTCGTCGTTGCCCTCCGCTTTGCCGTCATAATTCCAGCAGGCGGCGCTCGTTTTATCCGAAGGATCGCGCAGCCCCTGCGGGTAAACGACTGCATAGCCGCGCGCGTTGGCGGCGGAAGCCATGCCCGTGGTTTCAGCGAACACGTCCGCCGCGTCGCCGTAGCCGTGCAGCATGATAAGGAGCGGCGCGCCCTTTTGCGCGTCCGGTGCAAAGAGCAAAAACTTTCGCTTTACGCCGTTATATTCGCAGGTGTAATATCCGTTTTCATCCGGTTCGGACACGCTGCTAAGCGCGTCCGCGCCGGGCGCGGCGCAGCCCAGCGCAAGCAGCGCGCAGACGGCGATGCATGCACAGAGCGTAAAGATTGCGGCGGGCTTTCTTACCATGGGGGCCTCCTGAAAACGAGCGCGGGGCTCGCGTATTCTATACCGCGTAAAGGCGCGCGCGGTATCTGTCGGAACTATAAGATCGGGATCGACTGCGGCGTCTAAATGAATACGCCGCAAACAGCGTTATGTGCCAAAGGAAGCGAAGATCAGCGCCCGGTCCTCGCTCTTTGCCATCACGCGCAGCGTGTTATGGAACAGCCGCTTGCTGCCGTCGTGCAATATGCACACGAAATCAACGCTTACGTCGTTGCCGGTATAAACGGCTTCCAGCACGGCCTTTTTAAACTTGGGCGCGTCCTCCGGCGTAAAGCGAAGGAGCCCTCGCGAGGGAAGCATGATGCGTTCGTTGATTTGCAGGATGTTGATAAAGCGCCTGTTCATGCGTACGATCTCATAATCCCCGTCATGGTACTCAAAGATGGCTGCGGGGCCTATATAGCTGTTGAAGAGCTGCGAGTCCGCCGAATCGGGATTCCAAAAGGCGTGCCTGTCAAGCTCCGTTTCGATCACGTCCTGCGCGATATAGGGCATAGAGCGGCTCTCGAGGAATTTCCGCTCAAAGCTCGCTACGGGCATGGGCTTGGCGTATAGATAGCCTTGGATGGTCGCGCAGCCGACGCTTAGAAGAAAGTCCGCCTGCGCCTTGTCCTCCACGCCCTCCGCGATGGTGGAGATGCCAAGCCAGCGGGACATGCGCAGCACGGCGTTTATGATCATGCCGCCGCGCCCGTAGCTGTCCTTCCCCGAAAAGAAGCGCATATCCAGCTTCAAAACATCCACCGGCACGTCCTTTAGGACGTTGAGGGAAGAATAGCCGCTGCCAAAATCGTCCATCTCCACAAGGAACCCGCTTTGCTGCAACTGCCGCACAACGGCGGTCAGGCGTTCGGTATCCTCCGCAAACATGGTTTCGGTGATCTCCAAACGGAACAGGTGGCGGGGGATGTTATAGTGATCCACGATGGCGATCAGCTTTTCGCAAAGCGCAGGATCGTTCGTATCCTCGCGCGAGACGTTCACGGAGATGGGGACGGGCTCGTTGCCCTGCTCGATCCACGCGCTCAAATAGCGCGCGGTCATTTCCCACACATACTCGTCGAGCTTGGTGATGAAGCCGTTCTTTTCGAACACGGGTATAAACGCGCCGGGGGAAATCACGCCCCGCTGCGGATCGATCCAGCGCACAAGGGATTCCGCGCCCACGATCTGCCCCGTAGCGTGGTTGAACTGCGGCTGGATGTAAATATCGAACTGCCCTTCCGCAAGCGCCGCCTCCATGCGGTCGGCGATGTCCTTTTCGATCACCGCCTGTTCGTTCATGCTTTCGTCAAACAGCGCCAGACACTGCGTGTACTTCCCGCGGATGGATTCCTTGGCGACGGAGGCGCAGTCGAGCATCATATCCACGTTCATGTCGGGGTCGGCGATGATATACGCGCCCGCCCTGCCCGTGATCTTGACGTTGAGGGGATAATCGTCGAAAAAGCTTTGGATGGAATCCGTCATCTTATCAAGAATGCCCGGAAGATTGGGCAGCAGCAGCGCGTAAACGTCATTGCTCAAGCGCCCCGTAAGACCGTTTGTGGTCTCCGCGTAAACGAGGAAGCGTTCCGCCGCGTACTGCAAAAGCTTGTCGCCCTCCAAGCGCCCGAAGCGCGCGTTGATGAGGCGGAAATTGTTGATGTCGCAGCAAAGAAGGATGAAGGAATCCTTGGGATTGTCCTTGACCGCCTTATCGACGGCCTTGAGGAATGCGCCGCGGTTGTAAAGGCCGGTAAGCATATCGTGTTCCGCTTGGTAGCGAAGCTTCTCGTCCGAGAGAACCTCGTCGTTGATGTCCATAAAAATCAGTATGATCTTGCCCGCTGTACCTGCGTCCGCGCTTCTGACCGCGTGGACGGAAAACCAATGCTTGACCCTTTCGGGCGTTTTGAGGCGCACGGCCATGCCGCCGCTTTTGGCTTTTGTATCGATGATGAGCGCGCGCACCATCTCCTGCAGCTTTTTGACGTCCGCCGCGTCCGCGACCATGTCGGAGAGCATGATCTGCCAAAGCGGTCGCGTGTCAAAATGACCGTAGAGGTGTTCGCCGATATTGAGCGCGTAGGAAAAGGCGTCGTTTGCCCAGTCGTACTCCACCATGACGGTCTCGCTGTTTTCAAACACGCGGCTGTATTTGGAACGTTCGCCGCTTTGCAGCTGCAAATACGCGTCCAACGTGCGCAGACGGTTTTTCTCCTCCTTGAGCGGGTCGAACGCCGCGCGCTCTTTGGCCGCAAGCTCCTGCGCCTTAAGATTGTTGACGTCCTCGTACATGAGGAACGCTTCGATGTCCTCGGAATCGGGATACTGCACCATTTCGATGGTGAGGCGCAGATACCGGAACGCGTCCTCGGCGACGCGCTCGCGATAATCGAGCGAAACGGTGGTTTTTCCCCGATAATAGCTTGCCAGTAAATATTCGGAATTGACGATCTCGACATAGACGTCGAAATCGTCCAAGTGTACATACCGTCCCGCGTATTCCCGCGTGCGCTCGTTGAAGGGCTTATTCGCCTGCCCGAAGTTCATGGAGATCAGCGTCCCCTCGCGCTTATCGAAGGAGGAGCACTTGCTGAGGTTGCAGCGGAACAGCGTAAAGGATTTGGGATCGCGCCGCTCCAGCGATTGCTGCCATTTGGCGTAGAACGCGTTCTTTTCGCGCTGCTCGTCAGCGTCTTGAAAGAGGATGATCGCCATATAGGGGGTGTTGTCCGCGTCGTAAAGAAAATCCGCCTTCATCTGGAACCAATGAAAGCTTCCGTCCGCGATTTTGAGCGCCGACATGATCGAGGCGCTCTCGCCCGCGCAAAGCTTATCATAGAAGGCTGTATACGCGTCGGCACATTCGGGCGCCACGAGCCCCGCTTGGATAAACTCCTCCGGCACGTTTTCGATCACGTTGCTGTAGCCCTGCTGCATGGCGTATTCGCTGTTGGTGTAAAACGTCTTGGTTTTGAGGTCGTACCGGGCGAGGTTCAGCCCGCTTTCCCGCATGCCGATACGGTTTTGCTCCTCGCTTGCCAAAAGCTGATCGCGTTCGCGCTTTAATATGCGCATCGCGCGGTTCTCGCGCAGGACGAAAAAGAGGAACACAGCCGAAAAGGCGAGTACGATGCACGTGGCGAGAAGGATGTAATTCCGCGTGAGGCGGTTGGCTTCGGCGTTGATGACGCTTTCGGGAACCGCGTTAAAAAGTACCCATTGTTCCTGCGTTTCGTTGCCGATATGGAGTGGGATATAAACGACGTAGCGCCGGCCGCTGGCGGCGGCGTAGGAGAACGCGCCGTTTTCGCCGCGCAGCACGGCTTCCCGCAGGCGCTCGACGGTGAAAGCCTTGTCCAGCGTTACCGCTTCAAGCGACGCGAACACGTTATCCCCGGGAAGCATGGCGCTGCCGGCGCGCGCGCCGATCACCACGTCGCCGCCGGGCGCGCAGATGATGGAATAGGCGTCGCCTTCGAATACGTCGGGCGAAATGATCTCCTCGAGCATATCGCTTTTGTAGCCCCCGTGCAAAACGCCGGTCACTTTGCCGTCGCGATAGACGGGTACGGCAATTACGATGAGCGCGCCGTCATGGCTTACCGAATCATCGACGCGCTGGACGCTCCAGCGCCCGCCCATCGCTTCTTTGAAATAGGCGCGTTCGGCTACGTCGGTCACGGTGCCATCGTCCACATAGCATACGCCGTCCGGCCTTGCAAAGCATACGTGCAGGAACAGCGAATTCTTCACATAGGGCGCCAAATGCGCGGCGATGTCCGCGTCCTCCGGCATATCGTGCGAGGCGAAATCGTGCGCGGCGGCGGTAAGGGTCTCGGCTTGGCTGCCGAGGAGGACCTGCAGCGTGGTCGCCTGTTCCTGCGCGGAGGCGCGAAGAAAATCCTGCGCCTGCGCGATCACCTTTGCGCGCGTAAAGAAGCTTCCGATGACCAAAACGAGTATGATCACCAAAAGCAGCACGACGGGGAGCAGTATGGTAAGCGGCTCCAAACGCTCCTGCTGTTTGGAATGTCCGCCGCCTTCCCAAGCTTGCTTTTCCACTGGTTCATCCTCCTGCATCCCGTCCGAAGGGATGCGCAACACGGGTTCGAAGCGCGCCGCGGCTGGACGGCGGCGTTTATACAGATGAAATGTGCGGTATGCGGTGCATGGATGGATCGCGCGTCACGCGCTTATATACAAGATATAGTTTACCACGGTATGCCGAAAATGACAACTTTTGCCGCCTTTTTTCTGTACGATTCCGCCGCATTGCCCGTAAATTTGTGTTGACAGGCGCGTGACTGCGTGGTATAAGTTTATAGACCGACCGTCGGTCTATTAAGAAGGAGGAAAGCTATGCGCACGATCAAAGCGCCGGAGGCGCGCAAAAACGAGATACTTGACGCGGCGAACGCCCTGTTTTCCCGCAAGGGCTTTGACGATACGAGCGTGAACGACATATTAGGCGAAATCGGTATTGCCAAGGGCACGTTCTACTACGGAACCCGTTTTGTTTGGCGTTATTAACCGATATAGATGCGGTTGCAGCAATCGCCCGTTCTATTTCTGATTCTCGGACATACCGATTCTGCCGTGCAGCGTCTCAAACTCCGCAACGCGTTTTTTGATCAACTGCTCCAGCTCTTTGTTTTTCGTTCTGCCTTCATATTCCGCGATATAGCCAAGCTTATCTAAAAGCGCTTGCGGGATACGAAGGGTATAGCGTGGTAGTTCGTCTTTCATCAGCACACACCATGACTAAGTATTGACTAAATTATAGCGGCATAGTATGATGAATGAAGAAAATGACGCAATCATGACGCAACTAATAACGCGGGTGACACATGGCGGAGTTCTGTTTGGACTGCTGGAATCAACTGCATCAATCAAATGACACCGAACGCGATTTCGTGCTGTCAAAAGAGCCGGATCTTTGCGCGGGCTGCGGAAAATGGAAACGTGTGATCGTTGCGGCGCGAAGATATAAGGCGCTTTACGATGTTCTATCCGTTATTAGAAAATGAAAGCGCGTGAGATAGAGTGCTTGCGCTTCTCAAGCGTCGATGCAAACAAAAACAAGCTCCTTGCGGAACCTGTTTTTGTTTTGGCATTGTCGGTCAATATAGATGCAGGTGTTATGCTTTTCGGTTGCTTACTATTCTACTACGATCTTTTTAACTCATTTCAAATAGCACTTAAAAGTTATGTGATTAGAAAAACGAATCAAAAGAATTTGCGCAGAATTCTTCGACTCGTTTCAAATGAACCATGCTTCCAAGGTGCGTAGCGGGATCTGTGCACTATCAATCAACAATTGCATGTCCAGCCCTTCAATCAAATACTGTGCTCTGTGACCTTCATGGTATGTCAGGTTATAAGTTCGGAAAAGGTTCTTCATTTTCCGCTTTCCTTTTGAGCCAGATAAGTGTTCAGGAAATTGATCAAAACTCACTTGGAGATAATTACATATTCCAACTTTATCAACAAGCAAAACATCTTCAATATCTGCGCAAGCTGTCATGTCAAGAATTTTCTGGGCACCCTTTAGTTTTTTTCTTAAATTAAGCCAGTCGCCTTCGTAAAACCGTGATACATCTTCACGATAATCATCAGAATCGTAACATA
>CAZNAL010000034.1:0-19978 GCA_964571055.1 uncultured Oscillospiraceae bacterium | reverse complement strand
CGCGTCGGAGAGCGCCGTTTTGCAGTGCGGGCACCAGTTGATGATGCGGTCGCCCCGGTAGATAAGCCCCTTGTCGTAGAGGTCGCAGAACACCTTGATGACGGCCTTGTTGCAGCCTTCGTCCATGGTAAAGCGCTCGCGCACCCAGTCGCAGGAGGAACCGAGCTTCTTAAGCTGATTCACGATGGTGCGGCCGTATTCCTCGCGCCACGCCCACGCGCGCTCCAAGAATTTTTCGCGGCCTATGTCGCGCTTATCGATACCTTCCTTGGCCATCTGCTCCACGATCTTGACCTCGGTGGCGATGGAGGCGTGATCCGTGCCGGGCAGCCACAGCGTCTCGTAGCCGCTCATGCGCTTATAGCGAATGAGCACATCCTGCAGCGTCTCGTCCAGCGCGTGCCCCATATGCAGCTTGCCCGTGATGTTCGGGGGCGGTATCACGATGCAATAGGGGGGCTTATCGGGGTTGGGTTCCGCATGGAAGTAGTTGTTTTCCTCCCAGCGGTCATACAGCTTTTGCTCCACATCGCTGTGGTCGTAGGTTTTCGGCATGTCAGCCATGGCGTCGTCCTCCTTCTGTTTGTGGAAAATAAAAAGTCCGCCCATCCTCAAAGGACGAGCGGACTCGCGGTACCACCTTTGTTGCACGCATCTTCCGCGTGCCAACTCCACGCGCCGTAACGCGGCGCAAGCGGCAGGGTTATGCGCTCTCGCGCGTTTGCCCCGCGGCTCCCAAGCGACATTCCCCTTGCGCCTTGCCAATCGCCCTTACAGCCGGTGAAGCGATCTCTCTGGTGCGGTGTGCGTGGGTACTCCTCTTGTTCACAGCCTATTTTCGGTTAGTATAGCCCGCGCTTGCGCATTTGTCAAGCGGCGGGTGTTTCTTCCTTCTGCGGGATGATATTCCACTTTCCCGTGATGGGGATCTCATAAATATCGTACTTGAGCGCGCGCACGACGCAGATGATCATGAACACAAAGCCCACCACCATGCCGACGCCGCCCACCAGCCAGCCGAGGAAGGGGACGATCATGCAAAGCGAGCACAAGAAATACCACATGAGCAGCGCCAAGGCCTGCTGCGCGTGCTTGCGCACATAGTTGTATTCACCGCCCAATACCAGCATGATGATAAGGAACAGGGGGGAAAGATAGGAAAGCGCCGTGAGGATGCGATACTGCGCGGCTTCCGGAGAGGGCGCCGCGGGCTTGACCTTCTGTGGGGCCTGCTGATAGGCGTTGGGGTCGTACCCCTGCTGGTACTGCTGCTGATACCCCTGCTGATAACCTTGCTGCTGGTAGCCCTGCTGATACCCTTGCTGATAGGGCTGCTGGTATTGCTGCTGGTAGGGCTGCTGCTGATACTGCGGCTGCTCATAGCCGCCGGCTGCAGCGGCGACCGCCGCGCCGCAAAGCGGGCAAAAACGCGTATTGTCAGGAATCGCTGCACCACATGCACTGCAATTTGCCATAAAACATACCTCCACATTATTCTACCGTTTATTATAACGTATATATGTTGGGTTTGCCACCCTTTTTTACCGTCGCAGCCCCTTGGGAAGATGGTTCTTGAGCACGCCGTCCACCGTCTTGCCAAACCCCAGCGGAAAGCCGTCCGCGCAGACCGCCGCATACCCCGGAGGGCCGGCTACCGCCAGCGTTTCCCCGCGCAAAAACGCATCGAGCCTCGCGTCGGTAAGCCCAAGCTCCAGCTTTTGCGCACAGTCTGCACCAAACGCCTGAAACAGCGCGTGGGACGGTTCGAACCGATCCTTTTTGCACTCGCCCGCCTCGACGCCGCCAAGCAGTATGCGCTGCGCGTAGATCCCGGCGGGCATGGCTTCGGGCAGAAGGAATACGCGCCCGTCCGCAAGGACGCTTAGCGTATCCACCGCAAGGTGCGGGAAAAGCGCATGCAGCGCGTCGGAAGCAAGCGTCCTTTGCGCCCTGCTCCCCTGCAAACGCGGCGCTTCCGCAGTAAGCCGCGCGTTCCCAGCGCGCAGAAGCTTCGCGTAAAACTGCCCTTCGCCACAAACTTTGTGCGGGTACAATCTTCTTTGCTCAATAAGCGCGTAATCAGGATGCGCGCGCAAAAAAGCCTCCACGACTTCCTCGTTTTCCTCCCGTGAGAAGGTGCAGGTGGAATAGAGCAGTACGCCGCCGGGTCTGATGGAAAGCGCGGCGCTTTGCAAAATCGCCTTCTGCCGCGCGGCGCAGGCGAGCACATGCGCCTGCGACCAAGCGCGGACGGCCTCCTCGTCCTTTCGAAACATCCCTTCGCCCGAGCAGGGCGCGTCCACAAGCACGATGTCAAACGCGTCCGGCAGCGCCGCGCACAGCGCATCCGGCTTGGCGTTTGTCACCACGGCGTTTCGTATCCCCATGCGCTGTATGTTTTGCGCAAGCACCCGCGCGCGGGCGGGCACAAGCTCGTTGGATACGAGCAGCCCCTCCCCCGCAAGACGCGCGGCCATCGCCGTGCTCTTGCCGCCGGGCGACGCGCAAAGATCCAGTATCCGCATGCCGGGCGTTATGGAAAGCGCCGCAACGGGCGCCATGGCGGAGGGCTCCTGCATGTAGATCACGCCCGCCATATGGTAGGGATGCGCGCCGATACCGGACGCTTCCTCGCGCAGTACGTACCCCTCCGGCAGTATACCGCTTGGCGAAAGGCTCCACGGCGTGATCCGCTCAAAATCCGCGGGCGCGATCCGCAGCGTATTGACGCGCAACCCGCGCACGGGCGGTTTTTCATAGCAATCCAAAAAGGCGGGGTATTCCCCGCCCAATATGGATTGCATTCTTTGTGTAAAAGCGGTGGGAAGCATGGCTTCCTTACGCCTCCCTGCGTTTATAGGCCACGAAGCACACGGCAGAAGCTACGGCCAGCGCCGCCCAAAGATACGCGGCGGAACCCGTATCCACGCCGGAGGGCGCGGGTTTCTCCGTCGCAGGCTCCTCCGCCGCAGCGGCGGGCAGCGTGATCGTCGCGTCGCCGCGCGGCTCCGCGTACGTCGCGTCCACCGTACCCTTGAGGGCGGACTCCACATAGGTGACCATCGCCTCGTCCAGCGCGCCAAAGATGCCCAACAGCTTCGCATCCTTAAACATATCGTAGCCGTCGCCGCCCACCGCCGTAAAATCGTTGGTGGCAAGCGTGTAGGTCTTGCTCTCGTCCAAGGGTGCGCCCGCGACCATCACGTCGCTTACGCGGTTCTCGCTCTTGGTCGCGTCGAGCTTATAGGTGATGCCGCTGACCTGCGGAAACGCGCCCGAAAGCTCGGGGCACTTGGCCGTACCGTGCTCCAGCGCCGCAAGAAGCTGCGCGCCGGTGACCTCGATCTTGTTGACGGTGTTGCCAAAGGGGAACACCGCGTTCATATCGCCGTAGGTGATGTCGCCCGGCTCCAAGGAAACGCGGATGCCGCCGCCGTTGGTGAGCGCCACGTCCGCGTCCGCGACATAGCGAAGCGCGTCCGCGGCAAGGTTGCCAAGATTGCTCTCCGCCGCGCGCACGGTCTCGCGTTCGCCGTTCAACACGACCTCCGTCTTGGCGACGACGGTATCGAGCATGAGCTTGATATCCGCCATCAGATCCTCGATGAGCTTGGTGATGTCGGCGTCCTTGTTGTCCGCCGCCAAAAGCTCCGCTGTGCATTGATCGCCGTCGATGGTGACCTTGCCGATGGCCGCGCCGTAGCAGCCGGTCTGTACAAGCAGCACGTCGTTGCCGTCCTTGTCCTTCACCTTTTCACCGGCGGAGGCGTAGGAAAGCACTTTGCCGTCGGCGTCCTTTTCGCCTTCTACGCCGATCACGCTGTGGCTGTGGCCGTCAACGAACACGTTCACGCCGCTTACCTGTGGGATAACGTCGGTGGAGCGCCACGGCGCGCTCTCGGGATCGATCCCCAAATGCCCCAGCACAACGACGGTCTTCGCGCCCTGCGCCTTCACCTCGTCGATAGCCTCCTGCAAAAGCTCGGCCATCGTGTCGGGATTGAACACATAGCCCTCCACGTTGAGGGGGTTGGTCTTGGTGGCAGTTTCCGGCGTGCAGATACCCACCACGCCTACGTCGCCATAGACCTTACCGGTGGAGAAGACGGGCAAGCCGTCCTTTTCCGTCAGGTTGCAGGAAAGCACGTCAAAATTCGCGCTGTTGGAGAGCTCGGCCAAATGCTCCACACCATAATTAAAATCGTGGTTGCCGGGGGTCATGGCCGTGTAGCCCACGGCGTTCATGACGTCCACGATGTCCTGCCCTTGGCTAAGGTTTGCGATCGGCAGGCCGTGGAAGGTATCGCCCGCGTCCAGCACGAGCACGGTAGCGCCCTGTTTTTCGAGCTCGTCCTTGTACGCCTTGACGGACGCGTAGCCCAGGTTGCTGTCCACGCGGGAATGCATGTCGTTGGTATGCAGAATCACGGTTTTTCCTGAAAGGTCCTCCTCCGCAAACGCGGGCATGGCGAGCGCAAAAAGCAGCGCAAACGCCAAAGCGCTGGCAAACAGCCGTTTCCATTGTTTCATCGGGTATACCTCCAAGAGAAATAATAGCTTCATTATACCATCTCACAATTTGGTTGCAACCAAAAAGAACGCCGCACCTTTGGCGCGACGTTCTCTCTCATATCGGCAAAGGTCATTCGACCTTTGCCGTTCGTCTGCAATGATGTGTCTTTATCCGCGCTTGACCCTGCGAAGCGCGATGGTGACGGGTGTTGCGATGAGCGCCGCCGCCACGGCCTCCAGCGACCCCGCGATCAGCCCCACGCCGCCGATCAGTCCCAGTATAGGCTTGGCGTCCAAACCCGAAAGAACATAGAAGAGCAGCATAAGCCCCAGATACAGAACCGTGTTGGTCAGCGACCCGGCGATAGCCGCGGGTACGATGCCCGCCTTGGTATCCGGGTTCTTTCGCGCGCACAGCTTATATACAAAGTACGTGGATACGGGGATCATCAGCCGGGGCAGAAGACACATGACGACCGCCAAGAGGGGATTCGCGGCAAACAACGCCGAAGCAAGCCCGGAAGGGGGCACCAGCGGCGAGAGCCCCATCATGCTCAATATGCTGGAGACCGCCATGCACGCGCCAAATAAAAGGCCGCTTTTGAGTCCCAGGAGCAGCGTGCCCACGATCACGGGAATGCAGAGGATCGTCACGTTGATAAAGCCCAGCGGAATGAGCCCCAGCGGCGTCATGCCCAAGAGCAGCGTGAGCGCGATAAAAAGCCCGTGCAGCACCATATCCTTCGTTTTCATATGCCCCCCAGCCCTTCCGTTATTCCTTAGGCCCTATGCCCAGCGCGTCCATATGCGCGCGCATGCCGTCGATGCAGCACTGCATCACAACGTCCGGCTCCACGCCCAGCATCTCAAAGCCCTGCTTGATGACGTCGCGATTGCACTTGGCGGCAAAGCCCTTGTCCTTAAACTTCTTTTTCAAGCTCTTCAGCTCCATATCCGCGATCCCCGTGGGACGCATCAGCGCCGTCGTCATAACGATCCCCGTAAGCTCGTCCACGGTAAAGAGGCTCTTTTCCAGATTCGTTTCGGGCGCGCGCTCCTCTGTGCAAAGGCCGTAGCCGTGGGATATGATGGAAAGGATATCCGCCTCGTCCACGCCCTCGGGTTCCAAAAGCTCGCGCACATGCTTGCAGTGCTCCTCCGGGAATTTCTCAAAATCCACGTCGTGAAGAAACCCGATCGCCTCCCAATACGCCTTGTCCTCGCCGAAATGCTCCGCCATCGCGCCCATCGCCGCGCTGACCGCCTCCGCATGCGTAAAAAGATGCGCCTCCGTTACATGCTTTTGTAAGATCTCCTTCGCCTTTTCCAACGTCAGCTTTGCCATGTGTTATACTCTCCTCTCAAAAATGTATTCCTATATTGTTCGCGCACGGCGTCGGGTACCAAACGGCCGCCCGTCGCCCACGCGATATGCACAGCCTGCGGCATCGCGTCCGTAAGCGCATGCGCTTTGACGTACTCCTTCGCCGCGTCATAGCGTCCCATGCCCACGGGGCCGGCGAACGCCGCGCAGGCGGAGGGCTCGATAAACAGGTTCTCCGTGACCAAAAGCTCCCGCATATGGTCATACAGCGCATAATCTTCCACGGTGAATTCGCCGCTCACAAGGGGTGCAACCACGCCGCCCACAAAACCGGAAGGCCGGCCTACGGCCAAGCCGTCCGCGTGCGTCTGTCCCGTAAGCCCCACGTCCTGCACGCAGATCGCGCTGTTGCGCCCCGTCGCAAGCCCCAGCAGCATGCAGGGGGATTGCACAGGCTCCGTAAAGAACACATGCACATCGTCGCCAAAGAGCTTCTTCAAGCCGAACGCGACGCCGCCCGGCGCGCCGCCCACGCCGCAGGGGATATGGACGAACAGCGGATGCATAGCGTCCACGGCGATCCCCAACCCGTCAAGCTGGCCCTTCAAGCGCTTCGCCGCCACAGCATAGCCTAAAAACAGCGCCACGGAATTCTCGTCGTCCACAAAATAGCTCATGGAGTCGGCGTCGGAAAGCGCGCGCCCCTGCCGCACCGCCTCGGAATAATCCGACGCGTACTCGATCACGCGCACGCCCTTGCTCCTTAACAGATCCTTTTTCCACTGCCGCGCGTCCGCGCTCATATGTACGGTCACGTCAAAGCCCACCGCGGCGCTCATGATGCCGATGGACAGCCCCAAATTGCCCGTGGAGCCGACCTGCACCTTATACTGCCGGAAAAAGCGCCTGTACGCGGGGTCCGCAAGCTTCGCGTAATCGTCCGTCTCGGAAAGCATACCATTTTGCATCGCAAGCTCTTCCGTGTGCTTGAGTATCTCGTAAATGCCGCCGCGCGCCTTCACCGAACCCGCGATGGGCAGGTCGCTGTCGCGCTTTAAGAATAGGCGCCCCGCAATGGCCGCGCCGTAGTTCGCGTTGAGCTGCGCCTTCATTTCTTCTATGGGCGTTAAAGGGGATTCGATCAAGCCCTTCGCGGCAACCGTTTCGGGAAAGCAGCGCATGATAAAGGGCGCGAAGCGCAAAAGCCGCGCCTCTGCGTCGTCGATATCCGCCATCGTGAGCGTTGTGCCCGCAAATGCGGCTTTGCCGCGCGCCAAAGCGGGGTTGATCCAGCAGCACGGTTTTGCAGACGCTAGAGTCTTTACAATAGGAAGCTCCAGCATGCTTTTGTCGGCGTCCATAGCGATCCTCCTCATCCATTTGCGTTATTGTGTATTATAACATAGAAGGCCGCTTCGTGGCAAAGAAAACGGAGCCGCGCAATGGCGGCTCCGTCGTTTGGTTCTGATGCGATGCGTATGGCCTAGAAGAAGTCCTGAATCTGAGAAACCAGAACGATCGCCATGATCACGGGAACGATGAACTTGAAGCAGATCTCCATGAACTTGTACATGGTGAGCTTGACGCCCGCGGTCTCCTCGACCTCTTCCTTGACGACCTTGGTGCCGAGCACCCAGCCGATCAGGATGGACATCATCAGCGCGCCCAGAGGCATCATGATACCCTCGGACAAGCAGTCATAAAAGTCAAGCCAGCAGTCAACCGCCATAGGCATACCCTCGGTGGGGATACCAAGCAGCGTCGCCGGGATGTCGATGGCAGCGCCGCCCGCGCGGCCGGCGCCAAGGCCGTCCAACGCAACGGGGATACCGACCACAAAGATAATCGCCGCGATGATGATGGTGATCTTCTTGCGGTTGGGCTCCTCGCCCTTCTCGATCTTCTTGTCGATCAAGTACGCCGTGCAGACCTCAAGCAGCGAGATGGAGGAGGTAACGGCGGCGATGAGAACGAGGAAGTAGAACAGGAAGCCCATCAGAGAGCCGATGAAGCCGCCCATACCGGTGTTAAACACCTCATGCAGGGTAACAAACAGCAAGCCGGGGCCACGGCCGTAATCCATGCCGAACGCGGCGCAGGCAGGCATAACAGCCATACCGGCCATAACGGCGATCGCGGTATCCGCGACGGGGATGATGACCATGTTGGTGTCCAGATTCTGTTCCTTGCCAAGGTAGGAGCCGTAGGTGATCATGCAGCCCATGCCAAGGGAGAGGGAGAAGAACATCTGACCGGCTGCGGTCTTCAAAACGCCGAAGAAGTTGGAGCCAAGCACCGCAAAGTCGGGCACAAACATGAACTTGTAACCTGCGCCCGCGCCGGGCTGTACCGCGACGTAAACGATGATGACCACAAGGATCGCGGCGAGCGCGGGCATGGCGATCTTGGAGAATTTCTCGATGCCGCCCTCGATACCGCCGGATACGATGATGATGTTGATGACCATGAAGATCGCGTAGTACAACAACATAGAGCCCGCGTTGGTGGTGAAGCCGCCGAAGAATTCGCCGGAGCCAAGGCCGCCAAAGCCGGTCAGGCCGAACATTTCAGCAATGAAGCCCACCATATAGCGAAGCACCATGCCGCCGAGCACGCTGTAGAACGCCAGAATGAAGAAGCCGGACGCGACGCCCATGTAGCCGACCCATGTCCACTTCTTGCCGATCGCGGCGTAGGTGCCGACCGCGCCGCGGCCATACTTACGACCCAATGCCAGCTCGCCAAGCATGACGGCGAAGCCAACGACAACGACCAAGATCAGATAGACCAGCAGGAACGCGCCGCCGCCGTTCATACCCATCTTGTACGGGAAGCCCCAGATATTCCCGAGACCCACCGCGGAACCGATGGCAGCCATCAGGAATCCAAAGCTGGAACCCCATTGACCTCTCTTGTTTTCCATAACACAGAAAACCTCCTTAAAAATATTGCGATTGTATGTGCAGCCAGTCGATATTTCTATACGGATATCATATACCAGCCACATATTATGTGTATATTATCACAGCGTGTTACATTTCGTCAACGCCAGTTTTTCTTTTTTGTCACATTTGCCGCATGATTTCGATATTCTCGGCATTTTGTGCGCGGGAATAAAAAAGACGTATCCGTTACGATTCCGTCAAGGACGGCGCAGCGGATACGAAAATGCGTATATGGATGGATGGTTTAAATGGTACCTCGTCTGTTATTCTGGCTCGTTGATGTAGACGCGGGGCACGCGCGGCGTGATAAGGCAGGTCAATTCATAGTTGATGGTGCCCACGATCTGCGCCGCCTCCTCCGTGCTCATCCCGGACGCGCCCCAAAGCGTCACCGCGTCGCCGGGATGCACTTCATCCTCATGCCCCGTGACGTTGAGCATGTGCATATCCATGCAGATGCGTCCTACCTGTGGGTATCGCCTGCCGTCGATCACGTCGTAGGCGGCGTTGGAAAGCCTGCGCGGATGTCCGTCGGCATAGCCCGCCAGCACGACGGCGGTGGAAAACGCCGCCTCGTTTTGATAGGTGCGCCCGTAGCTTACGCTGGTGCCCGCCGGAAGAGATCGCACCTGCGCGACGCGGGATTTGAGCGTGAGAACGGGCCGCAGGGGGCCTTCGGCGCGCGGCGCGCTGTCGGGATACAAGCCGTAGAGTATGATGCCCTCGCGCACCATGTCGATCTGCGTTTCCGGATGATCCATGATGCAGGCGCTGTTGCTGGTGTGGCAGGTCTCGGGCCGCAAGCCTTTTTCGATCAAGTATTGCAGCACCGTGTTGTAGTTTGCAAGCTGCCATGCCGTATACACGTCCTCCTCGGGCGTATCCGCCACGGAGAAGTGCGTAAACATGCCTTTGACGGCAAGACCCGGCAGCATGGATATGCGCTCCGCAGCGCGCGCGGTCTCCATGGCGTTTTCCGCACCCTGCGCAAGAAGCCCCGTGCGGGACATGCCCGTATCGATCTTGATATGCGTCAAAAGCTTTTTGCCCGTTTTTTGCGCCGCGTCGCTCAAAGCCGCCGCGTGCCCCTCGTCCACACAGGTCTGCGTAATGTCGTGCTCGATCAAGGCTTCGGCAAACGCGGGCGCGGTATAGCCCAATATCAGGATAGGCTTTTTGATCCCCGCCGCGCGCAGCTCCAGCGCCTCGCTCAAGCACGCCACGGCAAAGGCGTCCGCCCCGTGTTTTTCCAAAAACAGCGCGCAGCGCGCAGCGCCGTGCCCGTACGCGTTGGCCTTTACGACGCACATCACCTTTTTGCCGGTTTTTTGCGCGAGCTTGAAATTGTGCAGCAGCGCGCCAAGGTCGATCTCCGCCCATGTGCGGGCGTCAAGCGGTAATGCTTCCATGTATCCATACGCCTCCTGATTTGATTTTGAAGATGCCCGTGATAAGATAAGACAGAACGTGTTTTTAGAATTCGTATAATAATATACCACAAAGCGCCGCCGTTGCCAAGAGCGATGGAAAATGATAGTATATTGCATGATCTTATAACAGTACCACCACAAATTCTAGGAGGTATATCGACATGGAAACCAACGTAAAAACCAACGCGCCCGCCGCAAGCGAATCCCTCACGATGCAGGCCTTGATGGAGAAGATCGAAAAAAACGTCGCCAAGCAGACGCGCTGGGCGCGCTTTCAGTTCTACAGCTCCTTTTTGTGCGTCATCATTTTGGTCGTAGCGCTGCTGGCGCTCGGCATGAAGGTCTTCCCGCTGCTGGATCAGCTCAGCACCACGCTCACCACGGTCAATACCACCATCACGGATATCAATACCACCATCACGGATATGGATCTTGTGGAGCTTACCAAGAACGTCAACAGCCTCATCGACGTCGGCTCCGCCGGGATTGAAACCGCGCTTGGCGATGTGGAGAACGCCATGGTAGGCGTCAACGACGCGCTCACGACCATCTCCGCCTTGGATATCGAGGGTATGAATGCGAGTATTTCCAATCTGAACGATGTGTCGGGTAAGATGGCCAAGGTGTTCGGCATCAAGAAATAGCGCGCCCTACCACATGCGAAGCTGCATAGACGCGTGCGCCTTGCCGTGGCAGATGTAATCCGACAGCACCGCGATGAACTCGCGGTTGGTAGGCGTATAATAAATACCGTAGCTTTGGAATAGGCGGTGCATCGCGCCCGATTGATCCGATTCCCACGCGCGCCGTATGGCAAAACGCATGTTGCGCTCTACGGCGCCGGGGTTCGCGTGGTACTTTTCGCAGGTATACCCATAGAGCTGCGTCGTCATATTGTGCACGCGCGTAAAATCATCCATGGATAAGCAGAGCATGTGCAGTGCGTATACGTAGCCCTTATATTTGGGGGACAAGCCCACGTTCCGCAGGGTTTCCGCGACCATATTGGTGTTTTCCATATGCAGTTGTCTCCAAATATCGTTCGTTTTCCCCATAATATGCGGTTTCCTAAGGTATATATAGTAGATTTCCGTTTTTCTCCAGTTTTCTACATTTTTTCCTCCCCGCCGGAACGGCGGCGCAGGACGTTCTTTTCAAACAAGCGGCAACGGGGTATGATGAAACCATGAAGGCTATTTACAAGCGCCATCGCGATCTTTTCTGCATGCTTCTGCTCATGCTCTGCGGCTATATCCTGCTGCACGACCTGCTGGGCGGCACGCTCTTTCTGCACTCGGATTGGGACAGCTATACGCTTCAAGCCCTCTCTTGGCGCGAGGGGCGTATGGATCTGGGGCAAAACTACCCTTGGCTGGAGCTTGCGATCTATAACGGAAAATACTATGTGTCCTTTCCGCCCGTGCCCTCCGTTTTCATGCTGCCGCTGACCTTCTTTTTCGATGGGCGGACGCCCAACAATTTCCTGATGATGGTGCTTGCCATGTGCACAAGCGCCGCCGCGTACTTTGCGATGCGCAAAACCGGCATGCGCGCCGCCCCCGCCGCCGTGACCGCCTTTTTCTACGTTTGGGGCAGCAACATGCTTTGGATGAGCACGGATGGCGGCGTTTGGTTTCAGGCGCAGGGTTACGCTCTGTTGTTTTTGACGCTTTCGCTTCTTTGCGCGCTCTATGACAAGCGCGTCGCGGCCTACGCGCTTGTAGCGCTCGCCGTAGGCTGCCGCCCCTTCTCCTTCTTTGCGTTTATCCCGCTGCTTATCTTTTTCTGCGAAAAGGATGCGTCAAACGGGCTGGGGCTAACGCAAAGCGTAAAAGGGCAGCTTCCCGCCCTCCTGCTTCCCGCGCTCATCGGCGGCGCGTATATGGCGTATAACTACGCCCGCTTTGGAAGCGTGCTGGAATTCGGGCACAATTATCTGCCGGAATTCACCGCGTCGGAGCACGGGCAGTTTTCGTCCGTCTACCTTTGGGATAATCTGAAAAAGCTGCTTTTTCTGCCCGTCAAGTTTGAAAACGGCCGCTTGACATTTCCTTATTTCAACGGCTTTATGTTTTATGTGGCAAACCCGTTGTTTTTTCTGCAGTTTTCCATGTTTATACGCCAGTTTTGCTGCAAGTCCACGCTGCCGCCGGCGAAAGACGGCAAGCGTCCCTTCGCATACACGCGCGCGGCGCTGCTGTTCGCTTTTGTGGCGGCGCTTGTGTGTTTGTGTCTGCACAAAACGCTGGGCGGCTGGCAGTTCGGCGCGCGCTACACGGTGGATATGCTGCCGCTGGCGCTTGCCTATATCTTGAGTCTCGGCGCTTGGGAACCCCGGCGATACGAATACGTCGTGATGGGCATGGGGATCATGTTTAACGTATACGGCGTGCTCGCCGTCTACCTTTTCACCTAAGCGACTATAATAAGAATAAAAATAGAAGGAGCTTCACTATGGTAACAATCGAAATGGAAAACGGCGGCGTCATCACGCTGGAAATGGACAGAAGCGCCGCGCCCAACACGGTCAACAACTTTCTCACGCTGTGCAGCAAGGGCTACTATGACGGTCTGACCTTTCACAGGGTCATCCCCGGCTTTATGATCCAAGGCGGCTGCCCCGAAGGAACGGGCACGGGCGGCCCCGGCTATGCCATCAAGGGCGAGTTCAAGAAAAACGGCGTGGACAATCCGCGCAAGCACAAGCGCGGCGTTATTTCTATGGCGCGCTCCATGACGCCCGATTCGGCGGGCTCTCAATTCTTCATCATGCACGCGGACGCGCCGCACCTTGACGGGCAGTACGCGGCCTTCGGGTACGTGACCGACGGCATGGACGTGGTGGACGCCATCTGCGAGATGCCCACCGATTTTTCCGACCGCCCGCGCCAGCGCGTCGCGATCAAAAAGGTTACCGTTGCAAACGAGGATTTCACAGCGCCCGAAACGCTGATACGATAAACGCATAAAAAAGCAGGCCGCCATGCACACTAGACGTATGCAAAACGGCCTGTTTGATTCTTTGGGAACGCTTTTCGCGCGCGCGGGACAGCCCGCAGCGGGCGCGTTTCCCGTCGTATCGGAATCCTTCGACCGCCGCTACGCCGCGTGGCGCGCGGCGCATAAAATCGAGCCGCCGCAAAAAATAGAATACACGCCGCAGATCGACGTGATCGCGGAAAAGGGCGTGCGCGACGACGTTCTACGCGCGCAGACGTATCCCCACTGCAAGCTGCTGCGCGACGGCAGCGGCGATGGGGAATATGTGCTGTACCTTTTTAAGGGCGACATACTCCATCCCGACGCGCTGCTGCACTTTGCCGCCGCGCTCAACGCCGCGCCGCGCGCCGACCTGCTTTTTGCCGACGAGGATATGCACCGCGCGGGCGCGCGGGTGTGTCCGCATTTCAAGTGCGATCTCAATACCGTCAATCTGCTCTCCTATAACTGCATAGGGCGTCCGCTTCTTGTACGCAGAAAGCTGCACGACGCATCGGGCGGCATGACGGCCTTCACCGAAGACGCTTCCTATGCTTACGCCCTGCGCTGCGCGATGCGCTGCGCCCACGCCTCCCACATCGGCGAGGTGCTTCTAAGCCGCGCCGCGCCGCCCGCCATTTCCGACACGGAGGGGCGCGCCGCCATCGACGCGTACCTTAACGAAAGCGGCATGGATGGCTATGCGGTGGCGGGGCTTTGCAAAAACACCTTCCGGCTGCGCACCTCGCTTCGCACCAAGGAGCTGGTGAGCATCATCATCCCCAACAAAAACAATGTGCGGCGGCTGCGCCGGTTGCTGGAGAGCATCGAGCAGAACGCCCTGTATCCCTATTACCGTATCCGCATCGTGGACGCGGGCTCAGAAAACCTCGATACGCTGCGCTATTACGAGCTGCTGCGCGGCAACCGCGCCGCCGACATACTCACCATGCCCAGCGAGAGCATGGCGGCGCTTTGGAACTTTGGCGCGCGAAGCGCGAAAGGCGCGCTGCTGCTTTTTCTGCGCCCGGATACGGTGATGGATACGCCCGGCTTTCTTGTGCCCATGATGGATCAGGCGCACCGCCCGCTTGCGGGCGCCGTCGGCTGCGCCGTCACCGACGGGGAGGGTACGGCGCTTGCGGCGGGCACGGCGGGCGCGAGCCTATGCGAAAACGTGCCGTGGCTTGGGCAGACCGTGCGCGCCACAGCCCTTCTCCACGGCGCGTGCGTCATGCTGCAAAGCGACCTTTTCTTTCACGCCGGCTGCTTTGACGAAACCTATTTCTCCGCCGGCGGCGCGGCGGCGGAGCTTTGCATACGCCTGATGCGCAGGGACAAAAGCAACATTTTTACCCCCGCCGTGTCCGTATCGGTGCACGGCGCGGACGTCACGCCCACCGCAAAGGAGCGGGAGCGTCTGGAGGACGCGCTGCGCCCTCTCTCCCAATACGATCCGTATCTAAGCCCCCTTTGGACGGAGGTTCTGCAAACGCGGGACCCCACCCATTGATTCACTCCTTAAGGGATTGTCAAGGGGTCGCAGCCCTTGACTTTCAACCGTATCTGACGACATGCGCGTCAGATTCGGAAAGCCTTACGCAGTAAGGATCTCTCTGCAATTTACAACGCCCGTGCGCATGCGCAAGCGCATGTGAACAGTTGTAAATTGAAACCATCGGCAAAGGTCGAATGACCTTTGCCAATAAGTCGCCGCTCTTGTTTTCCACCTTTCGTCAATGTATAATAATTTGATCTATATACGACGCAAGGAGGCTATTATGGAACAGAACCGCGACGTTCGTTTTTTGACGCTGCTTGCTAAAAAATACCCCAGCATACAAGCCGTGCGCGCCGAAATGATCAACCTCCGGGCGATCCTCAACCTTCCCAAGGGCACCGAGCATTTCATGAGCGACATCCACGGCGAGCACGAAGCGTTTTTGCATATCCTCAACAACGGCTCCGGCGCGGTATACGTCAAAATCGACGAGACCTTCGGCGATTCCTTGACGCTCTCCGAACGGCGTTCTCTCGCGTCGCTCACCTATTATCCCGAAGAAAAGCTCTACGAAGCCAAGCGGCGGGAAAAGGATCTCAACGACTGGTACAGAGTCACGCTGCACCGCCTTGTCAAGGTGGCCGTCAACGTCGCCGCCAAATACTCCCGCTCCTATGTGTTTAACACCTTGCCGCGCGATTCCGCCTACATCATGGAGGAGCTTATCAACACGGACGGCGTGCGGGAAAAGGAATCCTATTTTGAAAATATCATCGCCGCCATCGTGGATACGGGCAGCGCCGAAACCCTCATCACCGAATTTGCCGAATTCATCAAAAAGATCGTGGTGGACAGGCTCCATATCGTAGGCGACATATTCGACAGAGGCCCGCACGCCGACGTGATACTCGACCATCTGATCTCCTACCATAACGCGGACATCGAGTGGGGCAACCACGACGTGCTGTGGCTGGGCGCCGCCGCGGGCAACCCCGTTTGCGCGGCCGTCGCCGTCAAAAACTGCGTGCAGTACGACAGCCTTGACATGCTGGAAAACGCCTACGGCGTCAACCTTCTGCCCCTCGCGCTTTTTGCGAACGAAACCTATCGGGACGCGCCCGTTTTCGAGCCACGCAAGCTCCCCGAGGAGCGTTATAAGCCGCGCGACATGCATCTTTACGCGCGTATGCATAAAGCCATCAGCGTCATCATGTTCAAGCTGGAGGGGCAGCTTGTGCAGCGAAGGCGTGAATACGGCATGCAGGATCGGGATATGCTCTCGCGCGTAAACTGGGCGCACCATACCATCGAGGTGGACGGTGTGGATTACGCCCTGCGGGACACGGATTTCCCCACGGTCGATCCCGCCGACCCCAACAGACTCTCGGCCGAGGAGCAGGCGCTTATAGAGCAGCTGACCGCTTCCTTTATGAAAAGCGAAAAGCTGCAATCCCACGCCCGTTTCCTCTATGACAACGGCAGCATCTACCGCCGCTGTAACGGCAACCTCCTCTACCACGGCTGCATCCCCACCGACGCGGACGGCGCTTTTAGCAAATTCGATATGGGCGGGCGCAGCATGGCAGGACGCGTTTTCCTCAACTATGCCGACCGCATGGCGCGGCAGGCCTACTTTTCTCCCGTGGGTACGCCGCAGCGCGAGGAGGGCGGCGATTTTCTGTGGTTCCTTTGGTGTGGGCGCAGTTCGCCCATCTTTGGACGGAGCGAGATCAAAACCTTCGAGCGCACGCTGCTATGGGAAGAAAGCACATGGGAGGAACCCAAGAACCCCTATTATTCCTATTATAATAACGAGGATTACTGCCGCCGCATCCTGGAGGAGTTCGGCCTGAACAAACCGTGGAGCCGCATCATCAACGGCCATGTGCCCGTCAAGGCCAAGGACGGCGAGGATCCGCGCAAGGCAGGCGGACGGCTGGTCGTGATCGACGGCGGTTTTTGCAGGGCATACCAAAAGAAAACCGGCATCGCGGGCTACACCATGTTCTTTGGCTCCCACGACATACATATCGCCGCACACGAGCCCTTCACCACGCGCGAGCAGGTCATCCGGGAGGAGGATGACATCACCTCGCACAGCTTCATCGTGGAAAAGATGGATCGACGACTTTTGGTCAGCGATACGGATAAGGGAGACGAGATCAAGGGTCGCCTTGTCGATCTATCCGACCTTCTCGCCGCCTACGAGCGCGGCGTTATCAAAACGGCGGAAGCGGAGGCGTAACGATGGACATTGCGGGACTTTTTATCTACATGCTGGTGGGCGGCGTCACGCCCGGCCCCAACAATTTTATGTGCCTGTATTTAGGCGCCCGGCACGGTCTCAAGGGCGCGCGCCGGTTTTTGATCGGCAGCATGGGAAGCGTCTTCATCAAGATGCTGCTCTGCGGACTTCTGAATTTGGCGCTTGCAAGCCTCATTCCCGGCTTAGTCCCCTATATGAAATGGCTGGGCGCGGCGTATATGGCGTATCTTGGCGTGCACATCCTGCTTTCCGGCATCCGCGAAAGCAAAAACCCGCCCGCCGAGGACGCGGCGCTCCCCGCGGAGAAGGCCTCCTCCTACAAGGACGGCGTGCTGCTGCAAATCCTCAACATCAAAAGCTGGATCTACGCCCTTTCCATTTTTTCCATCTATGTCGTGCCCTACAGCGCGCACTTTTCCTCCATCCTCCTTTGGAGCGCCGCCGCGACGCTGGTGCTGATCGTTTGCTCGCTTCTATGGGTGCTTTTCGGCACGGCCATCAAAAGCCTGTACGCAAAATACCGCCTGCCCTGCGACGTCGTAATGTGCCTGTCGCTTATCTACTGCGCGATCACCGCGGTTTTATAGGATTTTCGTTTCTTGCGTCTTTACATTTCACCGCCCGCGCGCCGGGCGGTTTTTTTATGTTGACATTTTTGTAGAATCATGGTTTAATCGTCCTTGGCAGTTTACGAATTGTAAACTTTGAGTTTATTATCGCGCTGGTTTTCGCATAGTAAACAAACGGTTTAGTACGGCAACGTATCGGAAAGGAGCGGCGCATGGTGGATATAGGCGACAGGATCAAGCGGCGGCGCATCCGTTTGGGGCTTACCCAAGAGGAGCTGGCCGCGCGCACGGAGCTTTCCAAGGGCTTCATTTCGCAGCTGGAGCGCAATCTCAATTCCCCCTCCATCGCCACGCTCATGGACATCTTGGAGGCGCTGGGCACGAATCTTTCGGACTTTTTCGCTTCGGAATCCGAAAGCAAGGTCGTTTTTACCAACGAGGATGTTTTCGTCAAGGAAAACGAAGCGGGATACAGCATAACGTGGCTCGTTACCAACGCGCAGAAAAACGCGCTGGAACCCATACTCGTGACGCTGCAAAGCGGCGCGGAGACCGAGCATGACGATCCCCACGAGGGTGAGGAGTTCGGCTATGTTCTTTCCGGCACGGTCGCGCTGCACCTTGGCGAACACAAATTCCGGGTACGCCGGGGCGAAAGCTTCAGCTTCAAGAGCGCGCAGGAGCATTATCTTAAAAACAACGGAAAAAAGCAGGCGTTGATCCTTTGGGTCTCTACCCCGCCTTCCTTTTAACCGAAAAAAACATGGCAGCGGAGCAGGTATATGAGCAAGCATTTGATCGATCTGGTGGGCGTCACCAAGGAGTACGACGGAGAAGCCGTACTTAAGGACATCAATCTCTACATTCGGGACGGCGAATTCATTACGCTGCTGGGCCCCTCGGGCTGCGGCAAAACCACAACGCTGCGCATCATCGCGGGCTTTGTGATGCCGGATCAGGGGCAGGTCCTCATCGACGGGCAGGACGTCGTAAAGGTCCCGCCCTACAAGCGCAAGGTCAACACGGTGTTCCAAAGGTACGCCCTGTTCCCGCATCTCAACGTATACGACAACATCGCCTTCGGCTTGAAGATACAGAAGCTCTCCAAGGAGGAGATCGAAAGCCGCGTGCAGGAAATGCTGACGCTCGTCAACCTCAAGGGCTACGAAAAGCGCTGGATCGAGCAGCTTTCCGGCGGACAGCAGCAGCGCGTGGCGATCGCGCGCGCGCTCGTGAACCGTCCGCAGGTGCTGCTTTTGGACGAACCGCTGGGCGCGCTCGATCTCAAGCTCCGCAAGGAGATGCAGATCGAATTGAAGCGCATGCAGCAGCTTTTGGGTATTACTTTTATTTATGTCACGCACGATCAGGAGGAGGCGCTCACCATGAGCGACACCATCGTGGTCATGAACGAAGGGCGCATCCAGCAGATCGGCACGCCCATCGATATTTACAACGAGCCGACCAACGTGTTCGTCGCGAAATTCATAGGGGAAAGCAACATACTCCCCGGCGTGATGCTGGAGGATTACAAAGTACGCTTCCATAATATCGACTACGAGTGCGTGGATAAGGGCTTTGCCAAACGCGAGCGCGTAGACGTGGTGGTGCGCCCCGAGGACATCGACCTGTACGAGCCGGATCAGGCGCCCTTGAAGGGCGTGATCAAAAGCGCCATCTTCATGGGCGTGCATTACGCGTTTCAGGTGGATACGGGCGATTTCGTGTGGACGGTGCACTCGACGGACTACGCCGACGTTGGCAGCGAGGTAAGCCTCACCATATTGCCCGACGCCATCCATGTTATGCACAAGAGCCTCACCCACGACGCGCAGGAAGCGCCCACCGAGGATGAACTGATGGACGAAGCCGTTGAAGCGGACGAGGTTTAAGAAGGGGGAATCGGCATGAAACGCACCGTGTTCTCTTATCCGTACATCGTATGGATGCTTATATTCATTCTAGCGCCCATGCTTCTGATCGTGTACTACGCGTTCACGACGGACGGCAGCTTTACGCTGTCCAATATCATGGAAGCCGTCTCCTCCCCCTCCTATATGAAGGTGTTTTTCCGTTCGGTGTGGGTGGCCGTCAAGGCGACGCTCGTCTGTCTTGCGACGGGCTATCCCATCGCCTATATCCTTTCGCGGCTGAAAAAATCCACGGCGACCATCCTCTATGTGCTCTTCATCGTGCCCATGTGGATGAATTTCCTGCTGCGCACCTACGCGTGGCAGGTGCTTCTTGACGGGCGCGGCGTGCTCAATGCGCTGCTTGCGGCCATCGGCCTTCCCGCGCAGCATCTTCTTTTCACGGAAGCCGCCGTAATGCTCGGCACCGTCTATAACTTCCTGCCGTTCATGATCCTGCCCATTTACTCTGTGCTGGTCAAGCTCGATAAGCACCTCTTGGAGGCTGCGGCCGACTTGGGCGCAAACCCCGTCGTTACCTT
>CAZNAL010000033.1:7743-20463 GCA_964571055.1 uncultured Oscillospiraceae bacterium | reverse complement strand
AGTTTTAGCTTATCCATTGGCGTCTCTCCCTCAGTCGGTCAGCGCCACAATCTTGAGATACCGGCCGGGGAAATCCGAAAGCTCGCGGACGGCGGCGGGCACTTCGTCGATGGTGATGACCTTGCTCAATACGCCGCGCACATCCACGCGTCCGCTCTCGATCAGCGCCAAAGCCTCTTGGAATTCGCCCTTGCTGTTTCTGCCGCCGAGAACGTCCAGCTCCTTCTTCGTGATCAGGTCCGTGGGAAGCTCCGTAGGCATCTTGGGCCAGCCCGTCAGCACGACGCGCCCCACATAGGAGACCAGCTTCGAATGGCGGCGTTCGCGCCCGACGCTTCCATGACGACCTCCGCCATGCGTCCGTTGGTCATTTCGCGCACCTTTTCCACTGCGTCCTCGCCGGGTATGCAGATCGTGTTCATAACGCCCAGCTTTTTTGCATAGTCAAGGCGCTCCTTGACAGGATCGATGAGGATAGGCACAGCGCCGTAGGCGAGTGCGCCGAGCGCCGCGAGCAGACCGATCGCGCCCGCGCCGAAGATCGCCATATGCTCGCCCTCGGTAAGCTTGGCGCGATGCACCCCGTGCATGGAGATGGTCAGCGGCTCCGCAAGCGGCGCAAGCTCCCAGGGAATGCTGTCCGCAAGCGGCACGAGCTGGTGCGCCGGGTGCAGCATGTATTCGGTCATGCCGCCGTCCGTATGTACGCCCAGGCAGCGCATGCTCTCGCACGCGTTGGTTCTTCCCATCTTGCAGGAATAGCAATGGCCGCACCACAGATACGGATCGATCACCACGCGGTCGCCAATCTTCAGGTTGTTGGGGTTTTCGCCGATCTCCTCCACAACGCCCGATAGCTCATGGCCGATCACGCGGGGATAGGAGACCATCTTGTTCACGCCGCGAAACGCCCCGATGTCCGAACCGCAGATACCCATGGACTTGACCTTGACGAGCGCATAGCCCTCCCGGTACACGGGCTTGTCGATCTGTTTGATGCAAATATCGTTGGGTTCCTTTAAGTAAACAGCTTTCATATTTTGTTGCTCCTTTTCTTCATGCCGAACGGGTCGTGATGTGTTGCTTTCGTTTTCTTACGCATTATGCTATACGGACAGGCAGGTTTTTGTCAATATGTATAGAAAGCGCCGATATATTCTTTTATGCGATTCGGTTTTCCTATATTGCTGACTTTGCATAGAAAAACACCCCGCCGCGCCGTTTCCGGCAGGACGGGGCGCGTGGATCAATCCTCGTAATTGCGATACGCGGAATCGAAATCCCATGGCATGCCGCCGCAGAGGCAGCCGCCGTCGATGACATAATTCGCACCCGTCATATAGCTCGACGCATCGGACGCGAGCAATACGACAAGGCCGAGTATCTCCTCGGGATTGCCCGGACGGCGCATGGCGATGCGGTCGCGCAGATAATCGCCGCGCGTGGGATGATCCCATGTGACCTGCGTAAGCGGCGTAAGGATGTGGCCCGGCGAGACGGCGTTAGCGCGAACGCCCCATTCCGCCCATTCTACCGCCATGGAGCGCGTCAGCGCCACAACGCCGCTCTTGGTCGCGCCGTACACGCTGCAGCCGCCCAGCATCGCGGTCGCGTTGTGGGAGCCGATGTTGATGACGCTTCCTTTGCGCGCCAGAATCATATGCTTGCCCACCGCCTGCGACATGAGGAACACGCCGCGAAGGTTGATGTCCATGATGCGTTCGTAGGTCTCCTCGGTAACGTCGAGCAGGCCCTCGCGCTTGTTGATGCCCGCGACGTTCACCAATACGTCGATGCGCCCGTGCTCCTTGATGATCGCGTCCACCGCCGCGTCGATGCTTTCCTTCTTGGTGACGTCCAAGAGATAGGAGCTGCACTTGCCGCCCTCCGCCTCGATGGAATCCGCAAGGGCTTTGAGACCATTTTCGCTCACATCGCAGTTGCACATCGTCGCGCCGATCCCCGCCATGCCCTTAGAGAGCGCCGCGCCGATACCGCCCGCCGCACCCGTCATGACCACGATCTTTCCGTCCAGTGAAAACAGTTTTTTGAGATTCATTTCTTCCGACATCGCCTTAAGACCTCCTAGATTTTTTAGATTCGTTATGGTTATAATTTGCTATTTCTTTCGACATGGTGTATATATGGTTCAAAACTATCGTATATCGTATGCACGGACTTTTCATTTGTCAATGCTAATTTTTTCGGGAGGTGGCAACTCATGCGGGGAATCAAGGATAAAATCGCCGTCGTGACCGGCGGCACGCGGGGCATAGGAAGGGGCGTCGCGCAGCGCCTTGCGGACGAAGGCGCGCGTTTGGTGATCGTGGGCACAAACCGGGAAACCGCCGAGGAAACGGCGCGCGAGCTGCGCCTTGGCGGCACGGCCGCGGAGGCGTATGCGGCCGACCTTCGAAGCGTAACAGAGATCGATGCGCTGATGGCGCACGTGCACGACGCATACGGGCGCATCGATATTCTTGTCAACAACGCGGGCGTGCAAATTCGCGAATGGGCAACGGATTTTACCGAAAAGGACTATGATTTTTTGATGGAGCTCAACCTCAAGGCCTACTACTTCGCAGCCTGCGCCGCCGCAAAATACATGAAGGCGCAGGGCGGCGGCTCCATCGTGTGCGTATCCTCCGGCAATTCCACCCGCTTTACGTCCCGGCGCTCACTCTATAACATATCCAAGGCGGCGGTCAACGCGCTGGTGGGGACGCTCGCCGTGGAGTGGGGACGCTTCAACATCCGCGTCAACGCGGTCGCGCCGGGGTATGTGCTGACGGATATGGTGAAAAAGGGGATCGACGACGGCGTGATCGATATGGAAACCAACTTCAAGGTGATCCCCATCAAGCGCATGCTCTCCACGGAGGAGATCGGCAACGGCGTCTGCTTCTTAGCTTCGGACGAAGCAAGCGGCGTCACCGGGCAGACGCTCTTTATCGACGGGGGCTGGAGCCGCTGCGGCCTGCCGGAGGATTAGTCCGCGCGCGGCTTGCGCTCGCTGTACTGCGCGGGGTTGCAGCCCATCTGGCGCTTAAAGGTCTTGTAGAAATGGCTGTAGTTATTAAAGCCCACCTGCTCCGCCGCGCGGTTGATGGGCACGCCCTTTTTGAGAAGCCCCGCCGCCATCTCGATCCGCTTTTCCTGCACATAGCTGCTGATGGTGCGGTTGGTCGCCTGTTTGAACAGGTGGCAGATATAGCTTTCGCTGTAGTTGACGCGCTGGGCGAGGGTGGATAGCGAAAAGCGCTCGTTGAGGTGCGCGTTGATGTAGTTGATCATCTGCGTGACCACGTTGAGGCTTCTTGACGCCGCGCCGTCGCAGTGAACGCCCGAAAAGCAGTCGTTATGCGCGTACGCCATGAGCTGGTGCACGATAGCCTTGACGAGAATATCCTGCCCGCTTTTCAAATGCACGTCACGGTATTCGTCCATCAGCGCGCTGTACTTTTGAAACGCCGCGGGCGCGAGGCTGTGCAGCGGCGCGCTCTCGTCGCTCTTGTGGAATACGTCGAGAAGGTTGGAGTTGGGCGTGCTGTAGGAAATGAGAAGCTCGGGATTGATATGCGCCACGAAGAATTCGCCGCCCGCGTCGTCGTCCAGCGTCATCATGTGCGGCACGAACATATCCACAAGCACCACGTCCCCGTCGCCCGCCGCGTATTCGCGCCCGTCGTACATGAACGTTCCCTTGCCGTGGCGGCACACGAACATCTCGTAGAAATCGTGATAATGCAGGCACCGCGTCGGCTCGTTGTCCCGGTTGTGGAGGTCGCACGCGCAGTCGCCCGCGAAGACGCCGGCCTTGGATAGAAACATGATGCCGCTCATACGCGCCGCCTTTCGTTTTGCAATGCAAAATTTGAACACAAGCCGTTTTGTACATTAAACCCTTCCTTCCCACGCTTGTCAATCGTTTTCGCGCTTTTCGCATCGCTTTCCGCCGTGTTTCAGCAAAATAGGAAAACAATTTGTCCAAGCGCGCATATCGACTTTTTCGCTGTTTGACCTATGCTTACTGTAACAGCCGATCTATTTGGCGCAACGCGCCATGAAAATACCATCACACAGGAGGTACATACGATGCCTGTTCCCGAAAACAAAATCCGTACCCTGCTCACTTCCAACAAGCCCACCGTCGCCACGCGCATTTGGAGCACATGGCCTACGGCGGTGGAAGCGATGGCTTCGACGGGCAACTTCGACTATGTGGAGTTCGTCGCCGAGTATTCTCCCTTCACGCAGGCAGACCTTGAAAATATGGTGCGCGCAGCGGAGCTGCACGGCGTGGGCACGATGATCAAGGTCGATCTTCAAAACCGCCATTATGTCGCGCAGCGCGCCGTCGCCATGGGCTTTCAGGCCGTGCTCTACGCCGACCACAAGACCGCCGACGAGGTGCGCGAATCCGTTTGGGCGCTAAGCCCGGACAGCGCGCAGGATCAGGGCCGCTTCGGCTACCCCAACGCCCGCTGGATAGGGTATCATCCGCACATGGGCCAGATGGACTACGCCACGATGGTGCGCAACACCGTCAAGGCCTTTATGGTGGAGAAGCAGGAGACCGTAGACAATTTTGAAGAGATCTGCCGCGTGCCGGGCGTGGACATGGTGCAGTTCGGCCCCTCGGACTTCAGCATGAGCAAGGGCTGGAATTCCGCCGAGCACAAAGCGGAGCTCGCCGAGATCGAGGAATTCGTGATCCGCAAGGCGCTTGAACATGGCATCGCGCCCCGCTGCGAGTGCGACGATATGCAAAAGGCCGAATATTACAAGAACCTTGGCGTACGGCATTTCTGCATCGGCGACGAATACCGCATTCTCAACGCCTACTGGAAGGGCGCCTGCGGCGACGCGCGCAGGCTCGCCGACTCGCTGTAAGCCCCTTGAAAGGAGAGCACGTTTTCATGAAGCAGAAAATACTGATTTCCCGCAACGTCCCCAAAGCGTGTCTTGCGCCTTATGAGGAAGAATTCGATTTCACCATGCCGGAGGAAACGGACGCGTCCTTCCCGCTTGCGCATGTTATCGACGTGATCGGCGATTACGAAGGCTATTTCGCAGTTGACCTCCAAGCGCCGCCCGCCCTATTCGACGCGGCAAAGAAGCTCAAGGCCATCGCCAACTTCGGCGTAGGCTACGACAAGATCGACTGGAAGTATGCCACCAAGCTTGGCATACCGCTGCTCAACACCCCCACGCAGGTCACGGAATCCACGGCGGAGCTTGCGACAGCGCTCATCATGGACACCATGCGCGGCGTATCGCGCTACGACAAGGAAGTGCGGCAAAACGTTTGGATCACGCCGCTCTTTTCCGACCGCAACACGCAGCTTTTCGGAAGCACGCTGGGCATCGTGGGCTTTGGCCGCATCGGCAAGGCCGTATGCAAAAAGGCGCAGGGGCTTGGCATGAAGGTGGTGTACTACGATAAATACCGCGCTGCGGCGGAAGTTGAAAAGGCCTACGACGTCGAATACATGGACTTTGAAGCACTGCTGGGCTTTTGCGACTGCGTAAGCCTGCACGCGCCGTATTTCCCGGAAAATCATCACATCTTCAACGCCGAGACCTTCAAAAAGATGAAGCCCGGCGCCTATTTCGTCAACGCCGCGCGCGGCAAGCTCGTGGACGAGCCGGCGCTGTGCGAAGCGCTCAAAAACGGCGTCATCAAGGGCGCGGGGCTGGACGTTTACGAAAACGAGCCCACCGTGTACGAAGGGCTTTTGACGCTTGACAACGTGGTGCTTACGCCGCATATCGCGAGTTTGACCATGCGCTCGCGCATGGGGATGTGCGATGAGGCGCTGCAAGGGCTTACGGCGATATTGAACGGCAAAACGCCGCACAACGTCGTGAACCCGGAGGTTCTAAAGTAAACCCCATTGGATAGAAACGCATCGGCAAGGGGCGCGTGTCCCTTGCCGATGCACGGATTTTTAAGAGGCCGCCGCATGACGTATGCTCTCATCATACTCAAGCAGATCATCGCGCTTTTCGTCTATGCGGCGATCGGCTATTTTTTACACTGCAAGCGGCTGCTAAACCGCGAGGGCGTGCGGGGCATGTCGAATCTTTTGCTCTATATCCTGCTGCCCTGCGTGATCGTCAATTCCTTCTGCCGCGCATCGACCCCCGAGGTCACGCGCGCGCTCGGCTATTCCTTCGTGCTGGGCGTATTGCTCCACGGTGTGGCGATCCTCATCTCCGAGCTTCTCTTTCACAAAAACCCGCTCGACAGCTTTTCCGCCAGCTTCTCCAACATCGGCTACATCGGCGTGCCGCTGATCGTGACGGCGCTGGGCGAGGAGGCCGTCCTCTACGCCGTGGGCATGATCGCCATGCTCAACGTCCTGCAATGGACCTACGGGCAGCGCATGCTCACGCGCGATACGGGCGCGTTCCAATGGAAAAAGGCGTTTATCAATCCGCTTGTCATCTCGGTGACGATCGGCCTGTTTTTCTATTTTTTGCCCATAGAGATGCCGCCGCTGCTGCATGAATGCGTCCAAGCCGTAGCGAACTGCAATTCGCCCATCGCCATGGTCATCCTCGGCTATTATGTGCGCGAGATCCCCTTCAAGCAGATGTTTGCGCTGCGCGCGGCTTACGCCGTGAGCGCCGTAAGGCTGCTGCTGATCCCCCTTTGCAGCCTGCTGCTGCTCGCATGGCTGCCCGTGTCTTCTGACATCAAGCTTGCGCTGATGATCTCCGCGGCGTCGCCCGTGGGCGTCAACGCCGCGATCTACGCGGAGCGCACCGGGCACGATTACGCGCGCGCGGTCATCATGGTGTGCCTGTCAACGCTGTTGTCCCTTTTCACCATGACGCTTCTCATTTGGCTGTCCGCATTGCTGTTCTAATTTTTCCCGCGTTTTATCCACGCACAGTAAGCTTATACAGTTCCTCGGCGGCAAGGCGCGCCTTTGCCACCACGTCGCCGCTTTCCTTAGGAAAACAATAATAGAGCACGCTATTCGTACCGATGCAGATCATATCCCCGATCTCATACCAGTAGTAATCGGAATAGAGGCTATAGGACGCGGCGGGACTTTGCCGATAGGCAAGCGCGCCGCCGCAGGCGGTGAGCTCAAACCCCTCGCAGGTATGCAGCAGCGTACCGCTTCCCACCCTATAAATCGACTTCATGTCAACCATCATACAAACGTCTACGGATATTTCCATACGGTAGGTTTGGGCAATGAGCTCGCCGCGCACCGCTTCCCGCTCCCAACGGAACCAGTCGGGAACGTGTGTGAATTTCGCTTCGCCCGAAAGCGCTTCGAGTGCGCCGTATTTGCTTAACCGGTACCCCTTGCCGCAGCTTTGGCAGAGGATCGTGTCCCCGCGCCCCAGCATTTGTCCTTCCGTCAGGCAATGGGGGCATTTGTAGAGCACGCGGTTCAAATCGTCCGCGCGAAAGGGTTCGTCGATGCAAATCTTGTTCTCCTGCTGGTAGCGGAACGAGTCAAACGTGAAGCGCTCCTTTAAAAGCGCGTTCAGTTCCTCCGCGGAGCGTTCGCGAAGCATGGCGGGGGAAAGAAGGTATTCCATATCGGCGCGCACCTCCACCTGCCGTACGCGCAGGTTGTTATAGAGCGGATCGCGCAGAAACGCGCCGTAGGTCTTGATCATCACGACGGGCACATCGAGGAATTTGAGACACCGCCCGAGGCTTTGCGGCAAGGGGGTCGCGGTGCCGTCAAAGCTGTAGCTCGCCTCCGGGTACATGAGGATGGAGCTTTTGAGCGTTTGAAGGGCATAGCGCATATCGCGCACGAGCAGCGTGTCCGTCAAAAACTTTTGCGTGGGGATGCAGCCCAAGCGGCGCATAAGCCCCTCCTTCCCCACAAACCCGTCCGACGTGCAGACGATGTGGTAGGGGCGGTCAGCTAGAAGCGTCGCCGCGATCTTGAGATCGAGAAAGCAGGAATGGTTCATCAGCACCAAGCACGGTTCGTCCGGCGCGAGCTGTTCCATACCGATCTTCCGGCAGGTGAAATGCACGTCCTTCAGTTCCGGGGCGGAAAGGGTTTTAAGAAGCCAGCGAAAAAAGCGGCTCTGTGCGGCGGGACGCTTATGCGCGGGGGGTTGGATGCCGCATACCTCGGCGTAGGGCTTATCCGTGACCTTGATCTTCATAGGGCTCCCCTCTGTGTGAAACATCACTTGGTGGTATTGTACCATAGAATTTGCCGCATAGAAAGGGCGGACGCATAAGCGCCCGCCCTGAGCTTATCGACTCATTACGCCTCCGGCAATACTTCGCCTTCTCCTTCAAGTATGCCGAACTCGTCCGTGACGACTTCCTCCTCTACGGGTTCTTCCGGCACGGCGGAAACGAATTCCGAGAGGTACGCGTCCTGCGGTAAGCCCGCAAGCAGCGCCGGGAGGTTGACGACGATGCCGTCCATATTGTAGGGAAGCGTCATGGTCACGCCCATGGATACGGGCTCCGCTTCCTTTTCCTGTTTGATTTGCAGCACCATCTCAAAGCTTTGGCCAATGTTTTTTGCCATGCCTCTGTCCTTCGCCTTAAGCTTCGCGACGGATTCGCCGTCCACAAGCACCTGTATCTGGTAGGGCGCTTGATAGGTTTGGCCGTTATAGTCGATGGTCTTGTTGTCAAGATACACGGTATGCCCGCGGCCTATGATAAACATAACCGCCGCGATAAGCAGGAGGAAAAGCACCGTTGCGCCCCTAAAGAGCCATGCGCGTTTCGATTTCATTTCGTTTCCTCCTTTTGATCAAGCGCAAGCTGTGCGCCCAGCATACTCTTTGCCTTGCGCTTCTTCGCTTCGTACATGGTAAGCGCCACTGTGATAACGCCGTAGGACACGAACACGCGGAAGTATTCGCCGATCATGGAGTCGCCCGTGATCTTGGCGCCCGCGGCGGGGGCTACGATAAACATCAGATGGAACAGCGTCACGCCCAGAAACACGTTGCCTATGGACGCTTTATCGACGGACGCGCCGCCCACGAGCAGAGCCGCGATACAGAACATGCCGATCTGCGAGTGGGAGCTGTAGGTGGAAAGGTTGCCCATGTTCTGCAGATACAGGATCATGCCAAAGCCCGCGAGCACCGTGGACATGACGATGGAAATGATGCGCGTGCGCTCCACGTTGATGCCCGCGTCGCGTGCGACCTGCATATCCTGCCCGACGGCGCGCATATCCTGCCCCAGCTTGGTCTTTCTGAACCAAATGATGAAAAAGCAGAGAAGGGCAATGAGGATGAGTGTGAGCACGGGTATCTTCACGCCCTTGATGTTGACGGCGATCAGATTATCGATGCACTGGCGCATGTTCAAAAGGCTCACGGTGTTGCGGATGCCGTAGCCGCGCGGCAGCTTGATGGCGAAATGCTGGATGGGGATGATGGGCCCCATCATGTAGAGCACTACAAGCTGATACAGGCCGTTAATAAAGTAGCTGATGATGTAGCTCGTCACCATCTCGCGACCCTTGGCCATGTTGAGGATCTTACCGCACAAAAGGCCCAAGAGCACCGAGATGGGGATGGAGATGATCATCGCGAGCACCACGCCGGGGATACCCCAGATCTGCCAGTCCGCGACGAGGATCAAGCCGATCTCGCCCGCCATGGCGCCCAGCGTCATGCCGAAGTTCAAGCCCATGCCCGCCATGATGGGGATCAGAAGGCAGAGGATGAGGAAGGTGTTTCGCCCCATGCGCGTCATGATCTCATTGAGCAGATAGCTTGGGGAGAAGCCGGATATGGGAATACAGATCGCGCAGATGATCACGAACATGATCGGCACGCTGTTGTTGCGGAGAAAATCGCCGACCTTTTTCCCGAAATCCTTCTCGGTCGTATGGTTGTTGTTTATTTCACTCATTTTGTTCTCTCCGTTTTTCTCGTCAAGGCGTACAGAATCATGCCGTTGGAGACGATGATTCTGATCACCTCGCTCATGTCCATGTGGATCAGCGAGTTCATAACGGTCGGCGTCATGGTGACGATGCCTTGGAACAGGAAGGTACCGATGATAACGTTTGTGATGGACGCCTTGTTCACCGACGCGCCGCCTATAAGAATTGCCGATACCGCGGGCAGCGCCATATAAAACGGCGCCATATAGAGCTGCACAAAGCCGAAGCCCTGCTCGTACACGAGGATGCCGACCGCCGCGAGCCATGTGGACATCACGACGGATAAAAGCCGCATCTTATCCACATTGACGCCCGCCGCACGCGCAAACGTCGGGTTGGAGCCGACGGCCGTCATGGCCGTGCCCGTCTTGGTGTGCAGAAACGCCCACATCGCAAGCGCCAGCAGCGCAAAGAACAGGATCGTGCCCACGGGGATGGAAAGCGCGCCTATGTTGATCTGCCACAGGTTTGCAAGGGCTTTGTCAAAGTAGCCCTCCAAGGAGATCGTGGTACGCAGCCCCTTGCCCGCAAGACCCCAAACCATCGTGGGGCTGTGATAGGGAAGCAGCAGCCACATCATGCACATGAAGGATACGGAGGAGAAGCCCACGTAGGTGGCGATCATCATTTCGCCGCCCTTGATCTTGTTTAAAAGCCACCCGTAGCCGCCGCCAAACAGCAGCGCAAAGGGGGTGGCGATCAAGATCGCCATCACGAAGCTCATGCGGCCCGTAAAACCAAACTCGATGGAGAGCGTCGCCCCGAGCAATCCCGATATGATGCCAAGGGGCAGGCCGAAGTTCAAGCCGCAGCCCGAATGGATCATGGGGATCATCGCGAGCACCAGCACGGCGTTCCAGCTAAAGCGGTTGATGGTGTTGGTAAGCTGCGTAAAGAAATCCGCGCCCGCGATCGGCGCCATAATGAACAGCAGCATCAGAAACGCCGCGATGATAAGCCTTGGAAGGCCGAAGCTGTCCACGACGTCGCGCATGCGCTCCTTGAGCGTTTTGTTTTGATCTAAGCTTATTTCGTTCATCCTGCCCTCCTCACTTTACCTGACTGATCATCAGAAGGCCGAATTCCTCCGATGATTCCGTCGCGGGAAGTATGCCGGCGATCTTGCCGCCCGACACGATCGCGATCCTGTCGCAGGTCTGCCGAAGCTCCTCGAGCTCGGACGAGATCATCACGACCGTGACGCCGTTTTCGCGGTTGTAGCGCTTGAGCGCGTCAAGCACCAGCGATTTCGCGCCCACGTCGATGCCGCGGGTAGGCTCGGATACGAAAAGGAATTTCGGCTCCAGCGCGAAGGTTTTCGCCAAGCATACCTTCTGCTGGTTGCCGCCGGAAAGCTCCTTCGCCTTCTGCTTGGAGCCGGTGCATTTGATCATCAGCTCGTCTATGTACTTCTGCGTGACCGCGTGGATCGCCTTTTCGTCGCGCCAGTGAACGAGGCCGCCAAGATACTTCTTGAGGAATTTGCCCTGTATCTGCATGGCGGGGAAGGCGATGTTCCATTCGAGCGTTTCGTCGAGCAGTAAGCCTACGCCGCGCCTGTCCTCGGAAACGAACGCAAGCGACGCGTCCAAGCACCGCCGGGGGTTGTTGAGCGGTATCTCGACGCCGTCGAACACCACCGTGCCGCCGGCGGGACACAAGCCCATGATCCCGTTGGGAATGCCGAGCTTGCCCTGCCCCGCAAGGCCGCCGATACCCAGTATCTCGCCCTCTTTAACGTCCAGCGTGACGTCGCGCACGGTCTCGCCCGACATATCCACCCAAAGGTCGCGGATGGACATGATGACGTTGGCGTTCGCGTCGAGCTTCACGTCCGCGTTTGCGGAAACGTCCACGTTGCGGCCGACCATCCAGCGGGTGATCTCCTTAACGTTGGTATCCTTGGCGGGCACGTCCTTGACGACGTAGCCGTCGCGCATGACCAGCACCTTATCGCACACGGACAGGATCTCATGCAGCCTGTGCGTGATAAAGATCACGGCGATGCCCTTTTCCGACATCCCGCGTATGGATTCCAAGAGCGCGTCGGCTTCCTTTTCCGTCAGCACCGCCGTCGGCTCGTCCAATATCAAAAGCTTGAGCTGATCCTTGCTAAGCTCTCTTGCTATCTCGGTAAATTGCCTGTGCCCTACGGGCATATTGCTGATGACCATGTCCGCGTCGATGCTAAAGCCCATTTTGTCGATGGCCTTTTCCGCGCGCACGTTCATCTCGTTGTAATTGAGCGTATTGAGTCTTTCGCCGAAAACCTCGGAGATCACGTTCGTCTTGACCGGTTCCCGGTTCAAGAGGATGTTTTCGGTGGCCGTAAAGCCCGGAATCAAAGAAAATTCCTGATGCACCATGCCGATACCCACGGCAAGCGCGTCAAAGGGGGTAGAGAACTGTACCTTTTCGCCGTGTATGAGGACGTCGCCCTCATAGCCGCCGGTCTCGCGGATCACGTCCATGCCGAAAAGGATTTTCATCAGGGTGCTTTTGCCTGCGCCGTTTTCGCCGACAAGACCCATAACCTCGCCGGGCTGTAAGGTCAGGTTGATGTCCGTCAAAACCTGATTCCCGAAGAAGTCCTTCTTGATATTTCGCATCTCCAGTAAAGGAGCGTTTGCATTCATCATATCTGCATCCTATCTTCAATAAAAAAGGGGAGGGAGGACGAGCCTCCTCCCCTCTCTATGAGTTGGGTTTTACTTGGTGGTGAAATACTTCTCGGGAACTTCCACGGAGGGAGTGCCCATGTACTTGCCGGGGTTGCCCATGATGTAGGTATCCTGATAGACCAGGA
>CAZNAL010000033.1:0-7733 GCA_964571055.1 uncultured Oscillospiraceae bacterium | reverse complement strand
AGGAACACGTTATCCAGCTTCACGCCGGTCTCGGCGTTGGTGTAGTTGGAACCGTTCCAAGCGGCCTTGGGAGAGAATACCTGATAGGCCTTGGAGATATCGTCGATGTCGCAGAGCTCGCTCTCGCCGTTGATGACGTTCATAGCGTGCTGTGCAAGACCCGCGGATACGGTGTAGCCGTAGGAATAGGCCCAGGTGCCGAACTTGCCGGCGCCGCCCTTTTCGCAGATCGCGGACTCGACCTTGGCAAGGATCTTTTCGAAATCACCGGCTTCGGCGGTGAGGTCAAGACCCAGCGCGCCGGGATAGCCCATCAGCGGGGAGGGAAGGTCAGCTTCGATGAAGTATCCGCCGTACTCGAGCAGCTGCTTGAGCAAAGGCTCGGTGTGCGCGTCGTTGGTGCAGAAGTAAGCGGCGTTCTCGCCGTACTTCTCTACCCATTCGGGAACCTTCTCAAGGATGTAAGCCTGCGCGCCCGCAACGCCAACGTCGGACGTGGGATCGGGAGCGGTTTCCAGCACGAAGGTCATGCCCAGCTCTTCGCAGGCGGCCTTCATGATGGCGACACGGCGGCTCATGGTCTCATAGGCCATGTGGCGGGGGAAGGAAATGTGCACGAAGGTATCGCAGCCCAGCTCGTGCGCGGTCTTGATGATGAGGTAGCCGCGGGCGACGAAGTCGTTGTTGCAGACGACGTCAGCAGCGCTGCCGATCTCGGGCAGATCCTCATGGGATTCGCCGGCGAGGCAGAGGATGTCGGGACGGCGTTCCTTGATCTGACGGAAGGCTTCGGTGGTGCCGGGCACAGCCTGGTTCACGACGATGGCCTTCATCTGCGGATCATCGGAAAGGTTCACGATGGTCTGGATGGTGGTTTCAAGCTCCTCGGTGAAGTTGTCGGGATAGATGGCCAGCGTGACCTGGTCTTCGCCGTACTTCGCCTGGAATGCTTCGGCGCCGCGCCTGTCATCCTCGGACTGGGATACGGAACCGGTTACGATGCCGATATGGAAATCCTCGGCGGCGGGTTCTTCGGCGGGGGCGGGCTCCGCCGCGGGGGCGGGCTCGGCCGCGGGAGCGGGCTCGGCAGCAGGCTGTGCCTCAACCGGCGCCACGGTCGCCGCGGGAGCGGCGCACGCGGCCATGGACAGTACCATGACTGCGCACAGAAGCATACATACCAGTTTTTTCATTGTTCTCCTCCTTCAATTTGGTTGGGCGTCACCGCCGGCGCTTCGATAACAAAACGCGGCGCTGTGCCCAGCTCAAGTATGACTATTATACAGGCCTTTTCTAGGAAGGTCAATAGCGGAAGACCCCATTTGACGGCTGGCAATTTTTCTATATTCTTTTCTTATACCCTATCATACAGAGGTCTAGAATTTTTTGAAAGTGTCCGCGTACCGCGAACAGGGCGGTTTAGCGGAAGGGATTGAAAAAGCGCCCGTGATTGATCTGCGTCAGCGCGATGGACAAAAGCAGCGCGCACGCGCTCGCCGCCATCACGATATAATCCGCTTTCGCAAAGGGCTTTCCCATATACCATGTGCGCTTTTTGTTTTTGCCAAAGCTTCGAAGCTCCATGGCGTTGCTGACGACCTCGATCTTCGCCATGCTCGTCATGATGAGCGGGAAGAGGATGGTCCCGGCGTTTTTGACGCGGCGGAAAAAGCGTTCCTTCTTGGTCATCTCCACGCCGCGCGCTTGCAACGCGAGCGAAATATCGTGATACTCCCGCTGTACGTCGGGAATATAGCGAAGCGCGAGCGCGACGGAATACGCGACGCGATAGCTTACGCCGATGCGGTTGAGGGACGCCGCGAATTCGCTTGGGTCGGTAGTGGAGACAAACAGGATCACGAGCGGTATCATGGCGAGGTATTTGAGTATCACGTTGAGCTGGTAAAAAAGCTGCTCCGCCGTGATATCGTAGCGGCCAAACAGGTGAAAGAGCGCATGGCGCGTGCCGTAGAGGATCACGCCCTGCTCGGGTTCGAACGCAAAGATCAGGATGTTATTGAGCACCATGAAGACGAACGTGAACCAAAGCATGGCGGACACGTCCCGCAAGCGTATTTGGGAGACTGCGAACATCGCAAAGGAAAAGAGCGCCAGAAACGCGAGCAAACGCGTATCAAAGCTCGTCATGCCCGCAAAGGACAAAAGAAGCAGCGCCGCGAGCTTGGTAGCGCCCGTCAGCCTGTGCACAGGCGACGAGCGGGGCAGGTAGTGAAACAGATTCGTCATCTTCCGCGCGCCTCCCTGTCATAATCGATGAAGCGCTGCACGAACGCCGCGGGGGATTCGGCGCCGCAGCGGACGGCCAGCGTATACAGCGAGGTCTCCTTCAGGCTCGCGCGCTCGATCACGGCGGGATCGGTCAGCACCCGGGACGCGTCGTCGTCGCACACGACGCCGCCGTCTGCAAACACGACGGCGCGCGGGGCATATTCGAGCATCAGATGCATATCGTGCGTGATCATGACGATGGTGACGCCGCGGCGGTTGAGCGAAAGCAAAAACTCCATGATCTCCGTGTAATGGCGGAAGTCCTGCCCGGCCGTCGGCTCGTCGAGTAGGATGATCTCAGGGTCGGCGGCGAGGATGGAGGCGATGGTCACGCGCTTCTTCTGCCCGAAGCTAAGCGCCGAAACCGGCCAGTTGCGAAACGGATACAGGCCGCAAACGCGAAGCGTATCCTCCACGCGCCGCTTGACCTCCTCTTGGGCCACGCCCGAAAGGGTGAGCGCAAGCCCCACCTCGTCGGCGATCATCACCTTGGAGATCATTTGGTTGGGGTTTTGCATCACATAGCCGATGTGCGCCGCGCGCTCCTTGACGGAGAGCGGCGCAAGGTCTTCGCCGTTTAATGTGAGCGTCCCCGCCTGCTGCGCTTCAAAGCCGCAGATCACCTTGGAAAAGGTGGATTTTCCCGCGCCGTTCTGCCCCACGATGCAAACGATCTCCCCCTTGCGCAGCGAAAAGCTGACGTCGTGCAGAGCTTCCTTGCCGTTGGGATAGGCGAAGCGGATATGTCGCGCCGCAAAAAGCGGCGGTTTTTCAGGCTCCTCCGGCGCGGGCTTCGCGCTTTGGAACCAGCCCTTCACCTTGGCCGCGGTTTCGTTCGTAAGCTCGATGGTTTCGATATGCTCGGGGTGCATCGCGGGCGTAAGCGTCACGCCCGCGTATTTGAGCAGCGTGATATAGAGCGGCTCGCGAAGGCCGGTGCGCAAAAGCAGGTCGCCGCACAGCAGCGCGGCGGGGGAAACATCCGCGACAAGCCTGCCCTCGTCGATGAGAAGCACGCGGTCTATGTCACGGTGCAGCACGTCCTCGATGCGGTGCTCGATGATGACGACGGTCGCGCCGGTCTTTTTATGGATGTCGTCGATCAGCTCGATAGCCTGCTTGCCCGTGGCGGGATCGAGATTCGCGAGCGGCTCGTCAAAAAGCAGCACGCTCACCTCGTCCACCAGTACGCCCGCGAGCGAAACGCGCTGCTTCTGCCCGCCCGAAAGCTCGTGCGGCGCGTGGGTGAGCACGCCCTGCACATCCACCTCTTTGGCCGCCGCGTCCACAAGGCCTAGCATTTCTTCGCGCGGCACGCAGTCGTTTTCCAGCGCGAACGCGATGTCCTCCGCGACGGTAAGGCCGACGAACTGCGCGTCGGAATCCTGCAATACGGTACCGACGGTCTTGGAGATTTCAAAGAGCGAAAGCTCCCGCGTTTCCACGCCGTTGAGCTTTAAGCTGCCCTGCATCTCGCCGCGCAGCGAAAAGGGGATCAGGCCGTTGATGCAGTGGGCGATCGTGGACTTTCCCGAGCCGGAAGGCCCCGCGATGAGGATCTTTTCGCCCGGATATACGGAAAAATCGACGTCGCAGAGCGTTGGCTCCGCCTGCGCGTCGTACTGAAAAGAGAAGTGTGAAAATTCGATGATCGGTTTTCTGTCCATCACATGATAACGATAAGGGCCGCCGCGCCGCGCGCCACAGCCCTTTTCGTTTTTCCGTCCGTATTATTCTTTCTTGAGGCTGCCCTTATCGGGGATCGCCGCCGCCCATGCAAAGCAGAGGATGGTGCCGATGATGGCGGTGGTGACGACGTTGCTGGCGCTTGCTACAGCGCCCTGCAAAAACACCTTGTTGGCGGGCTCGCTGTAGATGAGGATATCGAGCACGGGCGCGATCACGAGCCAAGCGCCCACGTGGCCGATGAGCTGTGCTAAGTTAAAGTTCAAAGCGCCCTTCCAGCCAAACTGGCCGAAGGCGAGGCGGGTACGGTTGCCCAAGAGCCCCATGAGGAAGCCGAAGGCGGCGGAAGCGATCACCCAGCTCCACCAAATGCCCCAGCCCCAGCTAAGGTCGATGAGGAAGTGGCCGATCAAGCCGATCAGGCACCCCGCGATGGGGCCAAAGAGCGCGGCCATGAACGCGAGCAGACCGTACTGGATGCTGATGGTGACGTTGGGGATGGGGCTCGGTATCGCCACAAAACGTCCCAGCACGAAAAAGAGCGCCGCGCCGATGCCTATGGCGACGATGGTTTTAACACTAACCTTCCACATTTTCCTGATTCTCCTTTTTTATCGACGCGGTCTTTTTGGATCGCGCCGTAGTGAACGCTAGAACGGGGAACGGCTCACGCGGATGTGCCAGCTGTTGCCTGTGCCCACGCTGTACGCGCGCGCAAACGAGCCCTGGTTGATGGCGACGGCGAGATAATCCAAGGAGTTAATGTACACCAGCGGCTCGCCCACGAATACCTCCGCAAACGAGTGCGCGAAGGTCATGACGTTTCTGTACAGCGCGCGGGTATCGTTGCGTATCTCGATCTGCACGCGCTCGCCGTAGTCGATGCCTAATTCCTTGAACATGTCGTGCGGTATGTTCGTCCAAATGCTGCCAAAGCGGATATCCAGCACGTCGATGGTGCCCTCGATGGCGCCGTCTTGCATCACGGGCTCGATCAAAGGCAGCGTCACCACCGAATCCTGCGGTATTTCGGGGCCGATGTCTTGAAACTTGATAACCCCGGCCGCCAAGCGCGCGCCGGTAAAGGCGTAGATGTCCCGCCCGTGAAAGGTGTAGGAATCCCCGGAACGCGGCATGCGGTTTACCGTTTCGTCGATCAGGCGCACGCACTTGAGCCCGCAAAGGCGCTTGACGTGCGTGAGCGTGCCGTTGTCCGGCGTGATGATATAGTGCCCGTCGTCGGTGAGCGCGGCGACGCTGCGCCGGGTGGAGCCTACGCCCGGGTCCACCACGGACACGAACACCGTCCCCTCCGGCCAAAAGGAAATGGTTTGGATCAGCCTGTAGCTGCCCTCCCAAATATCGTATTGCTCGATCTCATGCGTAAGATCGAAGATGCGCAGCCCCGGCTGCACGGATTCCGCCACGCCGTACATGGCGCATACCGCGCCGTCCGCCTTGCCGAAATCGCTTTGAAGCACCAACGCGTGCATGCGCGTACACCTCCGATTGAATCAGCATCAATCTACCATATCAGCCTGCGCTTGTCAAACAGGCAGCGTGGCGCGAAGCGCCCTACTTGGCGCGCTCCCGCAGCGCCGCCGCCTCCGCCGCGCGAAGCTTGCTGATCTCCGTCCACGAGGGGATGTGCGAGAGCGCTTCGGTCATATCCTGCATCACCTGCGGCACATCGATGTGCTGCGGGCAGACCGCCGCGCACGCGCCGCAGCCGACGCACGCCGAAGGCTGCTTATCCTCCGGCATGGTTTCAAGCCGCATGGGAGCGGTAACGGAGGGCGTTACTTTAATATCGTTATAGATTTGTATAAGCAGCGGGATATCAAGCCCCATGGGGCAGCCGTCGCAGCAATAGCGGCAGCCGGTGCAGGGCACGGTGTTGCGAAGCTTATCGGCGATGGCGTAGAGCGTCTGCGTTTCCGCGTCGTTAAGCGGCGCTTCCGCGGAGAAGGTCTTGACGTTGTCCTGCATCTGCGCTAGGTTCGACATGCCGCTTAAAATCATCTTCACGTTGGGCAGCGCCTGCAAAAAGCGGAAGCCCCACGATGCAGAGCTCTCGCCGGGGCGCAGGGCGGACAGCTTCGCTTCGTCTTCCTCTGAAAGCTTTGCAAGCCTCCCGCCGCGCACGGGCTCCATCACCCAAACGGGGATGCCTCGCTGCGTAAGAAGCTCGTATTTCCCCTTGGCGTTTTGCAGCGTCCAGTCAAGATAGTTGAGCTGGATCTGGCAGAATTCCATCCTGTCGCCGTAGGCGTCCAAGAATGTGCCGAGCGTATCCAGATGCGCATGCGAAGAAAAGCCCAGATGCTTGATGCGTCCCTTTTTCTTCTGCTCCGTAAAATAGTCGATGATGCCCCAGCGCGGGTCGGTATAAGCCGCAAGCGAGTTTTCGCACACGTTATGCAGCAGGTAAAAATCAAAGTAATCCACGCCGCACTTTTGAAGCTGCTCCTCAAAGACGGCGGCGGGATCGTAGCTGTCGCTGATCTGATGGCCGGGGTATTTGGTGGCAAGATAGAACGCGTCGCGCGGAAAGCGCTTGAGGGCGCGCCCGATGACGAGCTCGGAAAAGCCCGCATGATAGGGATACGCCGTATCGAAATAGTTGACGCCGTGCTCTATGGCGTATTGCACCATTTCGTCCACCTGTCCTTCGTCGATCACGCCGTCCTTCGTCCCCGCGACGAGCGGCAGGCGCATGGCGCCAAAGCCCAAGCGGGATAGCTTCATCCCCTGAAAGTCGCTGTAGAGCATGTGCATACCTCCTTATTCGGTCTGTCGTTTCGTTCGTTCTCGCAACGCCTTATCCATTATAATGGAAACGCGGAAAAAGGGAAAGGGGTGCGCTCATGTAAAGTAACGCCGGAAGGGCAGCGCGTCCCGAAAGACCCAGCCGCGCTCCAAAAGCCGCGTGCAAGCGCCGATCAGCGTGCCGTTGACGAGCGCGCAGAGGACGGTGCCCAGCTTGATCCCTTCGAAATGCCAAAGCCCGAAAAACGCGAAGGACATCCCGATCCCCACAAGGCAGCTCACGCAGTCGTAAACGGTTTTGCATTTATGAACGTCGGCGTGCAGGTTCGACGCAAGCTCTTTGACGAAAAGCTCATACGCTTCGGGCGGGATGTAGGTGTGGAAGAACAGCGATACGCCCATGGCGCAGACGGGCATCCCCACAAGATAGCAGAGGACGCGGCCGGCCGTTTGCGCGTCCGGCAGCAGCGAAAACAGCGCCATCGCGCCGTCGAGCGCGAGGCCGTAGAGGACGGCCGAAATAAAGGAGAACAGGTACGCGAGCTTGGCCTTTCGCAAAAGCAGCGTCATGAAAAGGAGAATCACCGCCTGCAGGGCGTACTCCGCCATGCCGAAGGTAAAGAAGGGCAGCGTCTGCGAGAGCTTAAGATAAACAAGATACGCGGGCGCCACGACCATGGACAGGCCGAAATCGGCGCGCTCCATAAAGGCCGTGCCCAGCGCCAGCAGAACGATACCGCCAAGATAGGCAAGCTCCGTGTAAAACGTTCTTTTTTTCATAATTCGTTCCTTAAAAACCAAAACGGCCTCGGCGTTTGGTACAGAAACGCCGAAAGCTGTTTTTCACAGTATACCACGCGCGGCGGCGAATATCGAGTTTTTTCTAAACGCCGCGCCGTTTCGCCGCGCATACGGCCGTAAGAAATTATCACCTCGGTTAGTGTAAAATAGTTCTGGGTAATTGAGTAAGAACCTGGAGCCCGGGGGAA
>CAZNAL010000032.1:0-21043 GCA_964571055.1 uncultured Oscillospiraceae bacterium | reverse complement strand
TTATGAGCGCAGACGCTATACTGGTTCGGTTTGCAAATGCGGACGACTTCGATAAGATCCCCGCGCTTAGCGAGGACGCGCTGCTTTCGGACGCGCACGGCGCCGTTTACCGCGCGCAGCTTGTGATCGCGGAGGAGGACGCGGGGTTTCGCGGCTACCTGCTCTTTGGCCTTTACAAGGATACCATTCCCTTTATGCATAAGCTTTACGTCGCGCCCGAGCACCGCAGCAAGGGCTACGCGGGCGAGATCATCGGCAAATGGGAAGCGCTGATGCGGGAGGACGGGTATCAGCGCGTCATGCTGACCACCTCCTCGCTCAACACCGCGCAGAATTTCTACCGTCTGATGGGCTATCGCGATATAGGCAGCCTGACGCTACCCGGAGAACCGCTAGAAATGATCTTTCTCAAGGATTTTTCAAAGGACGCATAAGCATATCCCCATACAGATACAGGCAGGGCGTTTGCCCTGCCTGTTTGCTTTTACCTTCGTTTACTCGTATAGACTCCCGCCAAACCCAGCGTCATCACGCACACGAGCGCGCAGGTGTAGGGCACAGCGCCCGTATCCGGCGGCGCCGCCGTCACGGGAAGCGCCTGCGCCACGATCACCGGATCGGTGTTGTAGAATACAGGCGTACCCGGCCATATGACAGGCGGCCGCACAGGATGCGGCGTTGCCGTGGGCGACGCTGTCGGCACGACAGTCGGCTTGGGCGTGGGCGTGGGCGACACCGCAGGCGACGCTGTCGGCGTGGGTGTAGCAGTCGGTGTGGCTGTCGGCGTCGGTGTGGCTGTCGGCGTCGGTGTGGCCGTGGGCGTAGCCGTGGGGGACGCTTCCGGTGCGGAAAGCATCACGGCGGGACGATCCAGCACGATCGCCACTTCCTCGCCGCCCTTTGCAAGCGGCTTGCAGTACAGGATGGCGGAATCGTTGGTGTAGGTCATGCCGTATTCGTAATCCTCCCCCATCTGTGAAGCGGGCAGCAGGAAGTAGGACGCGCTTAGGCTATCCCCGTCCATGAGGTCGCCGATCTCCCACTCGAGGATCGTACCGCCCTGTCCGTCCGTACCCACAATCTTGAGTTTATCCACGTTCGCTTCGTCGATATGCACGGTGAACTCCTTGGGCACCACATCGATGACGCGCGCGTTGTACGCCACGAGCGCAAAATCCGCCGCTTGGCTTACGATGCTCTTCGCCACCTCCTGATAAGCGGCTGCGATCTGCGCCTTGGTCGTAGCCGCCACATAATGAAGCCGATCCGCGTCGATCCGGTCATACTGCGTTTCCGCTTGGGCGTTGTTTTGGGCGATCTTCTCTCGCAGATAGCCCGGCGCTTCCGCCGTACCGTTATCCGGGTCCATATAGGGCGCGATGTTTGTAAGCTCCGTGTTGTTGATCACGATGTTATAGAGGGAGACCCCCTTCTGAAGGATCTTCACGGCCTCGTCCGCCGCGTGCTCGCCCGCAAGCTGCTCCTTGCTCTTCCGTGGATCCGCCGCTTCCGTGGCGTTGGAGGAAAGCGGCTTCCCGTCCGCGCCTAGGATACTGTTGGCGCAGCCGTCCGTCATGAATACCACATGCACGTCCTTTGCGTCGGTCGCGTCCTCGCCCGTGCGCGCAAGCAGCGCTTCCACCGCCCTAAGGCTTTCCGCGTAGCCCGCTTCGGTGTTCGTACCCCAATCCGAGAGCATACCGCTTCCCGCTGGCACGAAGTCCGTGCGCTCAGCTTTTTTGTCGAAGCTTTGCAGCAGCGATCCCGCTTCGGCAGCCGTGTAACGGCCAATGTTCGCGGAGACCTGTTCGCTTGCGCCGCCGCAGTAGGCCACAAGCGTTACAGCCACATCCTCGTTCTTCGCTTTGCCGTCCTTATCGATCGCATACACCGTGCGCAAGAACTCCTGCGCCGCAAGCTTGAGCACATCCCACTTGGTGTCCTTCTTCTTCTTCTCGACCTTATCGTCCATGCTCCCCGTAATATCGATGGTCAATACGATCTCCCGCTTACCGCCCACAAGCACGCCGTAGCTTTCCTCGCTTTGGGTAAACACCTTTCCGCCGCCGGCTGCCGTAGCCGAAAGCGTGACCTTGTACGCCTCGCTCTCCTCGCCGTCAATGACCGCGACGGTTTGCGTGACGGTCTTGCCGCCCGTGATCGTCGTATCCTGCATCTCGATCAGATATGCCGCATCCTCGGCGGGTTCGATGTCGAGCGCCTCCAGTACGGGGGAAACGTCACCCTCCTCCACCTCTCCGGCGGGCGTTTGGATCGCGTCGTCAAGCGGGGTTTCGCCGTCAAAAAACGCGTCGGGATCCGTTGCCGTCGCACTTCCCTCTTCCGTGAAATCGCCGATATACACGTCGTTTTGCGCAAGCGCCGCCTCGTTGGAGACCGTGCCCGCGCAAAGCTCCTCGTTATCGATGCGGCTCTCCACGGCGTCGTCACCTTCGCCGCGCGTGATCACAAGCGCCTCGTCGCTTTCGCCCTCGTTTGCGTTATCCACCTGGGTCGGCGCTCCGTCCTCGTTGGTGTAGCTGTAGCTCCCTTGGGGATCGCCTTCTACCGAATGGCTCTCCGTCGCGGGCGCGCCCGCGTCCGTCTGTTCGCATTGCATATCCACTGTTACTGGCGCACCCGCCTGCTCCGCCAACGCCGCGGCTATACCCCCCGCGGGCATAAGCAGCAGTATTGCCATCAATAAGGCCATCCATCTTCTGCGCATACTTTTTGCCTCCTTCTTCCTCTGCTCCGCTACCGGAAAGGCCCCCTCCCCGGCTGTACCGCCCGACTTGCAGGCGTTGGAAGTATACGCAGTGCGAAAGCAAAAAATACCCTGTCCACGCGCGCGTGGACAGGGTTTGGCAAAAGAGGATTCTTTACGCCCTTTTCCGTTGCGAAATTCTTATTTCTATGACATAATATGTATAAGGATAAATAGGGTTCTTTACTATCTGTCAGAAACTATCGATAATAGTACAAACAGGCTTTAATTATAATTACGGGGGTAGCTTATGAAAACCGTTCGCGGGCATATCAATCGTGCCATCATTCTTTTTATCGCCATTCTCTGTCCTCTGTTTGCGGGCGCAGGCGCGTATTCCAATTATAGGACCGCGGAAGACGTGCTCAAGCAAAATATGGAGATCACCGCCAGGATCTCCGCGCAAAGCGTGTCCAACGAGATCGGGCTTCTAAAGAACATGGCCGCCAGCGCCGGTACGGACGTGGTGCTCACCAGCGCCAATGTCAATATTGCGGGAAAACAGACGCGTATCGCGGAGATCGCGGAGGAATGCGGGTTTGTGCGCGGCAATCTCCTGGATATGGAGGGCAACAGCTACTTTGACGGCAACAACTACGCCGAACGCGATTATTTCCAGTCCGCCGTGCAGGGCGTGCCCTACATCAGCGCCCCCACCATCAGCAAAGTCACCGGCAAGGTCACCTTCCTGGTCGCGGCACCCCTGCGCGCGGCCGGCAGAGCCGACGGCAGCGTGATCGGTGTGGTCTATTTCGTGCCGCAGGAAACCTTTCTCAACGACATCGTAGCGGGTATCCGCGTCGGCGAGCACGGCAGCACCTATATCATCGGTAAAAACGGCAACATTGTAGCCGATATGGACGCTTCCAAGGTGGGCGTCGTCAACAACATCGAGCTCTCCGCCACCGATCCGTCGCTTGCACAGGTAGCCGCGGTGGAGCAAGAAATGATCGCTGGCGCGAACGGCTGCACCATGCTCAACCGTAACGGCGCAAAGATATGCATGGCTTACGCGCCCATCGCGAATACGGACGGCTGGAGCCTTGCGGTCAACGCGCAAAATTCGGATTTTATGGGCAATATGCGCTCGGCGCTCGTCTTTAGCGGCGTCGTCGCGGTGATCGCCGTATTGGGCGGACTTCTCATTTCCGTGCGGTTTGAAAAGAACATCGGCAAGCCCTTAGTCGCGCTCAAGGATCGCCTTACGCTTCTTGAGCATGGCGACCTCACGGCGCCCGTGCCTGCATTCGTTTCCAAGGATGAGATTGGGCAGCTCTATACCTGCACCCAGTCGCTTATCCCCCGCCTTTCCGCGGTGGTAAGCGATATTTCAGGCGTCCTCAACAGCATGGCCGCCGGTGATTTCGCCGTCACCTTCGATAAGGAATACGAAGGCGATTTTCAGCCCATCCAATCCGCCACGCGCAACATACTCGAGCAGATGCGCGGCGTGATCAGCAACATTCGCGATTCCGCCTCCATGATCGCTACCAACGCCGAGCAGGGCTCCTATAACGCCACCTCGCTTTCGCAGGGCACGCTGGAGCAAGCCGCCGCCGTACAGGAGCTTTCCGCTACCTTTGAGGATATTTCGCAGCAGGTCAAAGCAACCGCCACCAACGCCGAAAGCGCGGACACCGTTACCTCCAAGATGCTCACGGAGCTTACGCAAAGCAACGATAAGATGCATGCCCTCAACGACGCCATGAAGGATATTGGCGCAAGCTCGGAGAAAATACGCACCATCGTCAAGGCGATTGAAGATATTGCGTTCCAAACCAACATACTGGCGCTCAACGCCGCCGTGGAAGCCGCGCGCGCGGGCGAAGCGGGCAAGGGCTTCGCGGTCGTCGCGGACGAGGTGCGCAACCTCGCCTCCAAATCCGCGGACGCCGCAAAAAACACCACCGCGCTCATCGAAACCACGCTTACGGCGGTGGACTCCGGCATGCAGCTTGCGGACGATGCCGAACAATCCCTCTCCGTTGTGGTAGACAGCGCGAATATCGTGCGCAAATCCACCGAGCAGATCTCGCAAGCCACGGCGTCGCAGGACCTCTCCATCTCGCAGATGGTGGAAGGCGTCAACAAGATTTCCGACGTCGTGCAAACGAACTCCGCCTCCTCCGAGGAGACGGCGGCTTCCTCCGAGGAGATGGCAAGCCAGTCTATGCTTCTCAACGATATGGTGCAAAGATTCAAGCTGTAGGCAACCGCAACACCGAACCTTGGGAGATCGTTTTGACAGGCGGTCTCCCTTTCTTATGGAGAAATGAAAGTGCCAAAACCCATGCAAATTGTAGAAGCAGAATGTTTCTCTTTCGTTATGCATTCTAGCCCCCTCGCATGTCCTGACAGAAATCTATAACGTGTATATTATGGTATAAATTGCTGTTATTTGAGCAATCACCGCTACGCAGCTGCACTTCGGAGAGGAAATATAAGGGATTTGAACATGCCGCACGCCGAAAAATCAGGGCAGAACAACGCCCCGTCAAGAAGAAAGAGCGATCACGCTTTGACGTCTATTGACAAACCTTGTCTTCCTGCTGATGACATGCGATCGCGCGATATGCACAAACGCAGGTTCAGCTTGGATGTGTTACACACCCAACGCGTTCTTTTGGTTGACGATATTAAGATCAACATCATCATTATAAAAAACCTCCTGGAATCCAAAGGCTGGCAAATCGACGTCGCGGATAACGGAGCCGACGCGGTGGCTATGTATCAAAACGCACCTCACGATTACTACGACCTGATACTCACAGACGTAATTATGCCTGTGATGGACGGTCTTGAGGAAGCCCGTCAAATTCGTTCGCTTGCAAGAATCGACGCGCAGTTTGTTCCGATCATCGCCGTCACTTCCGTTACGGGTACGCTGTTTCTGCGCGCCATATTAAACGCGGGTATGAACGCGCGCGTGCTCAAACCGATCGATACGGAAATTTTGTGCAACACGATCGCGCGTTTGCTGATAGAGAAGCAAAACAGCAGCGTTTCTTAAAACCAATCACATAGCTTTTCTTTCCCCGGTATTGACATAGCCGGCGGTATCTTATATATTTAATAAAGAATTTGGCAATTTATCCGAAAGGATAGGGCACCAAGCTAGTGCGTCTGCTTCGTATCGAATGGGCAGCCCATTGCGATCATACGGTGTGTCTCTGCAAAGATGCAGAGCTTTTATTTTGCGGTGCACCACTGAAAACATATCTGCGTTAGCAAGAATGCCGGTGTATTCTTTTCATACTGTTTTTCACAGAAAGGCGTCTGGATTATGAACGAAACACGCTCCGCACGGATTCTACGCTTTGCACTTCTTCACGCCCAAGCCAGAATAAAAGCCAAAAAATCACAGGAATATATGGCGATGGAGCTTGGCGTCTCCAAAAAGACAGTACAAAACTGGGAAAAAGGCGTCAGCTCGCCATCCTTTTTCCAAAGCTTGGAATGGTTCCGCGTATTGAGTGTAAATCCTTTCCCGCACTATCTTTCCTATGTGTTCACCAATAAATTCAAAAATCTAAATCCTTCGGACAGCGATGAGAAGATCAACGAAGCCTTTCTAACGATGGTCGAGCAGCTTCCCATCACCAGCAAACGCGCACTCCTATATCTATTCTACGGCGAGCACGGCAGTTCGCCGCGCGCCATGCTGCATTTGCTCTTAGCCTATCTGCATACGCCGATCAAATCACGCATTGCACAAGCCGTCTTGATAAAAAACGTATATGAAATAGAAAAAGACCTGGGCAATATCATTTGTCCCGATAATATTTTACCGGACACGGAGGTGCTGGAGCTCGCCATACAATCCGCGAAAGCGTCCGCCATGCAGCACGCCACAAGCTATTGTCCTTTTGAATGCGCCCTCCCCCCCTGCGCCAAGGATTCCGAAAACGTTTGACAAGCCGCCCTCTCTTTGACCACGCAGTTTTTCTTTAATACGCGGGCGTTACCGTATACTTGCCGTCCACATATGCGCTCAAGCGCGCAAACGTATACTGCTTGGCGGGCGGAAGCGATTCATTATATGCAAAGAGCATATCGAGCGCTTCCGCGGTGACCTTCGCCGTATCCGACATATGCAGTACGATCACGGCGCCGGGGCGCAGATTATCCTGCAGATCCTTGCATAGCTGCACCGGGTCGTCCTCCTCATAATCATGGGAGGAATAGCTGCCGGATACTATGTACTCCATGCCGATATCAAATACCGCGCCCATACTGTCACGGCTGACGGAGAGCGTAGGCGGGCGGAAGATTTTTGTAAGCACCGGCGCGCCCTCATTTTGCATATCTCCTACAATGCTGACAAGCTTATACCATGAGGTGATAACGTCCTCCTGCAACACGGGCAGCGTTTCCTCCGAAAGGGAGGAATAGACCATGTCGCCGTCCGAATCCACGGCAAGCTGAAAATGCGAATCCGTATGCGAGCCGATGTCATGCCCGTCCTGCGCAATGGCGCGCAGAAGATTGGGATTGTTTTCCACATAGTTGGTGGCGACGAAAAAGGTCGCTTCCGCATTGTATTTTTCCAACACATCCAAAAGCTTTGAAATGGAAGCGTCCGAGCCCCAATCGTCAAAGGTCAAAAAGACGGCGCGATCCTTAGTTTCCACCAAGCCCTTCGTATTCAAACGCCCGCGCTCGTTGTCCGTAAAACCGGGCAGCATTTCGGTATGGGTTGCAGAAGGCGTGCCGATATAGTGGTAAGCGATGGCTTCCATGCGCTCTTCCGGCGTGGGAAGATGTCCCGTATCGATCGTGTCCATGCCGGGCAGCCATTCCGACGCGGGCACGGGGAAACGATAGGTATAGGTATCGTTTGCAAGCAGCGCGTTGACGGTTTTGATGGGGTAGATACTTCGCGCATGCACGGCCTGTACCATGCGCGAAAGCATGGTGGGATCCGTATAAACGCCGCGCCGAAAATGCACGACCTGCCCGCGCATCAGATAGAAATTGGAGAGCGAATCGCCAAAGAGCGCACGCATCACGGCTTGCGGATTAGTTTCATCCTTATGCTCCTCACGCACAATATCATTCTGGTAGCCGATGATGGAAACGCCGGCGGCGCTCGACGCTTCGCGCGCTTCCTCCGGGACGCGGGTCAAAATGGAGACCGCGCGGCTTTGCGCCGCGCCGTATTCCTCGGAAAGCCGCCTGCTGTCGCTAAGCATACGGGAGCAAAAGCCGTAGAAATCCGCGCCGGTTTGCGGGATCAAGCGTGGGATGACCTCGTGCCCGCGCTGCAAGATCAGCGGGATCTGCTCGCCGGACGCCTCGATCTCCTCGCTTGTCATCGTGAAGGTAGCCTTTGCGCCCAGCGTATCCAGCGTTGTAAGAAGCGCTGTAAGCTCCTCGTCACCGCTGACGCCGGAAAAAACGAAACACGCCGCCTTTTCGATGGTGCGCACGCTGCGAAGCACCGAGGCGAGTTCGCCGCTGTTTTCTTCACGAAGCGCCACCGTTTCGGGCAGATAGTCAGCCTCTGCGTTGGCGCGGATAAGCCATTCGCTGATAAGCAGTATCCTTTCGTTCGTAGAAAGCAAGGCCATGTCAACGTGATCTGCGTCGGGCGGAATGTCCTCTTTTTTGTCAACGGCGGGCTTTGCCTCCGGCGGCTTTTCATCCATGATCGGCGCGTCCAGCTCTTCGGAAATATTCATATTGATAAAGGAGCCAAGACTACGGCTGTTGATATAACGCTGCACGGAGGAAAAAGAGGAGAAGCTAAGCATATCGAGGTTGTAGGGGGTATCAATGGCGCTTTGAAGCCCCGAAGCATGGGCGGCTTCCAATACGCTGTCCGTATAGGTGGTGTTGAGCGTTTTGAGCGTTATGGGAATGGAATCGGCAAGATCGCGCATAATGGTGTTGGTTTGGCAGAAGGAGGTTACGAGCGCTTGCTGTGTCGCCTCCTCCAAATGCACCTCGCCGCGAAGCCCGCGGCTGCCCAGCGTATGCCCACGACGAAGGAGCTCTTTAATAAAGGAGCCGGATTCCGCCGCGTCGATACCGGACAGGCAGAAGACCGCCTTCATATCGTATTGATCGAGCTGATCGAGTATTTGGCGCATGACCTCGGTATTGGAAACGCCGGAGAACACGAGCTTGACTTTGTAGTCCGTCTCCTCGCTTTGCGTAAGCAGCGCCGCTTTGCCGCTGCCAAGCTTTTTGAGCGCCGCGTCCACATCCGTGCGCGCGTCGTAAACGGGCGCAGCAAGCGAGCTCAAATACTCCGCTTGGCGGCTTAGATAAATAAGCACGCCAAACAGCAACGCAAGCCCTACGCCTACGCCAAGCAAAATGCGTATCTGCGTATGCATGGAGGTTAGCTTATGTGCTTTGTTCTGCTTATCCTTTTCCATTTTCTTCCCTTATCGCCTTATTCGCCGGGGTCGTTCACGTAATATGTGCCGTCAAGGTAAGCGCTCAGCGGCAAAAACGTGTACTGCCGCGATGTGCTCTGCTTTTCGTTCCAAGTAAGGAGCATATCGATCGCGTCGGGCGTGCAGATCGCGGAATCGAGCATGTGCAGCACGATGATCGCGCCGGGCTGGAGGTTTTCACGGATATCGCGGTACAGATGCATGACGTCGGTATCCGCGTAATCGTCCGTGGAATAGCTGCCTGACACCACATACTGGAACCCTAGATCAAAGATGGAGCCAAGGCTGTCACGGCTGACCGCGAGCGTTGGCGGGCGGAACATTTTAACAAGCGCAGGCTTGCCGTCGTTTTGCATATCGCCTGCGGCGTCCGCAAGCTTATACCATGACGTTTCCACATCGTCCTGCAGCTCGCCTATCTCCTTTTCGGAAAGCGCGTCAAAGGACAGGTCGCCGTCCGGATCGGCGGCAAGGCGCATGTGCGCGTTGGTATGCGAGCCTATATCGTGCCCGGCCTGCGCGATGGCGCGCAGAAGATTGGGGTTGCGCTCCACGTTGGTGGTAACCACGAAAAAGGTTGCGCGCACGTCGTGCTTTGCAAGCACGTCCAACAGCCTTGTGACCGCGGCGTCGGAGCCCCAGTCGTCAAAGGTGAGGAAGAGAACGCGTCCGTCCGTGCGGATGTAGCCCGCCTTATCAAGCGCGTCGCGCTCCTCCTCCGTAAAGCCCGGCAGGCGTTCCACGGTTTTCGCGGAGTTGCTGCCTACATAGAAACGCCGGATATAGTCCATATATTCGTTTTTATCCGGTATGTGCCCTTTGCCTATATCCGCGATACCCGGTAGCCACTTATCCCGTGGAACGGGGTAGGTATAGCGGCAGGACGCGTTGGTTTCTACGGCGTTGATGGTTTCCGCGCCATAGGTATTGTGCGTATGGATCGCGGTAACAACGCGCGAGAGCATGGTTTCATCCGTGTAAACGCCGCGGGAAAAGTGTACGATTTGTCCGCGCATCAGAGAGAGTTTTTGCAGCCTGTCGCCATATAGAAGCGCCATGACCGCATCCGCGTCACGCTCGTTTGCGTGCGCCTCCTGCACGATGTTCCCCTGCACGTTGATCAGCGCGTGCCCCGTCGCGGCGGCGGCTTCCTGCGCCGCGTCCGTTACGCTTCCGAAAATGACGGCGCAGGCCGACGGTGGCGTATGAAAGCGCTGCTGCAGGGTGTTTTCGATGGTCAGCAAACGGGCGCTTACGGAATAGAAATCGTTGTTTTTTTGCAGCATGACGCGGGGAATCACGATATGCCCGCAGGAGAGAATGCGCGTGGTCTGCTCCGGATATGCAAGCGCCTGTTCCTCCGTAAGCGCGAAGGTCGCGTGCGCGCCAAGCGTGTCCAGCGCATCGAGCAGCGCCGTAAGCTCCGTATCCGATCCGACGCCGGAAAAAAGGTAGCAGGCAGCTTCCTGCGTCGTCGCGATCCACTGCTGCACCTCCGCGCGCGTACCGCCGTTCTCTTCCCGCAGCGCCACGGTTTCCGGCAGATAATCGGCTTCGGCGTTGGCGCGTATCAGCCACTCGCTGATGAGCAGTATCTTCTCTTTGCTCGAAAGCGCTTCCATATCCACCTGATCGGCGTCCGAAACAGTTTCTTCAAATATCTACGGCGGGCACAGCTTCCGCGCGCGGCGTAGGCTCGGGGGCTACAAGCTCCTCCGTCAGGTTCATGGAAACGATGTCGCCAAGCGAACGGCTGTTTATATAGCTTTGTACGGAGGAGAAGGAAGAAAAGCTCAGCATGTCGAGGTTATAGGGCGTATCGACAGCCTCCGTAAAACCGCAGGCGTATAGCGTTTTAAGCACCGCGTCGGTATAGTCCGTATTGTAGCTTTTGAACGACGTGGGCGTCGTCCCGATCAGATCCCGCATGATGGCGTTGGATTCACAGAGGGAAGCGATCAGGGATTCCTGCGACAGTGTTTCCAAACGCCTTTCACCGTGCAGCCCCCGGCTTCCGAAGGTATGCCCTCTTTGGATGAGCTCGCGTATGAAGTCCTCGGATTCAGCGGCTTCCACGCCGGAAACATAGAAAACGGCTTTGATGTTATAACGATCCAGCTCGTCAAGTATGGTATAAAGAACGTCGGCGCTGTTGATGCCGGTAAAGGCGAGCTTGACCTTTTGCGCGGTGTCGTCGGAGCGCGTAAGGCGGGTCGCGCTGCCGCTTCCCAGCGTTTCATACGCGCGCTGCGTTTCCGGCTCCGCGTTGTAAACGGGCGTGGAAAGCCTGCTTCGGTAGGCCGCCGTGTTGCTCAAAAGGAACAGAAGGATAAAGAGAAAGACAATGGCAAGGCATATGTAAAGCAGGATACGCAGCTGCGTGCGCATCGATAATAGCTTCTTTTTGGTGAACTTTGCATCTGCTGCCATAGCCGAATCCTCGTAACGTTAAAAATCGGTTTGTAGGGACGTTTGCCGGATGAAACCGTACTGTCCGCTCTCGGCGGTAAGGAGCCAGTCGGCGGAAAAATAATCGCTTAAAGCGTGCAGCGTTTCCCCCGCCGCGACATTATAGACAACGCCGCCGTTTTCGTCGGGTTTATCATAAAGCGTCGCGCTGCCGGAAAGCGTAACGGGCAGACTGCCGGTTAAAAGCAGCGCGCTTTCATGCACGAACATGTGCTGCTGGGAATAGAGCACCTCGTACCATTCGCCGGATTTAGAAAGCGTTTCAAACGAGACGCCGCCGGGGATACGCGCAAGAACGCGCCCCGTACGGGAAGGAATATCGCGTCCGCTGATGACGATTTGCCGCTTGACGGTCTGCGCCTGCAAGGGGCCCTGCGCGGCTTTGCGGAAGGCGGCAAAGCGCGTAAGCTGCTGCACATACGCGACGTAGGCAGCTTCGTTCAAATGCAGGTATTCGTCGCTGCAAAGCGCGGGATCAAGCGCGCCGTCCTTTTCCACAGCGCCCCGCAGATCGAGAAAAACCGCGCCGTGCGTTTGGGCAAGCGTCCAAAGCCCGTCGTTGATCGCGCGCAATTTATCGTTGTCGAAGGACACCTCCTCGCGCGCGGCCATCATAGGAAGCAGCGCTTGTACGATCAGCTGCGCGTCGGGCAGGGTTTTCCGAAGGGTGTACAGAAGCGTATCGTAGCGAGCGAGCACGGTCTCGGTTTCTTCAAAGGCGTCGTTGATGCCCAAGAGTACAAACACCTTACCCGGCTTCATTCTTTGCAAACTGTAAAAAGGATTGGACCTTTTGCCTTTATAAACGGGGTGCTTCTCGTATCCGTCTGGCTGCGCGGTATCCGCGATAAGGTAACCAAGCTCCGCTAAAAACTGCGCCTTGCCAAGGCACGGCGTCTCCTGCTCGCGCTGCTTCTGTGCGTAATTTGCAAGCCCCACCGTGAGCGAATCCCCGAAAAACACCGCGTCGTCGAAATAATCCGCTTCTGTCTGCGTATCCGCGCGCGCGGGAAGCGCCGCTGCGCAAAGGCAGAAGGAGAGCAAAAACAGGAGCGGTTTATATAGCGGTTTGGTGCATATCATGCGCGTGATCCTTTCAGCCCTCGGGCGTCCACTCGCCTTTCGCGCAGGACTGCTGCGCGAAGCTATACAGCGCGTTGATCCAAGCCTCTGCGCCGGCATCGTTGATATGCACGTATTGGTCGGAGGAAAGCGCGGGGTTCATCGCGTCGCCGCTTTTTAGCGCGGAGGCAACGTCAATATACGCCGCGCCGCTTTCCGCGGCAAGCGCCTGCAGCGCTTGGTTGAGCGCGTCGAGCTTGGCGTTATCAAGCTGCGCGGTTTCCTTTTCCTTGACCATGGGGGTGCAGGATTGGATATACACCTTGCAGTCGGGCGCGCTGCGCTTTACGAGCGAGATAAGTGCGGCGTAGGGCGTGATGAGGTCTGCGGGTTCTTTGCCCGCGGCGTCGTTGGTGCCAAGCATGATAAAGAGCTTTTGCGCGCCCGTAGCCTCCAAAAGCTCCGGTACGGTCATGGCTCTGCCGCGATAGCGAAGCGCCGCTTCGCCGTCCGATACGGCATCGCTGCACGCGGTTTCAAGGCTGAAGCTCTTGGCGGCGACCAGCTTTGCGTCGCCCAAAAGCTGCGGCCGCTCCTTACGCTTTTGCACCATATAGTTTTGCAGCCCCTGCGTAATGGAATCGCCGATAAAAAGTCCGTTATCAAAGAAAGCGTCGTAGTAACCGCTGTCAAGCGCAGGAAGGCTTGATACATCCACGGCTTCCGCCGCCTCTTGTTTGGGCGCTTCGGTCTGCGCGTCCGCGGGCGGCGGCGTCTCTGCCGCCACAGGGGCGGGGGCTTCGGTTACCGGCGCCGGCACGGGCGCTGCCGCGGGTTTCTTTTCGCCGCATCCGCTAAAAAGAAGCAGGGAAAGCAAAATGAAAAACAAAATCGCAGTCTTACGCATGCAAAAACCTCCCAGCACGATGTTTCTTGTGATCTTCGCCGTTTATTCGGCGTAATTGCCGCCAAGCCGCCAATAGCAAACCTCGTCATAGCCCGCCTTTTGCAGCGTCTGCGTCCAAAGCGCCAGCGTGCGCGCATCGGCATACCATACGGTGTGGAGCTTGCCGTTATCCGCCTTGTAGCGGAAAGCCACAGCGCCGCTTCTTCCGTCGCGGATGGCGTTGCCTTGCCCGCGGTCCTTGTAGAGCGCGCAGGCTTTTTCCAGCGTCACCTGCGTGCCGTCCCCGTGCTCGTCCCAATCATAGCCGCCGGTCGCAAGCGCGAAAAGCGGCTTGGAGGGCAGCGTAGCGCCGCAGCTCATCAGTTCCGTCAGAAAATCGTAGTCCGCCTTGGGTCCCGCCTGGCTATGCCCGCCATATAGATTATAGCACATGATGACGTAGGTGGGCCCCTGCGGGAAGCTAAGCGTCTCGAAAGGGGCGATAGGTTCCAGCACCACGCGGAGCCCCAAGCCTTCCCGCTGCGTGCGCGCGTAGAGCCTAGCGCAGAATACCGTAAAGGGTTCCCAAAGCTCCGGCGCCTTGCGAAGCGCCTCATAGTCGAGCTCGATACCGTCAAAGCCGCGCTCACGCGTAAAGGCGATCAGCTCTTCGATATGCGCGTCCATAGCCGCCGTATCGGCAAGGATGGGCTTGAGCGGCGACGCGGTTTTCAAGTCGAAGGAGCCGTCCTCCTTCTTCACGTCGTTGACGAAAGTCAGATAGCTTTGCCAAGCGTGCCCCGGATACGCGCGTTCCACATCCTCGTACACCGTGACGGCGGCGTCGGGTAATAGAAGCGTACCATCCGCGGCAAAGAAGGCCTCGAAAAAGCAAAGCGTGCCGAGCCGGTCCGCGATGGGCGCAAGCTCTGTCAGCACATCCTTCGTATCCCAATACACAGCCCACGCGGAAATAGGACGCGCGCCCGTGCGCTGCCACGCGGGTACATCTGCGACGTCGTCGGGCTGCCTAGCGGCGGGTGTGGCCGGCGGTGCGGGCGCTTCAACGAGCGCCGGTTCGCCCACAGGGAGCGGAGCCTGCGGCGAGGCGGCGCAGGCGCACAGCAGCATCCCGGCACAAAGTGCTAGCAGCAGCGGCGTTAATTGTCTCTTTTGCAGTCTCATAGATTATCAATAAACCAATCCACTAAATTGTTCCAGGCACGTCCCGCGTTCAAAAGAAACAGTTCAAAATCCGAAGGCAGATAATCATAAAGCGCTGTTTTACCGTCGGTCGTGGTGATGAGAAAATCGGAAAAGACCGCGTCATACACATCGTCCGCAAGGTTTCTTTGGCTGTAGCCGCCTTCGGTGGAGCCACACCCGGATTCAAGGTAAACATAGCCCGCGTCCGCGCAGGGCACCTCCATGTTTTCTACCGCCGTAAACCCATTAGCGCTCAGCGTCAGGCGGTTTCCCTGCATCGTAAGCTTGAGCTGCGTATCGCCGGGGGTTCGAAGATCGAGCGCCGGGATGTAATCCTCGTTTCCGGTCGGCGCCGGTTCGCTTTCAAGGTCGGTAAGAATCACGGCGTTTTCTACGTTTTTATCGCCGTAATGATCCTTTGCGTAGATCGCCGCGTCGCGCGCTTCCTCGCTGTTCTCCGCTTCGGTTTGATGGCGCACGCCGTAAAGCTCGTCAAAGCGGATGGAATAGAGCGCGCGCTCCGCGCCGCCCGCGCCGCTGTAGATCGTAAGCACATCGTCGCAGCTTTCCACGGCGATATAGTTCTGCCTAGCTTCGTCCGCGCGAAGATAAATGCGCTGTATGCCGAGCTTGTTGCCCAAAAGCCGGGTGGAAAGAATAAAATCGGTATACGCCGCGCTGCTGTTTAAGCGCACTGTACCAAAGCCCAAGGGAAGGGACGTGAGGAGCATTTGATCCTCCTTATGCTCCACCGCGCCGTTTAATAACGCCCAGTCCTTGGCTTTTTCCGCATCGCCCGTGACAAAGGACTGCGTAAGCCCCGTATCGTACCACACGCGCATGAGAAGGTGGTTCGTTGACCAATAGGACTGCGGCTGCATGCGCGTAAGGTCGTAATGATCCGTGTCTTGCCGGTTGAGCGCAAAGCCCTCGCGATTGAAATTCATGCCAAAGGTCGCGCGAAGCGCCCTCTCGTTGACCTCGCTGACGCGCTCGTTGCTTGCAAAGCGCCCCGTGTTGGAATGCATCAGAACATAGGCGCTGGGAAGATACCCAAGCTCCCGCGTATAGACCTCCTTCATAAGGCTGTAATCCGTGTTGACGCGTTCCGCCATTTGGGAATAGCTTTCCATGGGAATATCGTCCTTATCGCGGATAAAATCCATGAGATAATGGTTGTAGTTACGCCCCAAATACGACGCCATCAAGCTGAACTCATGGGAGGTCATCTGGCCAAGGTATCTGTCGTACCGATCGAACACGTTAATGTAGGCGAGGCGGTAGCCGTTGGTGCCCGTTTCCCAGAAGGAGCCGCGATCAAGCTGTTTCAAATCATCGGTTTTTAAGAATTTACTGCCTTGCAGCGTGAGATTGTTGGCATAGGTAAGGACGGTCGCGCACATGTTGAGCCGTTCCATAACGGGCTGCGAAAAGATCGCGGTGTCGCGGCGCCCGTCCTCAAAAAAGAGGAACACGGCGCGTTCCGGGAGCGCCTTACCGCTATTGTAGTAATCGTAGATGTCCTGCTGCTTGATGGTGACATAGCCGGAGTTTTTAAGCGCCTGCAGATGCTCCTCCAGCTTTCTTGCGGAGATAAGATCCTCGTTTTCGCCGCGCGCGACGCCCGTGTAGGAAACGGAGATGAAGCCGTTATCGGCCCCCGTTACCACATTAGGCGCGTCCTTTTGGAAAGGGGCGTATTTGGGGTAGTCGATGACGGTGCTGATATAAAGCAGTACGAGCGAGAGCAGAAACAACGCCTGAAAGACGCTGCGGACAGCTTTTTTACGATCCTTGAGCGCCAAGAGCGCGGGATCGGGTATGTACTCTCGTTCACGCATCCAACAGCTCCCTCTCTCTCTCCTTTTGCTCGCGCCTTAAACGGCGGCGCTCGGCGTAGCTCGCGGCTTTTACGTCAGCCTCCGTCATGCGCGTGCCCCAAGTGGATTTCCAAAAGGTAAACCACGCGACGGGCATCTGCCAAAGCAGCACAGCCTCATAATAAAGGCAGAACACAAGCCCGTACAGCCATGTGCTGCTCTTTCTCAAAAGAAGCTGCGCGAAGCTCATCAGCATTGCCATCGCGATAAGACCCAGTATGAACGTGGTGGGGAACACCCCGTGCACGATGGGCACGTAAACGAGGTTATAGAGCACCACGATAGGCGCGGCGATGGGAACGAGCATGCCGACGTAGAAGGAGAAAGCCATAAAGGGCTCCTTCCGCCACATAAAGCTTCCCGCAAGCATGGATTCTCTAAGCCATGAGCGTTTCCAGCGCATCTGCTGCTTCAAAAACGCGGCGTGCTCGTTGGGAACGATGGTGGAACATACCGCCGTATCCTGATAGGAGGTGCGGTGATGCCGTAAAACGAAGTTCGTCATGGCGCGGTCGTCGCCAAACGTCGCCTTTTGGCCAAGAAAGCGCTGGTTGAGCCACGCGTCGATGTTTTCAAGCACGATGGACTTTTTATAGCAGGAAAGGGGGCCGGATAGGCAGGTGACCGCGTCAAAGCGCGCCTCGGCCGCCTTGAAGATACGAAACGCAATATAATAGCGCACGGATTGTATGCGCGTGAGCGCGTTGGTGTAGGTGTTCGCCACGTCCGTCCGCCCGGAAACGCCGCCCATCTTGGGGTCTTGGAAGGGCTGCACCAGCGCGCGGATCGCAAAGGGATTCAAAAAGCTGTCCGAATCGACAAACACGACGTAATCGTGCTTGGCAAGCCGCGTCCCGCGCGCCATGGCGTCGCGCTTGCCCATGTTCTTCTCCTGCACGACGTAATGGAGCCTGTCCGCAACGCCAAAGCGTTCGCCTTCCTCGCTAAGCTTTTGGATGGTGCGGCGGATCTTTTTGACCGAACCGTCGGTGGAGCAATCGTCCACCACGATGACCTCCAGCCTGTCCGGCGGATAATCCTGATTCATGCAGCTTGTGATGGTGCGATCGATCCACGTTTCCTCATTGAAGCAAGGAATGATGATGGTAACGCCCGGCGTATAATCCGGGTTGATGGGTACGGGACGGTACATCGCGCCGAAAATGTAGCGCGTAAGAAGAAACAGCGCCGCGACGATGCTGTAGGTGTAGAGCATACGGTTGAACTGGAAGTAAATGATGCTTTCCATCCGCATCAGCACCACCATCAGCACGATAAAAAACATGCTGATCGTGGATACCATCACCATATTGTTGTTCTTTCGCCTGTCCGCGTACTGCGCAAGCGTCTCCTTAAAGGACATACCGACCAACACGCCGCCCGCGCAGGAACGCCTTCGCGCGTAGCTCGCGTTGATCTTGACGTCCATTTCATAGCCCTCCGGCATGGAGCCTGGCGAAATGGTAAAGCGAAGGGAAACGTTATTTGCTTTTTCCAATACGTCCGCGTCCGCGTCGCTAGGAAGCAGCAGCAAAATGCCGGTGGTAGAAATATCCTCGCTCTTGCAGACGAAGTTTCGCCGCACGCCCGCAGCGTCCGTGACGGCAACGGTGACGTCGTATTGTGCGATATGGCGCGCGCCGGATTCCGCGATGCGCTCCCGCAGCAGCGCATCCTCCGTGGGCGCATCCTCCGGGTTGCCGCGCCGGTCCACGCGCTTTCGAATGCCCGCGGGATCGGGGACGTGTGAAAGACTGCGGCGGTCAGAGCGCGTATGAAGAAGAACGTCTTCGACCTTCCCACTGCTTTTTTGCGGCCTGTTGCCCTTGCCGACCCGAAACTTCATCTGACCTCCACCGAGCGTATCTACGCAAGCATACATTCTTATGATAGATTATACAGCCAATGCTAGGAATCGGCAAACAAGAAAGTATGAATTTTCTTCAATAAAATCTATTTTTATTGGCGAATTAAGGGTACATATGCTATGATAGTAAAGCGGCAGTATGAAAATGCGTCATTGTCGAGCAATAGACGCAAACCGAATTGCCCTAAAAGGTATAGAGAAATGGAAATCATTAACGACAGACCGGAGAACGCGAACCGGCAGATCAAGGAAGATCTTCTTCGCGCGCATTTCGGCGCTGTACGGCAACTATCAAAGATATATTTGCAGGATAAGGAACGGACAGAGGCGGTCGTGAAGGCGGTCTTTATCCACGCTTTTTCGTGTATTGACGACGGGGAAAGCCTTGTGGACGTATCCTTACAGCTGCAGGGATTTACGCTGGAAGAGGTGCTCAAGCTCAAAATGCTTGAGCCGCCACCCTCCATGAGTCCGTATGGCATGGCGCCGTATTATTACCCCTACATGCCCCCCTATGGGCAGCCGTACATGCCCGGCGCCTACGCGCAGTCCCCCTACGGCCAGCCGCCACAGTCCGCGCAGCCGCCTTACGGCCAGCCGCCGCAGTATGCGCCGCAAGCGCCCTATGGCGCGCCGCAATACCCGCCGCAGCCTCCCTATTGGCCGCAGCCCTATGCGCCGCAGACCCCTTACGGACAATCGCCGCAATACGCGCCGCCCCCCTATGGGCAGCAGCCGCCCTACGTCCAGCCGCCTTTTGCGCCGCAGTACGCGCCGCAAACGCCGCCCTACGCCGCGGCGCAGGGGCAACAGCCCGCCGCGTCGCAACAGCAAAAGCAGCAAAAGCCGCCCACGCAGCCGTCGACCAACGCGCAGCCGCGGGAAACGCGTCGAAACGAGAAAGCGCCGCGCACGGCGTACGCGCCCAAGACAAGCCCTGTTGTGCCGCCCGCAGCCCCGCCTGTTTCCTTTACCGCGCCCACCATACCGCGCGAAGCCGAACCGGCTGCACCCGTAGCGCCGATCACGCCGCCTGTGCCGGAAACAACGCTCGTGCCGCCCGTGGAGACGCCGGTTTTTGCCATACCGTTTACCCCGCCCGAAACGGCGACGCCGCTTCCCGAAAACGCGCCCGCAGAGGAAGAAGATGTAGGCCCCGCGCCTTATGAGGGACCCTCGCAGGAGGAGCACGACGAGGATTTTGCCGCGCACGAGCTCACCATGACGCCCGAAATGGAAAAGAAGCGCGCGCAGCGTGCGCGACGCGCACGGCTGGTGCTTTGCTTGAATATCATCGGCCTTGTCGCTATGGTGTGGGTCGTCGCGGGACTTCTTCGCCGTATCGGTATCCTGCCGAATCTTAACTTTGGATACGAGTGGTTCAACGAGAATATTTTTAGAATGTTCTAATACAGAAGGGAGCGCGCGTATGCACCGGGACAGGCTTTTGCAGAAAGAGGAGAAACTTGCCGTCGTTGGCTTGGGGTATGTCGGCATGCCGCTTGCGGTCGCGTTTGCGAAAAGCTGCGACGTGATCGGCTTTGATGTGAACAGTGAAAAAATCGCGCTGTATCAAAGCGGCGCCGACCCTACCAACGAGGTGGGCGACGATGCGATCCGCGCGTCCGCGATGGAGTTTACGGATGACGAAGGGCGCTTGGAGGAAGCGCGCTTTTTTATTGTCGCCGTACCCACGCCCGTTCATGTGGATAAAACGCCGGACCTATCCCCCGTGGCGGGCGCTACCGCTATCGTGGGGCGGCATTTGAAAAAGGGCGACGTCGTGGTGTATGAATCCACCGTCTATCCGGGCGTCACAGAGGACATTTGCATTCCTATATTGGAAAAGGAATCCGGCCTTTCCTGCGGCGCGGATTTCGGCATCGGCTATTCGCCCGAACGCATCAATCCCGGCGACAAGGTGCATACGCTGTATAATATTACAAAGATCGTATCCGGTCGCGATGACGCTACGCGCGAGGAGATCGCCGCGGTGTACGCGATGGTCGTAGAACACATCTATCAAGCTCCCTGCATCAAGGTAGCCGAGGCGGCGAAGGTAGCCGAAAACAGCCAGCGCGACATCAACATCGCCTTTATGAACGAGCTGGCGATGTCCTTTTCGCATATGGACATCAACACCAACGACGTGGTAGACGCCATGAACACCAAATGGAACGCGTTGGGGTTTCGCCCCGGTCTTGTGGGCGGACATTGCATCGGCGTCGATCCTTACTATCTGACCTACGAAGCGGAGATGCTGGGATATTACAGCCGCATCATCAGCGAAGGCCGCAGGGTCAACGACGGTATGGGCGCTTTTGTCGCGGAGAATATCGTGCACAAGCTGATCGAGGCGGACAAGGTGGTGCGCCGCGCAAAGGTAGCGATCATGGGCGTGACCTTTAAGGAAAATTGCCCGGATGTCCGCAATTCCAAGGTGATGGACATTATCAAAAAGCTATGCGCTTACGGCATAGAACCGCTGGTATGCGATCCCTA
>CAZNAL010000031.1:5128-21168 GCA_964571055.1 uncultured Oscillospiraceae bacterium | reverse complement strand
TTTATGAGGGGGCACTATCTACCACGGGGTGTCCAACTTGCACTTGCAATTTGCGTTTAAATTTTACCATAAGAAGGATTCGATTTCAACCAGCGGAAATCGAATCCTATACAATCATGGCAGTATGGCTTTCCTTATTTTACATGAACTGCGCAAGAACAACCGCAAACAGGACGGAGGGAAGGTAATCGACGATCTTGAGCTTGGTGAGCTCCAGCATGTTAAGGCTCATGCCCAAAAGCAGCACGGAGCCCATGCAAGTGACCTCCGCAATCGCGTGCGCGCCGAGAAAGGGCGCTATGACCTGTGCAAGCAGCGTGACGCCGCCCTCCGCAAGCAGAATCGTCGCCGCGGAGAACAATACGCCTACGCCCATGGTTGCGGAAAAAACGATGCTCGCGACGCCGTCGATCACGGACTTTGCGATCAAGGTGCTGTGGTCGCCGGAAAGACCGCTTTGCAGCGAGCCGACAATCGCCATCGCGCCCACGCCAAAGAGGAGCGACGTTGTAACAAAGGCGGCGGCAAAGCGACTGTCGCCCTTGGCAAGAAGCTTGCTCACGCGATCCCCGAAGCGGCTGAAGCGTCCGTCAAGATCCAGCCACGCGCCCAAGCCGCCGCCCAATACGACAGCGAGTATGGTGACGAGCTGGTTTTCTCCCTTCAGAAGCCCTGTGACGCCGATGTACATGACGACCAACGCCAAGCCCTTCATAATACTGTCGGTGACGCGCGAGGGCAAGCCCTTTCCCAGCAGCAATCCGACCAAGCCGCCCGCAACGATAGCGCCAGTGTTCAGCAACGCGCCCAGCATACGATTCTCCTCATCTGTAAAATTACATTTCATTTGATAATACAGTTTGCTTTGCGCGATGTCAAGGCTTATACGGCGGGAAATGAAGGAAAAAGCGTGGTTTTGGCCGCGCTGTGCGCGAAGGACGGCGTAACGGCGGTTGATTTTGTCTGAAATATACGATATAGTAGAAGTGTATTTGATGGGCGGACATGTATGCTACAGGCGAAGCCGCCTAGGACTACGAGAGTGGGTATTACGCATGAGCGATATGGAAAACGAAAAGAAACGCTTGCTTGTCGCGGATGACGCGGCGTCCAGCCGCAGCCTGATGCGCGCCATATTTGAGGATACCTATGAGGTGTTGGAGGCGAAAAACGGCATCGAGGCGCTGGAAACGCTCTACAGCGTTCCCAATATCGAAATACTGATACTGGATATTTCCATGCCGGAGCTGGACGGCTTTGGCGTGATGGCCGTGATGCACGAGGACGCCGCCCTTCGCGATATTCCAACCGTCGTGGTGACGGCGAGCGAGGATTCGGACACGCAGATCGGCGCGCTGGAGGGCGGCGCCGTGGACGTGCTGACCAAGCCCATCAATCCGCTGATCGTGATGCATCGGATCAAAAACATCATCGCGCGCAGGGAAGCGGATAGAATCGCGGAGCAGAACCGCGCGATCGAGCGGGAGCTGCGTTCCATGGATATGGACGAAAAGAGCGGTATCTACAACAAATACGGCTTCTTTCGCCATACGGCGCGTTTGCTGCGTGAGAATCCCGGCAAGCGGTATGTGATTACACGCTGGGATATGGACGATTTCAAGGTGTTTAACGATATTTTCGGCGCGGAAACGGGCGACGGGTATATTCGCCACGTTGGCGAGAGCTATAAGGCGCAAGCCAAGCAAACGCCGGGTTTGGCGGTTTACGCAAGGTACGACGCGGATCATTTCATCTGCTGCCGTGAGGCGGAGAGCTTTGACCCGAGCAAGGCGCTTACCAATATCGAGCACACGTTTGCGGAGCAAGCGGAGGCCAACTTTAAGTTTGTGCCGCGCATGGGCATCTATAAGGTGGAGGATGCGGCGCTGGACGTCGCGCTGATGTGCGACAGGGCGCTGCTTGCGCTTCGGTCTACGAAAGGACGCTTCGATACGCGCTACGCGTGGTACGATGATTCCATGCGCGCGCAGATGCTGGAAAAACAGGAGATCACCACCGAGATGCAGATTGCACTGCAAGCGGGGCAGTTCGTGCCATTTTTGCAGCCGCAGTACAACCATTCCACCGGCGCCATGATCGGCGCGGAGGCGCTCGCACGGTGGGTACATCCGCAAAAGGGCGTGCTTTCGCCGGCGGCCTTTATCCAGCTGTTCGAATCCAACGGCTTTATCTATGAATTGGATAAAAGCATTTGGGAGCAGGTCTGCATCCTTTTGCGCAAATGGCTGGATCTTGGGAAAATACCCTTGCCGCTGTCGGTCAACGTTTCGCGCTACGACATGTTTCAGGAGGGCTTTTACGAAACGATCACCGGGCTTGTGAAGAAGTATCGCATCCCGGTTTATCTGCTGCGCTTGGAGATCACGGAATCCGCGTTTGCAAAATCCACCGGCCAGATCATCGATATGGTGGAGCGGCTGTGCGCGTTCGGCTTTTTGATCGAGATAGACGACTTTGGCTGCGGGTATTCCTCCTTCAACACGCTCAAGGATGTGCCCGCGCATATCTTGAAGCTGGACATGCGCTTTTTGGAGGGCGGCGACGATTCGCAGCGCGGCGGCAATATACTCCAATCCATCGTGCGCATGGCGAAATGGCTCGGCATGCCGATCATCGCCGAGGGGGTGGAAAGCAGGGAGCAGGCGGACTTCTTGCGCTCCATCGGCTGCCACTATGTACAGGGCTATTACTACGCGCGCCCCATGTCCGTCTCGGATTATGAGATTCTGGAGGCGAGCAGCGGCAAGGAAGCGGAGATGATCGCGCTTTCCACCGTCGAAACGCTCAACAACAACGCCTTTTGGGACCCCAAGTCCATGGATACGCTGATATTCAACAGCTATGTCGGCGGCGCGTGTATTTTTGAGTACAAAAGCGGCAAGGTGGATGTGCAGCGGGTCAATCAAAAGTATGCGCAGATGCTTGGCGGCGACAAAATGACCATAGAGGACGCGCTTGGCTTGGTGTGGGTGGAGCATATGGACGAGGAGAACGCCCGCATCATGATGGATTGCATCGAACAAGCCATAGAAACGGGCGAGGAAACAAGCTGCGAGGTCATGCTGCACAACATGCCCGGCAAACCGGGCTTTGTGCACCTGCATTGCTCGCTTCGCGTCATCGCCAGAACCGACGAGCAGCAGTTGATCTATTGCACGGTGGAAAACATGACGGCGCAGTGGCAGGCGGAGAGCAAGCTTCGCGAAACGGCGGAGCAGCTTCAAATCATCATGGAAAACATAAACGGCGGCGTTACGGCGATCTATTTACGGGATAACGTGCCGCAGTTTCTATTTGCAAACGACCGATACTGCGAAATGCTCGGCTACACCAAGGAGCAGTTTTTCACAGAGGTGCGCGCCGTGCACGATCTCATCCTTCCCGAGGATCGGCAGCTTGCGGTAGCGCTCACGGTGGAAGCAAGCGCCAAGTGCGAACCGCGCACCTGTGTCTACCGCGCGAGGAGGCGCGACGGCAGCATCGTGTGGCTGGAGAGCAACATCTCCGTGACGACGTTTCCCGATATTGACGATCCGGTGCAGCTCACGGTCACAAGCGATATAACCGCGCAGCGAAAAACGCTGGAGGCGGCGGACGAAACGGCCAAGCAGCTTCGTTTTCTCCATGAGATCGCGGAGGAAATGCTGCGGCGGGGCGACCCGCGCGAAATCGCCGTCGGCTTGCTGCAAAGAATCCGTACCTATTATGACGCAACAAGCGCGTATGTGATCGAGCTGGATGAACAGGCGCAGACGGGCAAAAAAACGTTTGCGTCCTGCGCGGAGGAAGGCTGCGAGACGGACAAGCGGCGGGACGTTTCCTTTGAAACGATACGTTCGTGGATCGACGCGTTTGAACAGAAGGAGCTTCTGTCCGTCACGGGTGAGCAAGCGGGAGAGGACGCGCATGTTTTGACGGCCACGGCGATACGGTATGAAAATCGGTTGATCGGCTTTTTGTGCATAGACGCAAACGGCGCGCGGCTGCGCGCGGACTGCCTGGAGGTGCTTGGCGATTGTATGGCGGTGGTATTGGCGCGCCGCGATATTAAATATGCCAGTTCGCAGGACGGAGCGCCTTCGCCTTTGTTTTGACCTCATACATGCGCTTATCCGCCAAGGAGAACAGCTCGTCCTGATCGGCGGCGTCGTCTTCGCCCAGCGTGGCGTAGCCAATGCTAAGGGAAAGACGATAGGGGCACTTGGCGAAGTTGTTTTCCTTCTGTATCCGCTGCGTGATCGTGTCTACAGTCTTTTGCAAGGTGGCGGCGTCGCAGTCGCGTATCGTCATCACGAATTCGTCTCCGCCGGTGCGAGCAAGGAAGAAGCGGTTATCCAAGCAGCAGCGTTTCAGCACGTTTGCGGTGCGCAGCAGCGCTTGGTCGCCGGTTTGATGGCCGTAGGTGTCGTTGATAAGCTTGAAATCGTCGATGTCCATCAGGATCATAACAAAGGGCGTTTCCGGTTTTTTGCCGTCGAAAAGATTGTCGAGATAACGGTTGAAGCGGCGGCGGTTGTTGACGCCCGTAAGCTCGTCCGTGGAAATCTGCCTGTTTTGGACGTTGATGTAGATCATCAACTGCGCAAGCGCGATGCTTGTCCATGTAAAGCCGATGCCGTAGTATAAGAATTGCAGAATGCCGCAAACGAGCGGGAACATGACAAACATCGCCAGAAGGCAGTATTCCCTGCGCCGTGCGCCTCTTGCGCGGACGGCTTTGTAAAGCGGCAGGAAAAACGCGACGAACATATTGGGAAACACCAGCAGGCAATACAGCAGAAAATAGACGCCGCGGTGGTATACGCGCGCTTCGTCGATGTAATAAACCCATCCTGTCCACAGATTGATGGCAATCATCGCAAGGTTGAGGATGAGAGGTATTCTGTAAAAGCGCTGCCTTTTGTGCAGCGCTTTTTCGTTGCCGTAGATGCGGCAGTCGCAGTAGCAAAGCCAATAGTAGGCGATCAAGGGCATCGTTAAATAGTACAGGAAATTGCTGACGTGGTTTACATAGTCCGTGCGAAGCGGCATTTGGCCGTCCACCGCCCAAGTGACGGCGTCAACGACAAGAATGAGGGCGTTTGTATAAAGAAGCCTGTTAAAATAGCGCTGATCTAAATCGCGGCCTACCCTTCTGCCTTGGCTGCAATAAATCAAAATCAATATAATGAGGCCGATCAGATTGACCTGTACATACAAAACCCATTGGAGCATAGGAGAACTCCTTTCGATAAATTAAGTATAACATGCTTTTTGCGCGATGTCAGCAAGAAAACGACTTGACAAACCGAGGAATCTATACTACATTGATTTGCGAACGATTCGCAGATTTGGAGGCGGAATAAAAAAATGGCCTACATGACCAAGCAGCGCAGGGAATTGGCGGCTTTTTTGCAGGCTAGACCCGATCAGCAGCTTTCGGCGAAGCAGATCGCGTGCGCGCTGGAGGAAAAGGGCGTGAGCTTGAGCGCCGTCTATCGCAATTTGGTGTATCTTGGCAAGCTTGGCGTCGTGCGCAAGCTTGCTACGGGCGTGGAGCATGAAGCGCTCTACCAGTATATGGACGCGAAGGATTGTAAAAACTGCATACACTTGACCTGCATGCAATGCGGGCAAAGCTTTCATATGGATACGCGGCTTTCCGAGCAGATGCTAAGCGCCGTTTCCGAGACGGACGGCTTTCAGATCAACAAGGCAAAGACCGTCGTATTCGGGCTTTGCAAGGATTGCAGCGAATGCGCGCCCATGCAGGACGCGAAGAAAGACGGGGAAAGAGAATGAAGAAGACGCTTGCTTGCCTCTTGGCGGTTTCGATGCTCGCGTGCGCGCTGTGCGCGTGCCAAGCGCAGCCAAAGAAGCAGATCGAAGGGGAGAGCCGGGGCATCGTATGCACCATATTCCCGGTCTACGATTGGGTGCGGGAGATTATGGGCACGCATTTTTCGGACAGCCAAGTGACGCTGCTCCTTAAAAACGGCACGGATATGCACAGCTTTCAGCCCTCGGCGCAGGATATGATCCGCGTTTCCTCCTGCGATTTGTTCCTGTTTGTCGGCGGGGAATCGGATCGATGGGTGCAAGACGCGCTGAAGGAAGCGGTCAATCCCGATAGGATCACCGTCAATCTTATCGAAACGCTGGGGGATGAAGCAAAAGAGGAGGAGCTGCGTGAGGGCATGGAGCCGGAGGAGGAGGAAGCGCCGGCGGGCGAGACGGTATATGACGAGCATGTTTGGCTGTCCGTAAAAAACGCGATGCTGTTTTGCGCAAGGATCGAACAAGCGCTTTCCGCGCTATATCCCGAAAACGCCGCGGACTATGCGGAAAACGCGCGGGCGTATACGGAGAAGCTGCGCGCGCTGGACGCGCGATACGCGCGCGCCGTAGCGGACGCGCCGCAGAAAACGCTGCTCTTTGGCGACCGTTTTCCCTTCCTTTATCTGACGGAGGATTACGGCCTCCAATACTACGCGGCCTTTGCGGGCTGCTCCGCCGAGACGGAGGCGAGCTTTCAAACCGTCGCGTTTCTTGCAAAAAAGGCGGACGAGCTTGCGCTTCCCGCCGTGCTGACCATCGAGGGCGCGCAGCATGACATCGCCAACACCATCGTAGAGAATACGGCGAAAAAAAACCAAGCCGTACTGACGCTGGATTCCATGCAGTCCGTTACGGAAAAGGATATGCAAAACGGTACTACATACCTGTCGATCATGGAAAAAAACCTTGCCGTGCTGCAAGAAGCGCTGCGTTGACGCGCGCGGGAGATACTATGGCTTTGCTACAATGTGAAAACCTTTCCTTGGGATATGACGGCAGCGCCGTGCTTTCCGATCTGAGCTTTTCCGTCCACGCCGGCGACTATCTTTGCATCGTGGGCGAGAACGGCTCCGGGAAGAGCACGCTGATGAAGACCATCCTGCATTTGCAGCCGCCGTTGCGCGGGCGGATCGTTACCGGCGACGGGCTGCACGCGAACGAGATCGGATACCTACCGCAGCAGACGGTGGTGCAGCGCGATTTTCCGGCCTCCGTGCGGGAGATCGTGCTTTCCGGGTGTTTGAACCGGTGCGGCGGGCGTCCGTTTTTCAATCGCGAGGAGAAGCGCCTAACGCAGGAAAATATGGAGCAGATGGGGATTGCGGCGCTCTCGGCGCATTGTTACCGCGACCTTTCCGGCGGGCAGCAGCAGCGTGTGCTGCTGGCGCGCGCCCTTTGCGCCACACGAAAGCTGCTGCTGCTGGACGAGCCTGTCGCGGGGCTGGACCCAAAGGCCGCGTCGGACATGTACGCGCAGATTTGGCGCTTAAATCAAGAAAAGGGCATTACGATCATGATGATTACGCACGACATGGCGGCGGCGCTTCGTTACGCAAGCCATATCCTGCATGTGGGCGAGCCGCTCTTCTTTGGCGAAAAGGCGGCGTATCTTAACAGCGACGCGGGCAAGCTCTACACCGCCGGCGCGGGGGAGGCTTCGCTATGATGGAAATGCTGCGCCTGTATCTTGGCTATCCCTTCGTGCGCTACGCGCTGATTGTGGGTGTGCTCATCGCGCTGTGCTCGTCGCTGCTTGGCGTAACGCTGGTGCTCAAACGTTTTTCCTTTATTGGCGACGGCTTGTCCCATGTGGCCTTTGGCGCAATCGCCGTCGCGTCGGTGCTCGGCGTATCCAACGAAATGGTGCTGGTGCTGCCCGTGACGGTGGCTTGCGCGATCCTTCTTCTAAAAACGGGTCAGAACACCAAGATCAAGGGCGACGCGGCCATCGCCATGATTTCCGTGGGCGCTTTGGCGTTGGGCTATTTGCTTTTGAACATCTTTTCCGCGTCCGCGAATCTTTCGGGCGACGTTTGCAGCACGCTCTTTGGCTCCACCTCCATATTGACGCTGACGAAGGGGGAGGTGTGGCTTTGCGCCGTGCTGTCCTTGCTGGTGATCGGGATATTCGCGCTTTTCTATAACAAGATATTCGCGGTGACGTTTGACGAGAATTTTGCGAAGGCGACGGGCTTGCGCGCGGACGCGTACAACCTGATGATCGCCGTAATCACAGCCGTTATTATCGTGCTGGCCATGAACCTTGTAGGGTCGCTGCTTATATCCGCGCTCGTGATCTTTCCGTCGCTTTCGGCGATGCGCGTGTTCAAGAATTTCAAGGCGGTGACCCTTTGCGCATCAGCGCTTTCCGTATGCTGCGCGCTGCTCGGTCTGCTCGTTTCCATCCTTGCGGGTACGCCCGTCGGCTCCACCATCGTGGCGGTGGACATTGCGGCGTTCGCGTTGTTTGCGCTTCTGGGCTTTGTGTTGGAGCGCGTCCGAAGATAGCGCTGTTTGGGATACGCTATATAAGCTGGGACGTGATGCGCAGCATTGCGTCCCGCTTTTTTTGCATATCCGCAGCAAGGCAAAGCTGCACGCGCGCCTTTTGAAGGTTCTGCTCTTGATACGCGGGATGAAAGTATAGATCGCCGTTTATATAATCCGTCAGATACCGCAGCCCGCATTCGAGCGTCATAAGCAAAGCGCCCATAAAAAGCGTTTCCGTTTCCGCCGCGGTAAGGACATCCTTTAATTCGTGCAGATAGGCGCGCGCGAAGGCTTCATACATCGTAAGGCGCAGCGCAACCTTAGAAAGCTCTCTTTCGTCCGCGGAAGCCGCGTTGGCGCCGGCGCGGATGGCGTCGCCGAAATCGTAGGCGACAAGCCCCGGCATGACCGTGTCCAGATCCACCACGCAAAGCGCCGTATCGGAAGCTTCATCGAATAGCACGTTGTTGAGCTTGGTGTCGTTATGCGTTACGCGGAGGGGCAAAACGCCCTGCGCGCGCAGCAGCGAGAGCGTAGCGCAGACGTCTCTGTACGCATACGCTTGCTCCAGCTCGCGCTGCACCGCGTGCACGCGTCCGCAAGTATCCGCCGCGACCGCGGCGTCAAGCTGCGCCATGCGGTGGGGCGTGTCGTGAAAGCGCGGGATGGTCGTGTGCAGGGTATTGGCGGGGTAAGCTTTTAGCATGTGGCAAAACTGCCCGAAGGCCGTGCCGGCTGCCGCGAAGACCGTGGGCTTGTTTGTGTAAAGCAAAACGCGCGTGCGCGGGATAAAGTCGTAAACGCGCCAAACCTCGTCCTTTGCGTCCTGATAATAGCAGCGTCCGTCGCGCGCGGGCAGCAAGCGGAGAACGCGCCCGTTGGGGTCTTCATTGCGCGCTTCAAAAGCCGCGCGAAGGTAGGAGGTCACGCCCGCTATGTTTTCTATGACCGCGACAGGATCGGAAAACACCGCTTTGTTGATGCGTTGCAGGATATACTTTGCGCCCGCATCGCCCGTTAAAAGAAGCGTTTCGTTGATATGCCCCTTTCCGTAGGGCGTTGCCGACAGGATGCTTTGGGGCAGGGAGAAAGCGCGCAGCACCTCCGCATAGGTTTCTACGCTTTGCATGCGCCGTCTCCCCGCAAAAGCTTCATCCATACTGAAAAAGCGTCAGTGAACATCTTCGCCCGATCCTCCGCCGCGGCGTTATAAAAGGCGGAGAACTGCAAGCCCTCCAGAAGCTGCACCACGCCAAGGGGGTCGATATCCGCGCGAATCGCGCCCGCGCGCTGTGCTTTTTGCACAAGCGGCGTAACGATCCCGAAAAACTGCCGAAGCGCTTCCCGGTGGGAGGGGGTTTCACTTGCAAGCTGAAAGAATACGGCGCTTAGGTTGTTGTAGCGGTTCAAGCTGTCCAGCAAAAAACAGAAAGCAAGGCGCAGACCTTCTACGGGATCGGCGCAGGTTTGCAGCGATCCGTCGATGTAGGCTTGCAGCTCCTCGGCGCATTCGTCGATAATCATGAGAACGATGCGCTCCTTGCTCTGGAAGTAGTTGAAAAAGGTGGTCTTGGAGATCATGCAGCGCTCGCAAAGCTCGCGTACCGTGGTGTTGTAGTAGCCCTTTTGTTCGATCAGATGCTTGGCCTCGCGCAGCACGCGGCGCATGCTTTCGTCCTTTTTTCGCTGCGGCAGGGAGATGCGCTTTTCCATGCTATGCTTGCCCTTTCTGCGCGATATAGCGCGCCGCCGCTTCCTCTAAGGCTTCGCAGCAAGCGAACGCCGCGTTGAGATCTTCACCGCAGCAAACCGCGCCGTGATGGGCGAGCAAGCACGCGTTGTTTTCGCCTAAAGCTTTCACGGCGTTTCGCGCTAGCTTGTTTGTACCGGGAAGCGCGTATGGGGCGACGCGGGCGTCGCCGTGTGCGTATGCGCGCATGCGTTCCGTGTGTGCGGGAAGGGGCGCACAGGCGGCGGCCAACACGCTGCAAGCGTCGGAATGCGTGTGGATCACGGCGTTGCAGATAGGATGCGTAAGATAGACGGCGCGATGCAGCGTTTTTTCGCTGGTTGGTTTTCGGCTGCCGTCATATTGAAGCGTTTTCAGGTTCACCAACACCATATCCTTCGGTTTGAGCGCGGCGTAATCGATGCCGGAAGGGGTAACGAGCATATGCTCCTCGTCCAGCCGTACCGAAAGATTGCCCCATGTGCCCTGCACGAGCCCGGCGTGCAGGAGCTTCCGCCCATATTCCACTAGCGCGTTTCGCAAATCCAATTCCCTCATGCGTTTTTCTCCTGTTGTTTGGAATACTTCGTTAGATAAACGCAGCGCATCAGCGTGCAATCAAGAAGCGGCAGAGGTTTCGCGCCGCCAAAGAGCGCGCCTTCCATTTCCGCGCGCGCGCCCTTTTCCAGTACCAGCGCCGCGACATAGGCTTCGTGCAGGGAGCGTCCCACGGTGAGCATGCCCGCGTCCTGAATCAAGCACCCAAAGTTGCGCCCCAGCGCGCGGCGCAAGTTATCGGTGCGTGCGTCGGGGGATACGCGAATGCATCCTCCCGCGATCTGCGCGGTATCGTCAAGGCTTGCGCGCATGCGGGTTGCCGTGCGGGAGCGTGTTAACGCATAGGGGCTGTGAAGAAGCAGCGCGCCCGCGAGCTTGGGTCGCGAAAACAAAAGCTTGCAGACTTCACCGCAAGCGTCTGCGGGAAGCGCTTCGCCGTCTTGCGTGACGGCGAAGACGTCCGCTTCGCTAAGCGAAAAAAACGCAGCGCCGGGACGGCTTACATATACGCACGTCGCGTCCGCGCGGGCGGCGATAACGCCGGTGTCGTGACATAACCCTTGCGCTGCAAGCGCGTGCGCAAGGGACAGCATCTCTTGTATTACGGCGTCCTTCATGAAAGCTCCCCCTCAAAGCGCTTGCCGTTTGCCTGCACATACAGCTTGGAGAGCGACGCGTAAAGACGCTGGTATTGCAAGAACAGCTTGTCGTAAACGGCTTTGTTGTTGGGATTGGGCATATACACGCGGTCAATCTTCACAAATTGCTTGACGCTTTCAAAATTGGGCAGTGCGCCAAGGCCGATCAGCGCCACCGCCGCAGCGCCCACAGCGCCAGCGTTTCGCGGGTCGGCGCATACGCGTATCTCCTGCCCCGTGACGTCGGAGAGTATCTGCATCCACGCGGCGTCCAAGGCGCCGCCGCCGATGATGGAAAGGTTTTCCGGCGCGAAGCCGTAATCCGCTTTGTAGTTTTGCAGTATCCACCGGATGTTATAAGCGATACCCTCGTACACGGCGCGCATGATGTGCTCGCGGGAATGCTCCATGCTCATGTTGAACAGCGTGGCGCGCGTGGTCGTTGTGGATACGGGGCAGCGCTCGCCGAGCATCCAAGGCGTGCAAATCAGTCCGTCGCTGCCCGCCGGGACGCGTTCGATCACGCTGTCCATGTAGGAAAAGATCTTGTCGCCGTACTCGATCTTTTCCTGCCGGAAGAATTGGTCGCGTATCCACTCGATGTTTGCGCCCGCGGATTCCGTGATGCCCGCCACGAGGTTGCTCTCCGGGTCGGCGCTTTGTATGGAGGCGGCGCCGTGGGCAAACTTCGTGGCTGTTTTCGAGGTCACGGCGACCCACGCGGAGGTGCCAAGGTACACATGCACGTCGCCGTCGCTCGTTTTGCCCGCGCCCACAGCCGCCGCCTGTACGTCGTCGCAGCCGCCGAACACGGGCGTTCCGGCGTTCAGCCCCATCAGCACGGCGGCTTCCTTCGTTAAACCGCCCACGACGTCAATGCTTCTGACGATGGGCGGAAGCTTTGGCATGTCCACGCCCGTCAAGCCCATGACGCCCAACCATGTTTTCTTTTTCAAATCGAAACCGTAGGAGGACGCGCCGGACATTTCCGCGACCATTCTGCCCGTGCACTTATATTTTAGATACCCGTTCACATCGAGTATCTTGTGCGTTTTCTCGTAGATTTCCGGACGCATCTCTTTGAGCCAAACGATCTTGGCGATGCAGTCCTTTCCCATGATGGGTGTGCCCGCAAGCATGGTAAACACCTTTTTGCCGCCGAAGCGGTTCATAACGTCCCGCGCTTGCTTGCTGGCGCGTCCGTCCACCCATGTGATGTTGTTGTAGAGCACGTTGCCGTCTTTATCTACCGGGATCACGCCCTGCGCTTGCGTAGAGAACACGACGCCCTTCACGGCGGCGGGATCGACGCCGTTTTCCACGATCAGCCGTTTGCTGGTGGTGGCGACGGCATGCCAGTAATCCGCCGGGTCTTGTTCCACAAAGGCGGGCTGCGGGTAGAAGGTTGGGTAAGGCTCTGTGCACATGGCACGAATCGTGCCGTCAAAGCGGACGAGCACCGCCTTATCCGAGCTTGTGCCTATATCGTGAGAGAGGATGTAGCTTTCCATAATGGTGTTCCTTTCGTCTGCTAGTCTCCAAGCGCGTGCGTGTTGACAACGTGGGAGAATACCTCGTCAAAGCGCGTCAGCGCGTCCGCGATGACCTCATCCGTGTCCGCAAGCGACGTATACAGTCTGCTGCCCGCCAGCGTCACGACGCCGTTTGCCATATAGGCGGCGCCCATGCGTTCCATCGCGTCCTTGCGCTTATACATCCTATCCTTGTGCTTGAGAAGCCCCATGGCGGATTTGAGGAAGGACATAGAGGAAAAATCGTAGCTCATAGCGCCCGTGCACTCCAAATGCACGATGGAGCCTTGGTTATAGACGACATAGGGGAGATCGTATTTTGCGACGAGCGATTTCAAGCCGTCCGCGAGCTTGTCGCCTTGTCTTCCCGCGATCTCGCACGCGTTTGTGCGTTCGATCTCCTGTATGGCGGTGTAGCCCGCGAGAGAGGAAAGCGGGTTCGCGGCGAGCGTGCCGCCCACATAGGCGCGGTGCTTGCCCGTAGCCAGCCCCGCCGCCATCAGCCCCGCATATTCCTTTTTGCCGCCCACGCCGCCGGCGGCGGGATAGCCGCCCGCCACGATTTTGCCGAATACCGTAAGATCGGGCGTAACGCCAAAATAGCCCTGCGCGCCCGAAAGCGCGATGCGGAAGCCCGTCACGACCTCGTCGAAGATGAGAAGCGCGCCGTAGCGATCACAAAGCTTGCGCACGTTGGCGTTGTAATCGTGCGCCACGGGGCGCGTGCCGCTTTCGGGGCCGACGGGCTCGATCAAAACGCCCGCCGTACCGCCGCGCAAGCGGTTCCGCTTCAGCATACGCTCCAGCATGTTTAAGTCGTTGGGACGAACCTCGTCCGTCGTACCGTAACAGCCGCCGGGTATGCCGTGGGATTCCAGCAGCGCGCGGCTGCCGGGAATTTTTAGACCGTACACCAGCTGATCCGACCACCCGTGATACGCGCCGCCCACTTTGATGATGCGCTTTTTGCCCGTGGCGATGCGCGCGATGCGCATAGCGGCCATATCCGCCTCCGTACCGCTGCCGAGCATGCGGAACATTTCTACAGCGGGCATATGGCGGTGTATTTCACGCGCGATTAAAAGCTCCGCCTCATGTAAAAGCCCTGTCACGGGGCCGCAGCTTTCCAAGAGCTCGATGACCTTCCGGCGGATGGGCTCATAGTTACTGCCGAGGATGGTGGGGCCGCCCGCCTGTAAAAAATCGATGTAGCGGTTGCCGTTTTTATCGTAGAGATACGCGCCCTCCGCCTTGGTAACACAGATGGGGAAGGGCACGTTAAAGGCGAGGTTATGCTGTACGCCGCCGGGGATGTACTGCTTGGCTTCGTCGTAAACGGCCTTGGAGAGGTCGCACTTTTCGTCGAAATATCGAAGGATCGTATCGCGGTAGTAGACGGGATCGACCTCCCAAAGCGGCTGTGCGGTCAGCTTGCAAAGCTGCTCGTTGATAAGCTTGGGATCGTCCCAACGGCTGACGCCGCAATTTTCCATAGCTGTAATTCCTCCTTGCACAATTTCGAATTTGCGGTATAATAGATGTGGAAATGGCACACGGTAAAAACATGAACCAAGGTATAAAAATATTCTATCCGTTGTGCGGGGGCTTGTCAAGTCGATCTTTCCCGCTTGGGGTTTATAAAACATAACAGAAGACAGAGGGGGATCCTATGGCGACAAACAGAAAGAAAGAGACGCTTCGCGCGATCAAGTTTGCGCTCTTTTCCGTTTCGGCGGGCGCGATACAGGCGGCGTCCTTTACGCTGCTCAACGAGCTGCTCGCGTGGCCGTATTGGCCGTGCTATCTTATAGCGCTTACGCTTTCCGTTTTGTGGAACTTCACGCTCAACCGGCGCTTTACCTTCAAATCCGCAAGCAACGTGCCCGTCGCCATGCTCAAGGTGGCGCTGTACTACTGCGCGTTTACGCCGCTTTCCACCATGTGGGGTACGGCGCTTACCAATCGGGGATGGAATGAATATGTCGTGCTCTTTGGCACGATGCTTATCAATCTTGTTACGGAGTACCTTTTCTGTCAATTCGTGGTGTACAAAAACAGCATCGATACCAACGATCTGGCGAAAAAGGAAAGCGCGCGGGAACGCGAGACGCAAGCATAAAGAAGCGTACGGAATGGCGCGGCAAAGAATTCCTTTGAAAAACGCCCGGTTTTGGTGTATAATATTCATGCGACGTGTGGCTGCTTCAGCGTAAATCCGGTTGAAACGCCACGCGCTTTTTATGGATAGGCGTACCCGTCTTCTTTGGAGATGCGGGAATGGAAACGGCTCCTTTGGAGGTGGCGATGGAACAACAAAAATACAACAAGGGCGATTATGTGATCTACGGTGTGAACGGCATCTGTAGGATTGAGGATGTTCGCGTGCAAAAGCCCGCTTTTGGAAGCGGCGCGGAGGAACTGGTGTATGTGCTCAAACGCTTGGAAAAGGCGAATCTTACGATCACCGTCCCCGCCGGAAGCGAAAAGCTGATGGCGAAGATGCGGGAGCTTTTTACCAAGGCGGAGATAGACGCGCTGCTCTTGGGCGCGCGCGAGCATGAGATCGTATGGATCGATGATAAGCGCGAGCGCGCGGAGGTGTTTCGCGGCATCATGATGCAGGGCGTGCGCGAGGACTTGATTTTAATGATCCGCTGCATCTATTTGCAGAAGCAGACGCTGCTTTTGCGCGGCAAGAAGCTGAATATCGCGGATGAGGAGGCTCTTAAAACCGCGGAGAAGCTTGTGCGGGAGGAGTTCGCCTATTCCTTGGGTATCGAACCGGACGCTGTGGGCGCTTACATCCGAAACGCGCTGCGCATCGACGATACGGCGGACGAGGCCGCGTTAATGCCGGATGATTGAATAGGCAAGGAGTTAAAAGCTTGGACATTCGGGAAACCCTACAGCTGATTCATCAGGTCGATTGGACGGATAAGCGCCCGGGTCTCTCGCGCATTCGCGCGCTGCTGGCGCGTTTGGGAAACCCGCAGGATCAGCTTCGCTTTATTCATATCGCGGGAACCAACGGCAAGGGCTCCACGGCGGCTATGCTTTCCTCGGTTTTACAGGCGGCGGGATATAGAACGGGGCTTTTTACGTCGCCGTACATCACCCGCTTCAACGAACGCATGCGTATAGACGGCAAAACGATCACGGACGACGAGCTGATCGATTTGACCGCCCGCGTTCGTCCGCACCTTGCAACACTCCCCGAAGCGCCCACCGAGTTTGAGATGATTACGGCCATCGCGT
>CAZNAL010000031.1:1302-5118 GCA_964571055.1 uncultured Oscillospiraceae bacterium | reverse complement strand
GAGAAACGATGCGACGTGGTCGTGCTGGAGGCGGGTTTGGGCGGAAGATTGGATTCCACCAACGTGATCCGCGCGCCGGAGACGGTGATTTTGACCGCCATCGGACTTGACCATACGGAGCTTTTAGGGGACACGATAGAAAAAATCGCCCGCGAAAAGGCGGCGATCATCAAAAAGGGAACCTCTGTCGTACTTTCGGCACAGGATGAAGCGGTGACGCGTATTGTCCAAGAAAGGTGCAAGGAGGAGGAAGCGCCGCTTGTCGTCACCGACCCCAAGCAATGGAAGCTTACGGCGGCGGACGGCGGCTTGACGTTTGATTATCGGCAGCGCCGGGGGCTTCTGCTGCGGCTTTTCGGCGCGTACCAGCTGCAAAACGCGGCTGCCGCGCTTGACACAATCGATGTGTTGGTGAAGAAGGGCTTCCCTATAGGGGAAGAAGCGATACGGGAAGGCTTGGCGAACGTTTCATGGCCGGGGCGTTTTGAGGTGCTGCGGCGCGCGCCGCTGCTGCTATTGGACGGCGCGCATAACCCAAGCGGCATAGCCGCGTTAGCGGAGAGTCTGCGTCTGCATTTTCCCGGCAAGAGGATCGATTTTGTGATGGGCGCGTTGCAGGACAAGGATTATCGGAGCATGATACGCATACTCGCCCCCCTTGCGGCGCGCTTTATCACGGTTACGCCGCAAAACGCGCGGGCGCTTCCCTCGGCGGCGCTGCGGCAAGCGATCCAAAGCGTGTTTGACGGGGAAGTGACGGACGCGGGAGAGGTAGGGCGCGGCTTGGACGCTATGGCGCGGCTTTGCGATACAAACAGCGTCGTATGCGTATGCGGCTCCTTGTATATGGTAAGCGAGGTCAGAGCTTACTTTGGAAAAACGGAATGATGGAAAAAACAAAAGAGCGTTCGGCAGACTTGGCCGGACGCTCTTTCCTTCTTGCAGCGCTATGCTTCGGTGACGGATAGAACGGTATAGCCCGCGTCCGTAACGGCGCGGGTCAGCGCGTCTTGTGTAACGTCCGGACTTGCTTCGACGCGCGCCAGCTTGTTTGCAAGGTCTACGGTGGCTTGCACGCCCGCAAGTTCGTTGAGCGCCTTCGCTACCCGCCCGGCGCAATGCTCGCACATCATGCCGTCGATTTTCATGGTATACATGCTTCTTTCCTCCTTATCGTTTTGTGTGTTTATCGAAACGTCGATGATCGCGGTTTGGGAACGCTCTGCCTCGCGCGGCTTGAAAAGGCGCAGCCGCAAGGCGTTGGAAACCACAAAAAGGCTGCTTAGGCTCATCGCGGCAGCGCCGAACATGGGGCTTAATCTCCAGCCTAGCGCGGTGTAGAACACGCCCGCGGCGAGCGGTATGCCGCAGAAATTATAGAAGAATGCCCAGAACAGGTTTTCCTTGATGTTGCGAATGACCGCCTTGGAAAGATCGATAGCCGTTACAACGTCCAATAGGTCGTTTTTCATGAGCACAACGTCCGCGCTTTCGATGGCGACGTCCGTTCCCGCGCCTATGGCGATACCCACGTCGGCCTTAGCAAGCGCGGGCGCGTCGTTGATGCCGTCGCCCACCATCGCGACCACCTTACCTTGGGCTTGGAGCTTTGCGATCTCGCGTTCCTTGTCGGCGGGAAGCACGCCGGAAATGACCCTGTCAACGCCGACGCGGTGCTGGATTGCCTGCGCGGTCTTTTCGTTGTCGCCGGTCAGCATAACGACCTCAACGCCTTCCTTTTGCAAAGCGTGGATCGCCTGCGCGCTGGTCGGCTTTACGGTGTCCGCCACGGCGATCACGCCAAGCATGCGTTTACCCTCCGCGTCCGCAAAAAAGAGCGGCGTATTTCCATCTGTGGATAGTCCTTCCGCAACGTCCTCACAACTTCCCAAGGGAACGCCTTGTTCCCGCATCAATTTGGCGTTGCCCGCGACGCACAGCACAGGCGCGCCGTCCCCCAAAGCGGGGTCTTTCATGAGCGCCTGCACGCCGCGCCCCGGAAGGGTGAGAAAATCCGTCGCTTCGGAAAGCGCAAGAGAACGCGCCGAAGCTGCCGCGATCACCGCCTCCGAAAGGGGGTGTTCGCTTCCCTTTTCCAGCGTGGCTGCCAAGCGCAGCAGCGTCTCCTCGCTTATATCGACGGGGACGATGCTCGTAACGACGGGCTTGCCCTCGGTGATGGTGCCGGTTTTATCCAGCACGACGGTTTGGATGTTGTGCGTGATCTCCAAGGATTCGCCGGATTTGATGAGAACGCCGTTTTCAGCGCCCTTGCCCGTACCGACCATCAAGGCGACGGGCGTTGCAAGACCCAGCGCGCAGGGGCAGGATATGACCAGCACACAGATGGCGCAGGAAAGTGCGAACTCCGCGTCCGCGCCGCACAAAAGCCATACGATGCCGGTTACGAGCGCGATACCCATCACGATAGGCACAAACACGCCCGCGATTTTATCCGCAAGCTTCGCGATGGGCGCTTTTCCCGCGTTGGCGTCCTCCACAAGGCGGATGATTTGGCTTAGCGTGGTGTCCTCCCCGGTCTTTTCCGTCTGCACGCGAATAAAGCCCGTTTTGTTGATGGTGGCGGCGACAACTTGATCCCCGGCGGCCTTTTCAGAAGGAAGGCTCTCGCCTGTGATCATGGATTCGTCAACGCCCGTGCTGCCCGAAAGGATCACGCCGTCCACGGGTATGCTGCCGCCGGGTTTGATCTGTACCACGTCGCCGACTTTGACCTCCTCGACGGGAAGCTCCGTAACTTCATCGCCGCGCTCGACCATGGCGGTCTTGGGGCGAAGATCCATAAGTCTGGAGATTGCCTCGCTGGTTTTCCCCTTGGAGCGCGCTTCCAAGTATTTGCCGAGATTGATGAGCGCCAAAATCATGACGGCGGACTCAAAGTAGAGATCGTGGTAGTACGCGTGCACAAGCTGCATATCCTGTACGCCCAGCCCGTAGCCCATCCTGAATATGGCGAAAACGCCATAGAGAAGTGAAGCGGAGGAGCCTAGCGCGATGAGCGTGTCCATATTGGGCGCGCGATGTAATAGCGCGCGAAAGCCGTTGCGGTAATACGCCTTGTTGACGACGAGCAGCGGCAAGCAGAGCAAAAACTGCGCAAAAGCGAAGCCGACCGCGTTTTCCATGCCGGAAAGGAAGCTTGGAAGCGGCAGACCAACCATATGCCCCATGGAGATATACATAAGCGGAATTAAAAGCGCAAAGGAGATGACCAGCCGTTTTTTCATGCCCGCCTCGGCGCTTTGGATGGGAGAAGGCGCGTCCGCGCGCGGCTGTGTGCGCCCAGCGGGGGAAGCGCCATAGCCGGCGTCCGCTACGGCGGCGATAACGTCGCTTTCGCTGATCGCATTCTCGTTGTAATCCACCAACATGCTGTTGGTAAGCAGGTTCACGCTCGCGGTACGCACGCCGTCGCATTTGCGCACGGCGCTTTCCACGCGCGAGGAACAGGCGGAGCAGCTCATGCCGGTAACGTCAAATTTCTGTTTCATATCGTCTGTTAGTATGGCCAACGCGTCATGATCGGTATGCGAAGGCCTCTCCTCGAAATCCAGTATATCCGCCGCCCCTTGCTTTCGCAAGTGAAAAGTACTTGCGCAATTCGGCAAAGGCTTTACAATAAGTAAAGAAGAAAACCGCCGAAGGGAGAGGATGCGCGATGCGCCGTGTGGCGTTATGCTTTTATTTGGCGATGCTTTGCTTGATGCTGCTTGGCTGCGGCGAGCAAACGAACATGCGGGAACAGGTGCTTACCATCGACGTGACCGCCCCGCCCGCGACGGCTGCGCCAACGCC
>CAZNAL010000031.1:0-1292 GCA_964571055.1 uncultured Oscillospiraceae bacterium | reverse complement strand
ACCCGCCATACGCTCGAACTGCCGGTCCTGCCGCTGCGGGACGTGGTGGTGTTCATGCTGGCCGGATTGGTGCTCATTGGCCTGCGCCGCTATGACTGCAGCCTGTTGCTGGGCCGGTTGCTCACCGGGGCGCTGCCATGAGCCACCACATTGTCGAAGTCCGGGACCTCGCCCACACCTATGCCGACGGTTACGCCTACGCCTACACCGATGGTTACGCCAACGCCTGCGGAAACGCCAACGCCTGCGGAAACGCCAACGCCGACGCTGACGGCTATGCCAACGCCAACGCCGACGCTGACGGCTATGCCAACGCCAACGCCTACGCCTACACCTACGCCAACGCCTACACCCACGGTTGCGCCGACGCCGCGCAATACGCCGGAAGCTACGACTATGCCGGTACGGGAGGAAACGAATATGAAAAACGCGTCGCTTGCCGGGAAGGTCATCGGTTTGGACGCGGGGCATCAGCTGCACGCAAACAGCGACTTGGAGCCCGTTGCACCCGGTGCAAGCGAGATGAAGAAAAAGGTATCCTCCGGTACGCAGGGCAAGTATACGCGCGTGCCGGAGCACGCGGTCAACCTGAACGTGGCGCTGCTGCTTGAACCCATGCTGCGCGCCGCGGGCGCGGAGGTGATCATCGTACGCACGACGGCGGATGTGGATATATCCAACGCCGAACGCGCCATGCTCTTTAATCAATACAAGGTCGATTTGGGCGTGCGCCTTCACTGCAACGGCAGCGACGACACGAGCGTGCATGGCGCGTATATGCTCGTGCCCGGGCAAAAGGAGTATCCGTATTACGCGGAGAGCGTGCGCGCGGCGGAATGCATCATTCGAGCTTATTGCGAGACTACGGGCTTTGCTATGGCGAAGAAGGGCGTAAGCGGCCGCACGGATCAAACGGGCTTTAACTGGTGCGAGCGCCCCGTTTGCAACATAGAGATGGGGTATATGACCAACGAGCACGACGATTATCTGTTGACGGACGAGACGATGCAAAAAAGGATGGCGCAGGGCATCTATAACGGCGTTTTGGATTACTTTGGCGTTGCGAATTGAAAATACGGATACGATACCTTTCGCGCTATGGACATTTGGAACACGGCACGATATGATGTAGCCATGAAGAAAGACATGATTCAAAAATTAACGTTCAGCGGCTTGCTCGCTGCGGAGATCATTTTACTGACCACGCTTGTTGCGATCCCCATGCCGGGAGGCTTGGGCTTTTTGAACCTTGGCGACGCGGGCGTACTTTCCGCGGCGTTTATTCTCGGTTC
>CAZNAL010000030.1:0-21522 GCA_964571055.1 uncultured Oscillospiraceae bacterium | reverse complement strand
GACGAGCGCCGTATACTTGTCGGACAGAAGCCCCAAATCCTTCATGATCTTCGCGCCGTAGACGGCGGAAACCACGCCGCCCTCCTGATCGGAGCCGCCGCGCCCATAGATGACCTCGTCCGTTTCGTAGCCCTTGTAGGGGTCTTCCTTCCAGTTTTTGATGTTGCCGATGCCGACGGTGTCGATATGTCCGTCAAAGGCGATGATCTTGTCGCCCGTCCCCATCCAGCCCAGCGCGTTGCCTTCGGGATCGATCTCGGCTTTGTCAAAGCCCAGCGCCTTCATCTCCTCGATGGTGCGCTTGATAACGCCCTCCTCCTCGCAGCTCTCGCTGGGGATGGCAATAAGGTCGCGCAGGAACTTGGTCATTTGGGGAAGGTACCCCTCCGCCGCCTTTTTGATCGCCTGATACTCCATTTTTTAGCCTTCCTTTCCGTTGTCCAAGTAAGAATAAAGTGTGTATTTGCTGATCCCGAAATAGTTCGCGATCTTGTCGCCGCTCTTGGTGATAAGCAACGCCCCCGCATCGTTCAAAAACGCGATGGCCTTGACCTTATCCTCCTTATTCATGATCGCCACGGGCTTTCCAACGACCTTGACGGATTGCTCCAGCAGATCGTCCAGCAGCTCGTTGACGTTGGTGGGTATGCGCTCCGCCGCGTCCTTGTTGCCGCTTTGCGCCATGCCGTCTATGATGGACTGCGCCATGAGAATGTCCGTCATATCGTAATTGATGGAAAAGATCGCCTCGGGCTTCCCCGATTCTCCCTTGATATAGACCGTGGAGGAGCGCAAAATACGCCCATCCTGCGTTTTGGTAAGATAGTTGAGATGATCCGGTATGTCGCGCCCGTGCTCCTTCATGGCTTCCAGCACCACAAGCGAGGGCGAAGCGCCCAGCGCGCGCTTGGTGACATGCCCGTTTTCAATATATACGATGCTGCTGTCGGGATCGCCGCCGGTCAAATCGTGCACGACCACCTCGCAGTTGTTGCCAAACTGCGCCGCCACCGCTTTCGCGATCCGCGAGAGGACGTCCAATTCTTCTTTTCGCATGCTGTGCCTTTCCCGCTTCCCGCGTTCTTGCCAAATCTGTGCGTTCATAAACGTGCATTATTTTCTGTACTCTAAATATAACCCGCCGCATAGCGGATTGCAATAGATTTTCTAAAAATTATTTAGCAAAGTCAAAAAAGTTTTAGCATTTTTCGCTTGCATACAAACCGCCCCTGTGATATACTAAACGCACATCAAGATAGAACATATAGCTGTAAGGGAGTGCTTCGCGCGCGGGCTTTGAACTTCACGGTTCGGGGCGCGCGTTTTTTCACCCCTCCAATTCTCAACAACAACATATAAAAGGAGGCCATTCTATGTATCTGATCGCGAACGGTAAGGTTATCACCCGGGACCCCAACAATCCCTACATCGCAAACGGCGGCGTCGTCACCGACGGTACGACCATCAAGGAGGTCGGCGAAACGGCGGCGCTTAAGGCAAAGTATCCCGACGCGACGTTTGTGGACGCAAAGAACCGCGTCATCATGCCCGCCTTTATCAACGTCCACTCGCACATTTACTCCGGCCTTGCGCGCGGGCTTTCCATCGTGGGCAATAACCCCACCAACTTCTATGAGATACTGGACGGCCTTTGGTGGAAGATCGACCGCAATTTGACGCTGGAGGACACCCGCCGCAGCGCCTACACGACCTACGTCGATTCCATCAAGACCGGCTGCACGACGGTGTTCGATCACCACGCAAGCTACTGCGAGATCGAGGGAAGCCTGTTCGCCATCGAGGAGGTCGCAAAGGAGCTGGGCGTCCGTACCTGCCTGTGCTATGAGACGAGCGACCGCGATGGGCAGAAGAAATGCGACGCGGCCATCAAGGAAAACGGCGATTTCATCCGCCACTGCAAAAAGGAAAACGATCCCATGGTGAAGGCGATGTTCGGCGGCCACGCGCTCTTTACGCTCTCCGACGAAACGCTTGACAAGATGGTGAAGGAAAACGACGGCATGACAGGCTTCCACATCCATGTGTGCGAGGGCTTGAACGACGTATACGATTCGGCGCAGAAGTACGGCACGAAATCCGTCAACCGTCTGTTAAACCACGGCTTATTGGGCGAAAAGACCATGCTTGGCCATTGCATCCACATCACCAAGGGCGAGATGGACGTCATGCGGGACACGAACACCATGGCCTGCAACAACCCCGAATCCAATATGGGCAACGCGGTGGGCTGCGCGCCGGTGCTGCAAATGATCGCGGACGGCATACTCGTCGGCATGGGTACGGACGCGTACACCTTCGATATGCTCGAAAGCCTCAAGGTCGCCCTTATCATCCAGCGCCACAACGCCTGCATGCCCAATGTCGCCTGGGGCGAGGTGACGGATATGCTATTTAAGAACAACGCCAAGATCTGTTCCCGCTACTTCGACAGCCCCTTGGGCGTGCTGAAGGCTGGCGCGGCGGCGGACGTCATCATGATGGACTACAAGCCGTTCACCCCCTTCTCCGGCGACAACATCGACGGCCATATGATCTTCGGCATGACCGGCCGCCAATGCGAATTCACCATGTGCAATGGCAAGATCCTCATGCAGGACCGCGAGCTTGTCGGCATCGACGAGGAAGCGATCAACGCGCGCACCATGGAGGTTTCCAAGAAGCTTTGGGGCAGGCTCAACCACTGCGAGTATTGAGCGCCCTTTACGAACACAACATACTGCAACGGAGGTAACAAGCAATGAGCGAAAGAATGGTACCCATCCCCTTTGGGCAGCTGATGGACTGGATGTTCACCGAGCACGAGCTTTACGGCACCTGCTTTGGCGTAACGCGCCCGTATGTGAAGAACGACCTTGACAACGTGCTGCCCCTTTTCAAGGAAAAGCTGGAAACCCCCTTCGGCCCCGCCGCGGGTCCCAACACGCAGCTTGCGCAAAACCTGATCGCGGCGTATTTCGCCGGTTCCCGCTTCTTTGAGCTTAAGACCGTACAGAAGATGGACGGCGAGGAGCTTGCGGCCTGCGTCGGCCGCCCCTGCATCTTAGCCGAGGACGAGGGCTATAACTGCGAGTGGTCCACCGAGCTTACCGTTCCGGACGCGTTTAACGAATACGTCAAGGCATGGTTTGCCATCCGCCTCATCGCCAAGCGCTGGGGCTTGGGTTCTCCCGACGGCTTCATGTTCAACATCAGCGTAGGTTATGACCTCGAGGGCATCAAGACCCCCAAGATGGATACGTTCATCAACGATATCATCGAAGCGAAGGACGCCCCCATCTTTGCCGAATGCATCAACGTGCTCTGCACCATGTTCCCCGAGGACGCGGCGTTTATCAAAGCGACGCCCAGCCGCATCGCGGACGGCGTAACGGTCTCCACCCTGCACGGCTGCCCTCCCAACGAGATCGAAGCCATCACTTCCTATCTTATCGAGGAGAAGCACCTCAACGCCTTCGTCAAGTGCAACCCGACCATTTTGGGCTACGACTGGGCGCGCAAGCGCATGGACGACATGGGCTACGATTATGTGCAGTTTGACGACCACCATTTCAAGGAAGACCTGCAATGGAAGGACGCCGTACCCATGTTTAAGCGCCTCAAGAAGCTCGCCGAAAGCAAGGGCTTGGAGTTTGGCTTGAAGCTTTCCAACACCTTCCCGGTGGACGTGGCGCATGGGGAGCTGCCCAGCGAAGAAATGTACATGTCCGGCCGCGCGGAATACCCGCTGACCGTCGAGATGGCGCGGCGCTTCGCCACGGAATTCAAGGGCGAGCTTCGCATTTCCTACTCCGGCGGCGCGGATCTATTCAACATCGAGCAGCTCTTTGACGCGGGCATTTGGCCCATCACCATGGCGACCAACATCCTAAAGCCCGGCGGTTACGGGCGCATGGTGCAGCTTGGCGCGCTGTTTGACAAAAAGACCTTCGCACCCTTTAACGGCGTAGATTATAGGGCGCTTGCCAAAATGAGCGAAGAAGTGCTTACAAACAGGCATCACCGCAAGCCCGTAAAGCCCCTCCCCAACCGCAAGATCGAGGACAAGGTACCGCTTATCGACTGCTTTATGGCGCCCTGCAAGCACGGCTGCCCCATCGGGCAGGACATTCCCGAATACATCGAACTTTGCGGCAAGGGACTGTATCGCGAGGCGCTTGCGCTGATCGTCGAAAAGAACCCGCTGCCCTTTATCACGGGCACCATCTGCGCGCATCACTGCATGGATAAGTGCACGCGCAACTTCTACGAGGAATCCGTGAAGATTCGCGACGCCAAGCTGCTCGCCGCCAAGAGCGGGTACGAGGAGCTGATGGGCACGCTGGAAGCGCCCGCTGTCACAGGTCCCAAGGTCGCCATCATCGGCGGCGGCCCCACGGGTATCGCCGCGGCCTTCTTCGCCGCGCGGCAGGGCATGGACGTGACCGTATTTGAAAAGGAGCAGAAGCTTGGCGGCATCGTGCGCAACGTCATTCCCGGCTTCCGCATCCAAAACGGCGCGATCGACAACGACATCGCGCTCGCGCAGAAGATGGGCGCGAAATTCGTGACCGGCGCGCCTGCGCCTTCGCTCGACGAGCTCAACGCGCAGGGTTACGAATACGTTCTGCTCGCGGTGGGCGCAGCGAAGCCCGGCCATCTTGCGATGGACGGCAAGCAGATCAACGTGATCGAGTTTTTGAAGCGCGCAAAGTCCGCGCCCGAAACGCTCGACCTTGGCCGTCATGTGGCCGTGATCGGCGGCGGCAACACCGCCATGGACGCGGCGCGCACGGCAAGCCGTTTGGGCGGCGTACACAAAACCACCATCGTCTATCGCCGTACTAAAAAGTACATGCCCGCAGACGCGGAGGAGTTGGAGCTTGCCATCGAGGACGGCGTGGAGTTTGCGGAGCTCGTCTCCCCCGTCCGGCAGGAAAACGGCAAGCTGTATTGCAAGAAGATGGCGCTGGGCGAACCCGACGCGAGCGGCAGGCGCAAGCCCGTGGAGACGGACGAGATCGTCACCGTACCCGCGCACACCGTGATCGTCGCCATCGGCGAGAAGCTTGACGAAGCCGTGTTTGCAAAGTACGGCGTAAGCTTAGACGAAAAGGGACGCGCGCCCTTCCGCACGGGGAACGTCTTCGTCGCGGGCGACGCGCTGCACGGCCCCGCGACGGTCGTTGAGGGCATTGCCGACGCGCGCGCCTTTGTGGACGCGGTCGCGGGCGAATACGCCGTGACCATTCCCGTCGAAGCCGCCGCCGATTGCGACGACGCACGCCGCCGCAAGATGAAGCTCGCGTGGGCGGGCAAGTGCGAAGCGGACAGGTGCCTAAGCTGCAACGCGGTCTGCGAAAACTGCGTGTCCGTCTGCCCCAACCGCTGCAACGTATCCATCCGCATGCCGGGTAAAGAGATGCGGCAGATTCTGCACCTTGACTACATCTGCAACGAGTGCGGCAACTGCGCCTCCTTCTGCCCGTACGCAAGCAGGCCCTACAAGGATAAGTTCACGTATTTCCGCAACGAGCGCGACTTTTTCGACAGCGAGAACAGCGGCTTTATGGTGCTTGACGCCGCCCTCCCCAGCGTGAAGGTGCGCTTGGACGGCCAAGTCGGCGATTACGATCTCTCCGCCGCCGAAAACGGATTGCCCGCGGATATCGAGTGCTTCATCCTGACGGTCATCAAAAACTATAAGTATCTTCTGTAAGCTTTTTCAAGGCGGGTAAGTCCTTTCTTGCCCGCCTCCCCTTTTGTATAAAACGCCCGTCGCGGCGATAAAATAGAATCCCCGAATATGGAGGACGATTTCATGGCAACATTTACGGTTAACGGTCAACAAGTCACGGTGGAGAAAAACCAAAAGCTCATCCGCTACTTGCGCGACACGCTGCGCCTTACCTCCGTCAAGGACGGCTGCAGCGAGGGCGCGTGCGGCACCTGCACCATACTCATCGACGGCAAGGCGACCAAATGCTGCGTGCAGCAAACGGATAAAATGGAAGGAAAGACCATCCTCACGGTGGAGGGGCTTTCCCCCTTTGAAAAAGAGCTTTACACTTACGCCTTCGGCGAAGCGGGCGCGGTGCAGTGCGGCTTTTGCATTCCCGGCATGGTCATATGCGCCAAGGGTCTTTTGGACGTGAACCCCGACCCCACCGAGGAGGACATCCGCTATGCCATCCGCAACAACATCTGCCGCTGCACGGGCTATGTCAAGATCGTGAAGGCCATCCGCATCGCGGCGGACATCAAAAAGAGCGGCGTCATCCCGCAGGCGGAGACGGATTGGCGCGTGGGCAAGCGCGTGCACCGCATCGACGTGGAGGAAAAGGTGCAGGCCTACGGCCAGTACCCAGACGACGTGTATGTGGAAGGCATGGCCTACGGCAGCGCCGTCCGCACGGCGCACCCGCGCGCAAGGATCCTTGCCGTCCATACGGAGGAGGCGAAGAAGCTGCGCGGCGTGCTGGGGGTCTATACCGCCGAGGATATTCCCGGCAACCGCATCGTGGGGCATCTTTGCAAGGATTGGGACGCGCTCATCCCCGTGGGCGAGATCACGCGCTACCTTGGCGACGCGATCTGTTTGGTCGCGGCGGAAACGCAGGAGATACTGGAGCAGGCAAAAAAGCTCGTGCAGATCGACTACGAGGTGCTCACCCCCGTCCGTTCCCCCTATGAAGCCATGGCGGAGGATGCGCCCAAGCTCCATGAAAACGGCAACCTGTTGGCGCACAAGCATGTCTCGCGCGGCAACGCCGTGGAGGCCATCAAGCACAGCGCGCACACGCTGACGCTTAGCATGCATACCCCCTACACCGAGCACGCGTTTTTGGAGCCGGAATGCGCAGTCGCCATCCCCGAGGAGGACGGCGTGCTCATCTACACTTCGGATCAGGGCGTATACGATACGCTGCATGAGACCGCCCCCATGCTGGGGCTCAAGCCTGAGCAGGTGCGTGTGGAAAACAAGCTCGTGGGCGGCGGCTTTGGCGGCAAGGAAGACGTAACGGTGCAGCACCACGCGGCGCTGCTGGCCGTTCTAACGCGCCGTCCCGTCAAGGTAAGGCTTACCCGCGCGGAGAGCATCCTCATTCACCCCAAGCGGCACCCCATGGATATGGAATTCACGCTGGGCTGCGACGAAAAGGGTCTTATCCAAGGCGTAAAGGCGAAGGTCATCGCGGACACCGGCGCGTACGCAAGCCTTGGCGGCCCCGTGCTCGAGCGCGCCTGTACGCACGCGTCGGGTCCCTATAATTATCAGAACTTCGAGATCGACGGCTACGCCTACTACACCAACAACCCGCCCGCGGGCGCGTTCCGCGGCTTTGGCGTTTCGCAGACCTGCCTTGTGATCGAAACGGCGCTCAACCAAATGGCGGACAAGATCGGCATCGATCATTGGGAGATTCGCTACCGCAACGCCATCCGTCCCGGGCAGGAGCTTCCCAACGGGCAGATCGTGGGCGCGTGCACGGGCTTGGCGGAAACCTTGGAAGCCGTCAAGGAACCGTATTTTTCCAATAAATATACCGGCATCGCCTGTGCGATGAAAAACGCGGGCGTGGGCGTGGGTATCCCGGATACCGGGCGCGTAAAGCTCATGATCGAAGGGAACAAGGTGCACATCCGCACGGGCGCAAGCTGCATAGGGCAGGGTCTTGGCACGGTGCTCGTGCAGTTCACCGTGGAGGCTACGGGCCTTGACCGGGACAGCATCGTCTACGAGCGCTCCAACACCTTCCAATCCCCCGATTCCGGCACCACCAGCGGCTCGCGGCAAACCCTTATCACGGGCGAAGCCTGCCGCCGCGCGGCCGTCAAGCTCAAGGCGGATTTGGACGCGGGCAAGACGCTTGCCGATCTGGAGGGTACGGAATACTACGCCGAATACCTTGCCAAGACGGATCCTCTGGGTGCTGACGTACCCAATCCCGTCAGCCACGTCGCCTACGGGTACGCCACGCAGATCGCGATACTGGACGAGAACGGCATGCTCAAAAAGATGATCGCGGCGCACGACGTTGGCAAGGCCGTCAACCCCACCTCCGTGGAAGGGCAGATCGAGGGCGGCTGCATCATGTCGGCCGGCTTTGCGCTCACCGAGCATTATCCGCTCATCGATTGCCGTCCCACCGCCAAATACGGTACGCTCGGCTTGTTCAGAGCCGCGAACGCGCCCGAGGTGGAAGCGATCGTCGTGGAGAAGCCCGGCTTGGAGGTCGCCTACGGCGCCATCGGCGTGGGCGAGATCACCAGCATCCCCGGCGCGCCCGCCATACTCGACGCGTATCACAGCTTTGACGGCGTTTGGCGCGATGAGCTCCCGCTCAAAAACACCCCGTATTGCAAGAAATAGCTTGCAAACAGGCACTTTCCATGATATACTCATCGAACCGAAAGGGGGCGAGCACCATGGGCGCCGATATCGCAGCCGTCGCAACGGAAATGAAGTCCGCGCAGATCGCGCAGGCGGCTTCCGTCGCAGTGATGAAAAAGACGATGGACGCACAGGAAACCATCGCTATGGATTTGGTCAACTCGCTGATGAATTTGGACGTGGGCATGCAAACGCCGCAAAAACTCGACATGCAGATTTGACCGTCTTGACCGTCTCCGCACCCAAGGGTGCGGAGATTTTCTTTACTCACCCTTTACGGCGGCGCACTTGCAATTTAACGGCGCACCCGGTACAATAGATGCTAGATGTATATGCCCGACCCGGCATTTTTTTATGGAGGCGCAACATGATAGAAGCTTTGCATCGCTATATCGACCACACGCTGCTCAAGGCGGACGCGACCACGCCGCAGATCGAACAGATTTGCGCCGAGGCTTTGGAGCACCATTTTGCGAGCGTATGTGTGAATTCCTGCTATGTGCCCTACGTCGCGGCGCGGCTTGCGGGCAGCGACGTATCGACCTGCTGCGTGGTGGGCTTCCCGCTTGGGGCGATGCTGCCCGAGGCCAAGGCCGCCGAAACGCGTTTAGCCGTGGAAGCGGGCGCGCAGGAGATCGACACCGTGATCAACGTGGGCGCCGCCAAGGAACAGAATTGGGACTATGTGCAGCGCGACGTCCAGCTTGTGGTGGACGCGGCGCATCCCAAGGCACGCGTGAAGGTCATCATCGAAGCGTGCCTTTTAACGGACGCGGAGAAGGCGGAAGCGTGCCTGTGCGCTAAGCGCGCGGGGGCTGATTTCGTAAAGACCAGCACCGGCTTTTCGACCGGCGGCGCGACCGTGGCGGACGTGAAGCTCATGCGGCAGACCGTCGGCCCCGCGATGGGCGTAAAGGCTGCAGGCGGCGTGCGCACCCCGGAGGACGCCGCAAGCATGATCGAGGCGGGCGCGACGCGGCTGGGCACCAGCGCAGGCGTGAAGCTCATGGGTCAGCAATAAAGGATTCGGAAGGGAATTGACATGAATATCGTCATCGTTGGCGGCGGCAAGGTAGGCTACGCGCTTGCAAGCCAGCTATGCAGTGAAGGTCACGACGTGACCGTGATCGACAACAACAGCGAGCGTACGACGCTCATCAACGACTCTTTGGACGTGATTACCCTCTGCGGCAGCGGCGCAAACTTTACCGTACTCAAGGACGCCGGCGTGGAGGACGCCGATCTTCTGATCGCCGCCACGGGCGCGGACGAGATCAACATGCTCTGCTGCATGGTAGGCAAAAAGGTGGGCGCCAAGCATACCATCGCGCGCGTGCGCAATCCCGAATACCATCAGCAGATGTTCTTTTTGCGCGAAGAGCTTGGCCTTTCGCTCGCCATCAACCCCGAGCAGGCGGCCGCCGCGGAAATCTCCCGCATGCTCCGCTTCCCCTCCGCCATCAAGGTGGAGCCGTTCGCGAAGGGAAAGGTAGAGCTTGTGGAGCTGCGCCTGAAGGAGGACAGCCCCCTTCACGACGTGATGCTCAAGGATTTGCGCAAAAAGATGCAGATCAGCAACGTGCTTATCTGCGCGGTGGAACGCGACGACGTGGTCACGATCCCCACGGGCAACTTTACCCTGCGCGCGGGCGACAGGCTTACCGTGATCGCGCCCCCGCAGGACGTTGAAGCCTTTTTCAAATATTTGGGCGCTTATAAGCGGCGCATCAAGAACGTGATCATCATCGGCGGCGGCCGTATTTCCTATTATCTTGCAAGGCAGCTTAGCGAGGTGGGCATCCATACCAAGATCGTAGAGCGGGACGAAGCGCGCTGCCGCGAGCTTTGCGAGCTTGTGCCCAAGGCCATCATCATCTGCGGGAACGGCGCGGATCAGGATCTTCTCCGGGAGGAGGGCATCATGAGCGCCGACGCGTTTGTGGCGCTGACGGGCTTGGACGAGGAAAACATCATCCTTTCCATGTTCGCGCACAAATGCAGCGTGGAAAAGGTCATTACCAAGGTCAGCAATACCGCCTACATCGATATGCTGAGCAGCTCGGTGCTTGAAAGCTTCATCTGCCCCAAGGATATTACGTCGCATCAAATCCTCCAGTACGTGCGCGCCATGCAGAATTCCTTTGGCTCCAGCGTGGAAACGCTGTACAGGATCGTGGACGAGCGCGTGGAGGCGCTGGAGTTCCATGTGCGGGACAACGCCCGCGTGATCGGCATTCCGCTCAAGGATATTCCCCTCAAGGACGGGCTTTTGATCGGCGCCATCATACGCCGCGGCCGCTGCTTTATCCCCAGCGGCAACGATACGATAGAGCCGGACGATAACGTGATCGTCGTCACGACCGACCGCGGGCTGTGCGAGCTGGACAGCATCCGCCGCGAGGATTGAGGTAGCGCATATGAATCATCGCATGGTTTGGCGGACGCTGGCAAGAACGCTGCTCATCGAGGCGGCGCTTATGGTGCTGCCCCTTTGCATCGCGCTTTATCACGGGGAAAGCTGGCGCGGGTTCGTTTTCACCATATTGCTTATCATTGCAGCCTTCTTCCTGCTGCAGGGCTTCAAGCCCCGCTCCAGCGACATCTACGCGAAGGAAGGCTTTTTGATCGTGGCGCTGAGCTGGATCACGCTCTCCGCCTTCGGCGCGCTGCCCTTTGTCATCGACGGCGCCATCCCCTCCTACATCGACGCGTTTTTTGAGACCGTTTCCGGCTTTACCACGACCGGCGCCACGATCCTGACGGACGTGGAGGCAGTAGGCTACGGGCTGCTCTTTTGGCGCAGCTTTACGCATTGGATCGGCGGCATGGGGGTGCTCGTATTCATGCTGGCGGTGCTGCCGCTTGCGGAGGAGCGCTCCATGCATATCATGCGCGCCGAGGTCCCCGGCCCCGTTGTAGGGAAGCTTGTCCCTCGCGTTCGCAACTCCGCCATGATCCTCTATGTTATTTATCTCGTGCTGACGCTTCTTGAGATCGTGCTGCTCCTTTTTGGCGGCATGCCTCTGTTTGACGCCGCCGTGCACGCCTTCGGCACAGCCGGTACTGGCGGCTTCAGTTCCCGCAATCTAAGCGTGGGTTTTTACAACAGCGCCTATATCGACGTGGTGATCGGTACCTTCATGATCCTCTTCGGCGTCAACTTCAACCTCTATTTCTTCCTGCTGCTTCGGCGCTTTGGCGACGTTGGCAAAAACGAGGAGCTGCGCTGGTATCTTGGCATCATCGCCTTCTCCGTCATCACCATCGCCGTTTGCATTCTGCCGTCCTACGAAAGCTTTGGGCGCGCGCTCCGCTACGCCTACTTTCAGGTGGCCTCCATCATTACCACCACGGGCTACAGCACGACCAATTTTGACCTTTGGCCGGAATACGCTCGCAGCCTTTTGGTATTCATTATGTTTATCGGCGCGTGCGCGGGCAGTACGGGCGGCGGCATCAAGGTCTCCCGCGTGATGATCATCGTGAAAGCCAGCGTAAACGAGATCAAGCGCATGCTCAACCCGCGCTCCGTAAACCTCGTAAAGGCGGACGGCAACACGGTAAGCGAGAGCACCATCCACGGCACGCTCATATTCGTGCTGCTCTACTTCATCATATTACTGCTTTCCATCCTTGTGGTATCCTTGGATGATTTGGACTTTACCACCTCCGTCACCGGCGTGATCGCGTGCTTTTCCAACATCGGGCCGGGATTAAGCATGGTAGGACCCATGGGTAATTTTTCCATGTTCTCCCCCTTCTCCAAGGTCGTGCTTTCCTTCGTTATGCTGCTTGGCAGGCTGGAGATCTTCCCCATTTTGACCCTGTTCTCGCCCGCAACGTGGAGGAGAAACTAAAATATACCCAAAAATGCGGGAAAATGCCGCATTTTGCGCTTGCTTTTTCAAGCGCCCTTCGATATAATAGTCCCGTTGCGTTAGGCAATGCAGCAGGAAAGCAGTTACTCGCTTTCCGCCCAGCAAATAAATGGAGGAATCAACATGAAGGAAAATATCCATCCCGAGTTTGGCGAGTGCGTCGTGCGCTGCGCTTGCGGCGAGACGTTTTTGAGCGGCTCCACCAAGGGCGAGCTCACCGTCGAAATCTGCTCCAAATGCCACCCCTTCTTTACCGGCCGTCAAAAGCTGGTGGATACCGGCGGACGCGTGGATCGCTTCAAGAAGCGCTACAACCTGGAATAAGCTTAAGAAAAGAGCCATCCGGCTCTTTTTTTGCATTTACAGTATATTTACCGTTTCTTCTTAATTGCCGCGCGGAAATAGCGATGTAAGTAGTAGGAAGCAACGAATTGTTTTACAGGAGGTAATACAATGGATATCCAAATGATCGGCACCGTGCAGGCAACGACTGCCTCCGCATCGGTGGAAACGCTGCAATACGCAAGCGTGACCCAAACCAAGACCGCCGCTGTGGAAGACGAGCCCGCCGCGGTTTACAGCAAGAGCGAGAAGATCGACACCGGCGCCTATACCAAGAACGGTACGCGCGCGCAGGCTGTCGCGGAAGCGTTAAAGGCCGCGGAGGAGCAGCGCATCGCAACGCTCACAAACACGATCTCCACGCTTTTTCAAAAGCAGAGCGTGTTTGGCGCAAAAGCCAAGAGCAAGGTGGAATTCTCCTATGCGTTCCTTTCCAAGCTGAACGTGGACGCCATGACCGCTGATCAGGCCTCCGCCGCCATCGCCGACGACGGCGAATGGGGCGTGAACGCCGTCGCTACCCGCATCATGGATATGGCCATCGCCCTTTCCGGCGGCGATACGGAAAAAGCGGCTACGCTGAAAACCGCCATGCTCAAGGGCTTTGATGAAGCCGGCGTCGCGTTTGGCGGGAAGCTGCCCGACATTTCGCAGCGCACCAAGGACGAGCTGCTCACACGCTTTGATTATTGGGAGAAAAACGGCTCCATGGACGGCTACCAGATGGGCGCAGCCGCTACGGAAGAATAACGTCTCACAACATCAAAGGACTGCCCCGCATCCTGCGGCGCAGTCCTTTTTGATTGCCGTAAAGAATTATTTAAAGCTCTTGCCGGTGGAGTAGCCGTCCTTTTCATACACGCCCATGTAGTTTTTCAAAAGCTTGATGAATTCCTCATTGCTCTCGGTCTTATCCATCATGCTGATGACCTGCTCGGTAACGTCCGCGTTGTTGCCGCCGGACATGACCCTGCGCATAGCGAACACCGCCTCGCGCTCCTCCTTGGTCAAAAGCAGCTCCTCGCGGCGCGTGCCCGACTTGTAGATGTCGATTGCCGGGAAAATGCGCTTTTCGCTCATTTTGCGATCCAGATGGATCTCCATATTGCCCGTGCCCTTGAATTCCTCGTACACAATATCGTCCATGCGGCTGCCGGTATCGATCAGCGCCGTCGCGATGATGGTAAGGCTGCCGCCGTTTTCGATGTTGCGCGCCGCGCCGAAGAAGCGTTTGGGCTTATGCAAAGCACCCGGATCCATGCCGCCCGAAAGCGTCTTGCCGGTCGCTGGAATGGTGAGATTGTAGGCACGCGCGAGGCGCGTGATGGAATCCATCAGCACCACGACGTCCTTCCCCTGCTCCACAAGGCGCATAGCGCGCTCCTGCGTCATTTCCGCCACGCGCGCGTGGTGCTCGGGCAGCTCGTCAAAGGTGGAAAAGAGCACCTCGCCCTTGATGGAGCGCTGCATATCCGTGACCTCCTCCGGGCGCTCGTCGATGAGCAGCACGATCAGATGCACGTCCGGATAGTTGGTGGCGATGCCGTTCGCTATGTTCTTCAAAAGCGTCGTTTTGCCGCTCTTGGGCTGGCTTACGATCATGCCGCGCTGCCCCTTGCCGATGGGCGCGATCAGATCGATCAGGCGGATGGCGAGATTCTGATCCCGCCCAAGGCCCTTGGATTCAAGCGTCAGGCGCTCCTCGGGATAGATGGGCACAAGCTCCTCAAAGGGCTTGCGGTTCGCCACCTCCTCCGGGTCCTCGCCGTTGATGGCGGTGATATACAGAAGCGCCAAAAAGCGTTCTCCCTCTTTGCTGGGGCGCGTCTTGCCCGTTACCAAATCGCCCGTTCGCAAGCCGAAACGCCGAATCTGCGCGATGGAAACATACACGTCGTGATTGCCGGGCAGATAGTTTTCGCTGCGCAGGAAGCCGTAGCCGTCCGGCAGCACCTCCAGCACGCCCTCGCATTCGCCGCAGGCGCCCGTTTCCAGCATTTCGGGCACGGCGGGATTGCTGGTTCCGTATTCCTTATTGTAATATCCCTCGGGGCGGGAACGGCGCTCCGTATCCTCGCCCTCAAAGCCGCCCTGCGGCCCGTAATCGCGGCTGTACCCCTCGTTGTTGTAGCCGCCCTGCTGGCGATAGTCCTGCCGGTCATACCCGCCGCGGTTGTAGCCCTGCTGGTAGCCTTGCTGCTGATAACCGCCCTGCTGGTAACCACCGCGGCGATTGTCATACCCACCCTGACGGCTGTTATAGCCTTGCTGCTGATACCCGCCCTGGTTGTTATAGGTGCGGCGCTGCTCGTAGCTGTTCTGCCTTGGGTAGCTTGGCTGATGCCCGCCCGGCTGATAGGACGCGTTATACGCGGGGCGATAGCCGCCCGGCGCATAGCCGCTTTGCGCTGCGCGCGGTTCCGTCGCTGCGGGCGCCGGCGCGGGTGCGGGTGCAGACGCGCGCGGTTCGGTCTCCGGCGCGTCGGGCGCTTCGACGGGCGTTTCCGCCACGGGCGCTTCCTCCGCCGGTTCTTCTCCGCCGTTCATGATCAGTTCCACCAGTTCGTTCTTCCGATATTTCGTCACGGATTTCACGCCTTGCAGTTTCGCGATCTCACGTAAGTCGCTTAAGCTTTTTTCCAAAAGCATTTCCTTGGTCACGATGGTACCCCTTTCTTGTGTTAAAAAAATAATTAATTGCTATTGATTTACATATACTTAGGCAGCATCGAATCTGCATAGCAATGCTCTTGATCCGCTCTTTTCCATGATTATGCCCTGTTGTTGGAGAATATAAACAATAATGGATCGGATAAGGATTCGCAAATAGACGCTTCCATTGCCTCTATCATAAAGCCGCAAAACCTTTCTGTCAAGTCTAACGCTGTAAAGCGACATAGTTCGCGCCCGCTTTCCGCCCCGCCCGGTCATGCCGCCGCGCCGGAGGGCATATATTTGGGACAAGAAGACGGCTCCCGCGCCGCACGCAAGGGAAAATGGAGAAGGGAAAGGAAATCTCGAAAATGGAACCAAGGAATATAGAGAGTGGCATGCGCCGCGCGCACGCCGTGCATATCGAGGAGCGTTCGCTCATGAGCGTCACCGGCGTGCGGGATGTGGACAGCTTCAACGAACAGGCGGTGCGTCTTTTGACGGATCTGGGCGAGCTGTGCATCGAGGGCTCCTCCCTTCGGATCACCAAACTTAATCTGGAGGATGGGCAAGTGCTGCTGGAGGGCGAAATCCTCGCGATGGAGTATACGCAGCCGGAGGAGCGCGGCACGCTCTTCTCGCGCCTTTTCGGCTAAAATATGCTAATACAGCAAACGGAAAGCTTTACCGTTTTCATAGGCTGCCTGATCGCGGGGCTTCTGATCGGTCTTCTCTATGATGTGCTGTCCTTGTTTCGCATCCCCTTTCGCAGCGCGTTTGTGGACGCGCTCTTTGACGCGCTTTTCTATATCCTCGCTCTTTGTGTAAGCGCGGCGGCGCTTTTCTATTTACACGACGGCCGCATTCGTCTCTACGCCCTCAGTGCCATAGGCATAGGCGCATACCTGTATCTGCGCCTTCCTTCGCAGCTTTTTCGCGCGCTCGCGCGGCGTTTGTTCAAAATATGTTCAAAATAAAACAGTTGCGTACGCCCTGCGTTTGTATCATAATAAATATGTACCACAATATCTTGGGCAGGTATGCTCGGAAAGCGGCTTCGCTGCATGACAACACAGACGCACAAGAAAACGACGCCTAAGTTTTTCTTAATGCTCACCTTGGTGTGCGTGATTACCGCGTGCGCCGTTTTTATAACGCAGGAGCAGAAAACGCTGGAAATCGAGCAGGAGGTCGCGGCACTCGAGGAGGAATACGCCTATTTACAAAGTGAAAAACAGCGTATCGAATACATGATCGAGTATGCGCAAAGCGACGCCTACCGCATTCAATACGCCCGGGAAAAGCTTGGGTATGTGCAGGAGAACGACGTGAAATTCGTCATTGGCGATTGATGGAGCTGATCCTTGACGTCGGCAGCAATTCTATACGTTCCATGTTGGTGGACGAACAAGGCGTTTTTCTAGAAAAGCGCCTTATTACTACGCGTTTGGCAGCGGGGCTGGATCAAGCGGGGGTCCTCTGCGAAGCTTCTATGGAAAACAGCGTCGCCGCCATCGCCGCTTTTGCAGAGGAAGCCGCGAGCATGGGCGCTAAGGTGTACGCTTACGCCACAAGCGCCGTGCGGGACGCCGCGAACCGCGAGGATTTTCTGCGCCGCGTCTACAACGCCTGCGGCGTACGCGTCGATGTACTTTCCGGCGAACAGGAGGCGCGCAACGCCCTGTTGGGCGCGCGCGCGGAGGGTTTGGTGGACATTGGCGGCGGCAGCGCGCAGATCGTCACGGCGGGCTTTGCGCAAAGCTGGCCGATCGGCTGCGTGCGCGCCGCAGAGCTTGCAACCCGTGAAGCCATCGAAGCGCGATGCCGTCTTCTCTTCCGCTTCCCGCGCCTTTTCGTCCCGCGCTGGGCGGGCGCGGGCGGTACGCTTACGACGCTCTCGGCGCTGCATCTCGGCCTTACCGCTTATGATGGAAGCAAGGTCGGCAGCGATTCGCTCACCGTATCGGATATTGAAACCCTTATTGACGCCCTTACCGACATGGGAGACGCAAGAAAACAGCATCCGCTGCTGCGCGAGCGGCACGACGTGATCGTTCCCGGCGCGATCGTCGCCTGCTTTATCATGCGCGGCATGGGCATCCCCCGCCTTTTCATCACGGACGCGGACGGCATGGAGGGCTATGCGCTTTCCAAACGCTCCGGCGACACGCTGTAAATCCCTTCCATTTTTCTTCCGACATTGCATTTTTGTTTTACTATCGGTATACTAGATACGTTGGGGAACGCGTTTGGTATTTTATTGCACATTCAATGAAGGGGGGGGCGGCCCATGGCAAGACGGCATGGCGAATACGCGAACGTCCGCGAAGCGATTTTAGCGACGGCGTCCTCTCTCTTTTTACAGGGCGGCGTGCACGCCGTAAGCCTGCAGGACATTGCCGCCGCCGCCAATCTTTCCAAGGGTACGCTCTACTATTATTATCCCACCAAGGAATCCCTTGTGATGGAGCTTGCGCACAACAACACCGAGGCTGTGACGGATACCCTTTTTACATGGGTGGATTCGCTCACGCGCGGCGATGATATGCGTGCGGCGGTGCTGCGCCTCGTGGACGCCATCACCGCCGAAAATCAGTTGGGCGGACTGCACATCGTGCTCTGCGCGGAGGCCGCCATGGGGAGCGCTGCGCTGCGCGAGCTGCTCAACGCCGCCTATCGCGAGTGGACGGTCATGTTCGAGGTGGGCGCGCTCAAGGTGCAATCCAAAAACGCCGCGGCCATACGCGCCAAATCAGGCCTTTTCTTCACGGTCCTGCTGGGCTATGTGCTGCAGCGTCAGAGCGGCGTGGGCGAACCTGATAAGGATGCGCTCACAAACTTCTTTTTGCCTTAAAGCAACGTTTTGAAGGTCAGATACTGGTATAGCGCCGCCATGTCCTCCATGGCGGTTTTTACTTCCTTAAATAAAGCGTCGCCGTCCATGGTACGGGAAAGCTTCGTGCTGTAATAGCACCAAGACAAGCCCTTGCGGTTCAGGTACGGCTTGAGCGACGCGTCCGCGTCGGGAAAACGATCCTTTTTATAAAGCTCGCCCTCCAGCGTAAAGCGGGAAAGCGCCGGCGCTTGCGCGAGGGAAAGAAAGCGCGCGGGATCGGAAAGGATATGCGCGCGCATGCCCTCCATCAGGGCGCTGTTGGGCGCGTAGGTGCCCATGCCGTAGCCGTAGCCCTCCGTGGTGATCTCAAAATACATGCAGAAGCATTCCTCCGTAGCGATCTGCGGGGGACGAAAGGTCATCCACGCGTTGTTGCGGTAGGGATCGACGCCGTGCGTGCGCCGCGCGTCCCTGTAAATGCGCGAAAGCACGGTATTCATCTTGGTGTTGATGTTGGGATCGATCTTGAGCGCGACGGGAAGCAGCGCTTCCGCCAGCGCCGTCATGGGCTCCCGCACCCCCTTCTGATAGCGGTCCCGGTTCTGTTCAAAAAAAGCCTTATTATTGTTAAGACCCAGCTCCATCAAAAAGATGTAGGTATCCTTGGTAAAGCCCTTGAAATCCATTGCTATGCCACCTTTCTTGCCTTGGGTTTGAGCTGCGAGATCAAAAGCGCGCCCAAGATCAGCACGCAGCCCGCCATCATACGGGCGCTCAGCAGCTCGTGCAGGAAAATAACGCCGAACAAGCACCCGAACGCCGATTCCGTGCTCATCAGCAGCGACGCGTAGTTAGGGGACGCATAGCGGATGCCGATGTTCATCAGCGTCATCGCAACGAGCGTCGACGCGATCCCGCAATAGCCCAGCGCGAAAAACATGTCGCCGTTCCAGCTTTGCGGGAAGGATTCAAAGAGAAGCGCCGGCACCAACGCGTACAGCGCTACGAATCCATATTGTAAGCAGGAAAACTGGAACATATCCACGCCCTCGCCATATCGATCCACCGCCATGATCTCCAGCGCGTAGAGCACGCCGCAAAGCAGCGTGAGCAGATCGCCAAGGTTCATGGTTCCATCGCCCGTCCACGACAGCAGCGCGATACCGATCAGCATGATAAAAGCCGCCGCAAGCGTGCGAAGCGCCGGGCGCTTTTTGTGCGTGTACCACCCGAAAAGCGGCACCAGCACGACATAGATCGCCGTGATCAGAGCGTTCTTCCCCGCCGTCGTCATGCCTAAGCCGTAGGTTTGGGAAGCGAACGCCGCGTACATCAAAAAACCGACGATGGCGCTGTGCCCCACCAGTTCTTTGGTAAGCTTTTGCCGGTTGCGAAAGAGGGAAAAGCTTAACCCCAGCGCGCCAATTGCAAAGCGGAACACCAGAAGCCAATTCACCGGGATTTCGTCCAGCGCGTTTTTCATAACAACAAAGCCGCCGCCCCAGATAGCACCCGTCAGCAGCAGCATGAGATTCGCGCCTATTCGTTTTGTTTCTTCACGCATTTTCGCCATCAGACGGCATTATAACACCTTCGGCCGCCTGCGCGCAAGAGGGCTCGTACATGGCGCAGGTCAAGAGCGTGCGCCTTCGCATTTCCTCCCGCAGCGGCGCGGGCGACAAAATCTCCAGCGCCGCGCCGTACTGCGCCACCCAGCTAAGAAAGCCTACGCCGCCGGCGGCTTGCACATACGCCAAAAAATGGTTTTCGCTGCCGGGGTCGCGCTGCAAAACGGTATCCTGCCCAAAGCGATCCAAGATATCGCTGACAAGCCGCGTCTCGCCGCGAAGCGTGATGCGCACCACCTCGCCTCCAAACATGTTGACGCACTTTTGGGCGTAATCCGCCGCGTCAAAACGCACCGCGTATTCCGAAACCTCGCTGCAGGGACGCGCCCGCGTGTATTCAAGCTCTGCGTTTTGAATGCGATCCAGCCGGAAATGCGTCAGATTATCCCGCTCGTTCATGTTGGCGACAAGATAATAGCGATCCTGCATCCATATCATCGCGTAGGGTGTCACATGAAAGCTCTGCCCGCTGCGCTGCACCACATTGCGTTTGGATATGTCCTGTTTGATATAAAAAAAGGACAATCGGCAGCCGTGCGCGATCGCCATATTCACCATCTCGATGGTGCGGAAGATCTCGTCGCCCATGCATTTCACGCCGCCGATGTTGGTTTGCCGGCGTATCTCTGCCGCCTGCGCCTGACTGGTGAGCCCCAGCAGCTTATCCGCCAGCGCGCGCGAACGCGGTTCGCTGATAAAGCTCGCCGCCTGCACCGCCGATACCAGCAGCCTTAGCTCGCTGTTCTCAAATTCCCGGGATGCGAGATAGTAGCCCGTCTGTGTAAGGCGGATGTCCATGCCGCTTTCGATCAGCGCGTCGATATCCCGATAGACGCCCTTGCGCTCCACCACCACGCCCATATCCTGCAATGCCTTGCAAAGCTCGGGTACGCCAAGGCGGTGCTCCTCATCCGTTTGGGTCAGGAACACCTTCTGCAAATACAAAAGCTTAAGCTTTACGTTTTTCGTCAGTGCTTGCTTTTCCATGCGCCTATTATATACTTTTTCCTTCTATATGGCAAATGCCGCCGCGATACAGCTCTGCGCGAGAATATAGGTAAGCATCACGGCAAAATTCCTGTCGTCCTGCCGCACGCAAACCTTCCATGAAAGTATGGTATCCGATAGGATAAAGAGAAGCGACCCCGTAAAAAGCAGCGCCGCAGGAAACCCCGGCGCGCGAAGCAGGCCCAAAAGCGCGCACGCGCTGGTGCCGCAAAGAAAGAGCATATAGCCCAAAGCCCCGGCCATCAGCTTCCCGGAAACATACCGGCGCGCGCGCACGTACACAGCCGCAAGATACAGCGCGTATCCAAGCGCCATCGCGAACACGCGCAGCGGCGTACACGATGCAAAGCCGAAATGCAGCGAGATCGCACGCATATAGCAGATATGCCCCAGCCCAAAGGCAAGCATACCCAATGCGAACAGGGGCGAGCGGGTTTTACTCAACAAAAACGCGTCCCCCGCGCAGCCCAACAGCAGACCGACGACCACAAACGGCTCAACGCGCTTCGCCCACAAGCAATACACGATACAGATCATAGGCAGCAGCATAACCTTAGTCGGCATGCGCAGCTTATGATTTCTATCCCAACAGGCTTTGAGATGGATGGCGCATAGGAGCGCCAGCAACAGAACGGAAAAATATCGCATAAGGTATTATACCACGTAATGGCTCGTTAAGAAACCGTTAAGAAAACAAATATGGTGCGCGCGGCAAGTTTGTGGTATACTGTATTTGGAATAATTGGCTTGCTACAGGGCGATTGCCCGGCTGCCTTAAACAAGAAG
>CAZNAL010000029.1:0-22130 GCA_964571055.1 uncultured Oscillospiraceae bacterium | reverse complement strand
GGGATCGTGGAGTTTGACGCGTGCCAGTCCTCCAATACCGTCGCCAAGGCGGACGGTACCTACTGCTATTGCGCGATGGACTGCGAAAAGCCTTTGCCGGAATTCATCCCCTACGCGCAGGAGCGGCAGCGCGCGTCGCGCGAGCAGGGCGGCATCCATGAGGAGGGAGCGGAAAGCTTGCCCATGTTTTTTGTATCCTCCATGCCGTGGCTTTCCTATACGGCGCTTATTCAGCCCGTACCAACGCCGGCGGACAGCAACCCGCGCATCACTTGGGGAAAATACGAAAGGCAGGGCGAACGGCTCGTGATGCCGGTCACGCTTCTTTGCCACCACGGATTGGTGGATGGGCTGCATATCGCACATTTCTATGAAAACCTAAAAACCACGCTCGATAGCTGCTTTGATTAAAGCGCGTCGTCGTCCTCCCAAAGCGCCGTGCCCAGCCCGGCGCTTTGTAATATTTCGGGCAGATGCTCGACAAGCGTACTGTCCGCGCGCTTGAAGTCGCGCCCAAAGGCGGCGCTCACGGCGTCCAGCGCGTCATAGTCCACCAAGCAAACGTGCAGACGCCGCGCTTCATCCTTGGTTTTTCCGTTCGCCTCCTCTAAAGGAAGCGTGCGCCAGCCGTTCGTATAGTGGTAGGCGTTCCAGCGAAGGTGCTCCATCTGGGAAAGGCCAAGCACAACGTCGGGGTCTTTTAGCTTTTGTTCCAAAAGCGCCGTGCTTTCGCCCGCCTTGGTCTGCAATCCCAGCGTATAGAGCTTGGTATGGATATGTAAGGCGCTGCTGCGGTTGGAATCCTTCGCGTGCAGCGTCAGCGCGTCCCAGGGTGTATCCAACGCGTACTCTGTGCAATAGAACGCGTGCACGGCCTTGGCAAGTCGATCCAGCGTTTCGTCCACCAGCACCTGCGCGCTAAAAAGCGTTTCCCGCTCGCCAAAGCAGCGCACACCGGGAAGGGACGCGCTCTCGAGTATGCGTTGCAGCGCGGAAGAAGCGCCCGTATAGACCCAAATGGGACGCGGGATACCCGCAAGCGTCAGGCTGTCGTGCAAAAACAGCGCCGTGTGCGCGTCTCCGTCGGTCACAAAGCAGCAGCCGAGCGTTTCGCCGTTCGTGCGCAGGTACGCGGCGCACGCTTCGCTTTGGAGAGGGTGGCAGACGGTTTCTATGCAAACCTGTCTTTCCGCTTGGGGGCAGCGAAGATGAAAAGCCGCCGCCTCCTGCGCGGCGTTTGCGCCTAGCAAGGTAATGGTGAGCCGCGTATGCGTTTGTTGCCCCAACACCGTCAAGTAGCGAAGGAGCGTCGCGTCGATCGCGCCGCCGCCGAAGAGCGCGACGTGCAAAGCGCCATCGCGCGCAGCCGAGAGGGGGATGAAGCGTGCAAAAAGCGCGCGGCAGGCAAGATCGTGCAGCGAAATGGGATGCGCGTCCAGCAGCGCAAGGCGGGGCGCGTCCAGTACGCGCGCGTAAACGTCGTCCTGCAGCGGAAGATAGGCGCTGACATTTTGTGGGACGCGGCGCGCCTTTTCAAGGTTTGAAGCCGTATCAAAAAGAAACGCAACGTTTTCTTCGTCCGAGGGCTGTATTGTAAAAAGACGCAGTGCTTGTTCCTTGCGCCCTTTTGCCATGCCGCAGAGCGTAAGCGCCGTATGCGCGCCGCGCGAAGCAAGAAGGAAACCGCGCGCCGCCGCCTGATTTTCAAGCTCGGCGTCGGGAGCCTTTGGATCGACAAGAAATACGCATAGCGGTTTTCGTCTCCTCGTTCCATCGTCAGCGTTGCATGCGGAGCGCGCGACGGAGAGGGCGTTTTCGTTTAGCGCCGAAAATAGGTAAATATCGCGGCGCACGCCAAAAAGACGGAGAAAACCAAGCTGGAGACCGCACAGGATCCTGTACCCCCACAAGGAGAGCACAAAGGCCGTCATGATGAGCGCCGTGCAGCAAAGCAGAACGCTGTAAACCGCCGGAAACCATGTGAACTGCGGAATATAGGAAAGGTAATCCGTAGAAGTATTGCTTAAAGTCAGCGTTTTACCGGTTCCGTAGAGCGCCATGGCGGCGGCGGTGAGGGGAGAATCCGCGTATTTCGCGGCATATCCTAGGTAGTTAAGCGCAAAAGCCGCGAGGGTTAACACAAGAAGAAGCCTTACGCGGTTGCGGGCGAACCAAAGATAGCGGCGCGGCAACATGCACAGGAGGCCGAAAATGCACAAAACGGTCACGATGGCGGTTATCATCAAGCACCTCCTGATGTACGGCGATTCTTTCGTTTAGTATACCATATAAGGCAGGGATATGCTATAATAGACAAAATTCACAATGGGACGCAGAATGCAATATGGATAGCGAAAACCGTTCCACACAAAGCGAACAACCCTATATTTTGGCAGTTTTTGACGGGCGGGACAGGCGCAGGGCCGAACCCGTCCTTATGGCCCTGTACCAAAGCGGCTGCCGGATTTTGCGGGATAACGCCGCCGAAACCGACGAGCGGGCGCGGGAAACGCGCGCGACGCGGCTGAAGGAAGCGGCGCTGGTGCTGCTCTTTGCCTCCCGCCGTGCGTTGGCCTTGGAGGGCTGGGATCGCGCCGTCACCTATTGCGTAAGCCGCCGCACGCCGGTCATCACGCTGCACCTTGACGATGCAGAGGGCACGGAGGGGATGCAGATGCAGCTTTCCACCGTGCCGTCGCTTCGGTGCGCCGACTATCGCGACGCCGCGTCGCTGCTTGCGGCACTCAAGCGCACGGAGGGCTTTACGCAATCCCTCATTGGCGCGCCGCCTGCGGAAAAAACAAAGAACACATGGATGCGTGCGTCGGCGCTTCTGCTGCTTGGTTTGACAGCGGCCGCCGCGCTGATCCTCATTTTTAGCATACGCGCAGCGAAGGTAAAGGCGGAGACGATCGCCCCGCCTACGCCGCCGCCCGGCGTGACCTTTGCGGACGCGGCTATGGAGAACGCCGTCTGCGCGGCGCTTGGCAGGGCGCCGGGTACGCCCGTCTATTCACAGGAACTTGCGGCGGTAACAGAGCTTACGCTTGCAAGCGCGCCCGCGACGCTTTCCGACGTTGCCATGCTTCCGGCGCTGCAAACGCTGCGCATTCCCCAAAGCTGCGTGCCCCTTTGCGCGCCGCTTATCCAAGATGGGGTATGCACCGTGATCGTGGAGGGCAGGCCATGAGTGCGTTTTTTACGCCGTATGAGGGCAAAAGGCCCTTTGTGTTTATAAGCTACGCGCACAAGGATTCCCAGCGTGTCTTACTGGTTGCCTATGCGCTGCACGAAGCGCTGTTTCGCGTTTGGTACGACGAGGGGATCGCGCCGGGCAGCAATTGGCCTGCAAACATCGCGCGGCATTTGCAAAACGCGGCCTGCGTGCTGTTTTTTGCGTCCGAAGCGTCGCTTGCTTCGCCAAACTGCGCCCGCGAACTTAGCTTCGCGCAACAAAAGCATATCCCGATCCTTTGCGTTCGTTTGGATGATACGCCCTTTGTAAACGCCCCGTGGGAAGCGCTGCGGGAAGTTTCCACATTGCCGGCGCAAGCGGACGCGAACGTGGAGAACGTACAGAAACTGGGGCTTGCCGACGCGCTGCGCGGGGACGGGCAGGAGGGGTATTCTCAAGGCAACGCGCGCCGCGCGGGCTTGAACGGGTGGCTATTTGCGATGGTGCTTGGCGCCGTTTTGTTCACGGCGGCTATCGCGGGCATCGCGGGACTTCTGAGCGGTCGGTTCGACGCGCTGCTGGGGCTTAACCAGCCTGTGCCGACGTTTACGCCGCCGCCTGCCGCGCCGCCGTCTACACCCGCGCCTACGCCCACGCCCGCTGCAACCATCGAGGTGGACGCGGGGCTGATGCAGAGCATACTGGACGCGGCAACGGGTAAAAACATAACGTTTTCCTGCAAGCAGGAGGAACGCATCCTGCGCCGTGCGCTGGGCAAGGACGCGGACGCCGCCGTGCGCGACGACGATCTTCTCGGTTTGGACGCGCTGCACATCTGCGGCACGACGCAGCTGAAATCGCGCGAGGGCATCGAGATCGGCGCGGATATCCGCGTCAACGGCGCGCCCGTGATGCAAGGCGAGATCGAGACGCTTGACAATTTTGCGCAGATGCGCGCGCTGACGGAATTGACGCTGTGCGATCAAAGCATTACGGATATTGCGCCGCTTGCGTCGCTGCAGCGCCTTGCGTATCTCAACGTGGCCTGCAACGCGATTTCCGTTCTGCCGGATCTTTCCAACATGCTTTCGTTAACGACGTTGGATCTATCCCATACCGGCGTGCGGGATGTGACGGCGCTCAACGCATTACCCAATCTCAAACGCGTGTATGTGGACGCGTCCATGTTCCCCCTGCAAACGGCGCCCGAAACGCAGCGATACGATTTGATCCTCATTAAATAATTGAAAGGCGGCAACGGTATGAAGCTGTACAAAGGCAATCTCAAGCCCTATCTCTACGCGCTTTTTGCGCGGGAGGACGAGACGGCGGCGCGCGGCGCGCTGGATCATTTGGAGCAGCGCGGCTATAACATGTATTGCGGGCTGCCGCATGCGGGCGCGGACGTTGAAAAAGCGGCTGCACTCGTGCTGTTTTTGTCCTCCGCCGCCTTGCGGGACGCGGACTTTTTGGCGGCGCTTGATTGCGCTGTGGCGAAAAACAAGCCCATCATCACGACGTATCTTGAGGATGTGGCGCTGCCGCCCGCCTTGGAAGTGCCCTTAGGCGCGGTGCAGGGCATTTTCCGCGCGCGCTATGAAAACGAGCAGGACTATTTTGACAAGCTTATTTCGGCGGAACCTTTGCAGAACGTGCAGATCACGCCCGCGCAAAAGCGCGCCTTCCGCCGTGTGGCGCTGGGCTTGACGGGCGGCGCGCTCGCGGCGGTCGTGATCGCGCTGGCTGTATTTAATCCCTTCGCGAAAAAGGAAACGGCTGCGATTGCCGCAGCGCCGACGCCGACGCCCTATGTGGAAGCCGACCCCGTAATGGAGGAGCTTTTCGCGGGCTACACGCAGGAGGATCTTGCCAAGGTCAAGCAGATTTGGCTTTGCGGCGATGTACGCGTTACGGACTGGAGCGAGATCGCGCAGGAGGACAGGGACGGCGAACGAAAATGGTACTATAAGGGGACGCTTGTTGAGCGCGGCACGATCCGCGACCTTTCCATCCTGACGCAAATGCCCAACCTTGAGGAGGTGGAGCTTCTTAACCAAAGCGTAACGGACATTTCACCGATTTTCGAGACCGGCGTGCGCGTGTTGGATATCGAAGACTGTCCGGTGGAGAGCATAGAGGGGATCGAACGGATGAAAAACCTCCAAGTGCTCGAACTTGGCATGACGCAGGTTTCGGATATTGCGCCGCTGTCGAAGCTGCATAACAAAAAGGACGTGGGGCTTTGCTTTTACTGCAATCCCATACGGGATTATGCGCCGCTTGCAAGCTTCACGAGCTTCCAACGCCTGCATTTGAACGTATCGGATTTATTCGGCAACAACTACGCGGATACGCGCGAGATACTGCACATGCTTGCGGGCAAGACCGTCGTGCGCCTCGAGCTCTTCGGGCCAAACGACAGCGTGCGGATGGAGGATATCGCAAATCTTCAGTATATTCAGGAAATGGATATTGCGAATCTCCGTTGGAGCAGTTTGGAGGGTATGGAGCAATTTGTCTACTTAAAATCGCTCAACATTCAGGATATGGACGAGCTTCATGACCTTTCGGGGCTTGAGGGCATGCGGCTTGAGCGGCTGTACCTAAACGGCAACAGGAATTTGACGGATATTTCCGCCTTGTATACGCTGCCGCGCTTACAATGGCTGTTTATCAGCTACCCGCAGGACGCCGTGACGGTGGATTTTTCAAAGCTTACCGGGCTTGCGGAGCTGTCGCTTACGCAGGTGCGCAGCGTGCGCGATCTATCAGCACTCCCGCTTCTGAAAACCAAATTGATGAATTTGGGCCTTTGCATGATGCCGTGGCTTGACGATCTTTCCCCTGTCGAATCGACGAATGTGCGGACGCTTCGCGTTTCGCCGAATTTGGAGGAAGCGGCGTATGCGCTGCAAGCGCAAAAGACAGGCCTGGAGGTGCAGATCGACTATACGAACTGGACGGAGGAACAGGTCGCCGAGGCGATGGAGCTGCACCCGGCGAACGAAGAACAGCTTCTCGCGCTGTCCGATAAAGACCTTGCCTATGTCGTAAGCTATGGCATGGTGGGGGAGCGCTTCTACGACCCGGAGGCGATCGGTTGGCTTGCGGACGAATGGGATGACGAGGGGCGGCATTATCTCTTGGACGGCGAACGCGTGGAAGGCGAGGGAACGGTGGCGGATCTGTCCCACATCGAAAGGATGACGGGGCTTAAGCGCTTGGAGCTTGTGCGGCAGCCGCTTTCCGGCGTCGAGGGGATACAGGCGCTCTCACAGCTCGAAAGCGTGCGCTTTGCCGATTGCCCCGTTTCGGATATAGCGCCGCTGTTTGCGATACCCACTCTGCGGAATATCGATATCAGCGACTGCCCGATAACGTCCATACAGGGGGTGCAGAACCTGTTCGCCCCCGTGTCGCTCAACTTCAATGACGCGGAGATTTCGGATATTTCGCCGCTTGCGGACTGCGATTTTACGGAGGCCTATCAAGAGGGCGGCTTGCAGCTTGGCCTTAGCAATAACAAGATCGAAGATTTTTCCGCGTTGGAAGCAATCGAAGCGTTTCAGGAGCTTAGCCTTGGCGGTATGCCCGCGGCGCGGTGGCTGCCGCATATTAAGGCTAAGCGTGTGGAAGAGCTCAGGGCGGGCTGGACGCAGTTAAGCGACGCGGATATCGAAACGATCGCGAAGATAGAGGGACTTAGGGAGCTGCAGATCGACGGGCAGGAGCAGCTGACGGATCTAACGCCGCTGCTTAGCTGTGAAACGCTAGAGAAGGTGTATGTATCGGCCGAGATGGAAAAGGCGCTGGATACCGTGCGGGACAAGGCGGCTTTTGAAATTGAGGTTTGGTGACCTAACAAATCTTGCATTTGCGCGTATAATAAGGCATACTGAAGAAAGAACATACCGTAAGGAGGCAACTACAATGGACGAAAAGAAATTGAACGCCATGCAGGAAGACACGCTGGACGATGTGGCGGGCGGCGTGACCAACTTTGATTATTACGGCAACCCTATCAATCCGCCCATGGCGAATGTTTCTATGCCGCGGCATCTTTTGGACTGCTCCTTTAGGAACGCGGACGGCGCTGTGTACGCGTGCCCGAACTGCGGCAGCACGGATTTCCGCATTTGCAGCGCGGACGAGCGTTCGGTGAACCTCAAGTGCAAAAGGTGCGGCACCAAGTTTATGGTCGCCAACGATTAAAAAGAGAAGAACGGAGCCGGGACTGAAAAGCCCCGGCTTCATACATTGATAAGCTCCTTAGGGGATTGTTAAGGGGCGTACCCCTTAACTTCCAACCGCATCTGACGACATGCGCGGCAGATGCGGAAAGCCTTGCCGTGCAAGGGTTTCTTTGCAATTTGCACGCCCGTGAGCGAAGCGAACAGTTGAAAAATTGAAAATTTCGCCAAAGGTCGAACGGCCTTTGGCGAAAAGCCGAACCGGGACTGAAAAGCCCCGGCTTTTCTTTGCGTTGCGCTTCGCGGCAGGTATGTTATAATGAAGCAAACGAAGAAAGCGGGGAGCGGCATGCAGTCGATATATTTGGATAATGGCGCCACGTCCTTTCCCAAAGCGCCGGGCGTGGGCGAAGCGATGGCGCGCTATATCAACGAGATCGGCGCCAACATCAATCGCGGCACCTATAAGCGGGCTTCGGCGGCTGCCATGGCGGTGCTGGATACCCGCACGGCGCTTGCGGCGCTGTTTTCCTTCGGCGGCGGCGAGGATCATGTGGTGTTTACGCCCGGGGCGACGGCCGGCTTAAACCTAGTCCTGCAAGGGTATTTGCACGAGGGCGATCATGTGATCGTGAGCAGCTTGGAGCATAACGCCGTGATGCGTCCGCTTACGGCGCTTGCGGCAAAGGGCGTGTCAGTCTCCCGTATCCCGGCGGATGAAAACGGCCTCACGGACCCGCGGGATATGCTGCCGCTGCTTCGCCCCAACACCAGGCTTGTGATGGTATCGCACGCCTCCAACGTCTGCGGCGCGCTGTTTCCTTTGGAGGAAACGGCGGCGCTGTGCGCCGAAAGGGATATCCCGCTTGCTGTGGACGCGGCGCAGACGGCGGGGCATGATCCGATCGACTTTGACGCGCTGCACCTTGCGGCGCTGTGCGTGCCGGGACATAAGGGCTTACTTGGACCGCAGGGCGTTGGCGCGCTGCTGCTCGAGAGAAAGTTCGCCCAAGCGCTGGAACCTATCGTTACGGGCGGCACGGGCAGCGCGTCCGATAGCGAGACGCAGCCAAAGTATATGCCGGATCGCTTTGAAGCGGGCACGCAGAACCTGCCCGGCATATTCGGCTTGCAATCGGCGCTTGCTTTTGTGCAGTCCCGTGGGGTGGAAGCATTGCACGCCCATGAAGCGGCTTTGACCGCGCGGCTGCTTGCGGGCTTACAGACCCTGCCGCTTCGCATCGTGGGGCCGCAGACGGCGCAGCGGCGCGTGGGCGTGGTATCGGTGGATACTTCGGCGGATAACGCCGTCGCCGCCTACAGGCTGGAAACCGAATACGGCGTGATGACCCGCTGCGGCTTGCATTGCGCGCCCAACGCGCATAGGACTCTCCATACCTTTCCGCAGGGGACGATACGCTTTTCCTTGGGCTATGCCTCCACGGAGGCCGACGTAGACGCTGCCGTCGCGGCGCTTCGCGGGATCGTCGAGGCGCGATAAGCCGCGTGCGGGCAGTACGGAACGAATACGTTTTCGCCACTGACGCCCGCACCATTGGCAAAAAAGTAAAAAATACGTTGAATTTCCGCTTTTTTTTCCTGTAGGGTATGGACAAACGCCCTGTTTTTGTCTATAGTAACAGGGTAAACATAGAAACGGTTTCGGCATACTACACTATAATTATTATGGAGGTAACGAATGAACAAGAGCGAATTGGCAGCAGCTGTTGCCGCAAAGACTGGCATGACCAAGAAGGCCGCTGAAGAAGCGGTAGCCGCAACCTTTGAAGCGATCGTCGGCGCAGTGAAAAAGGGCGATAAGGTTGCTGTTTTGGGCTTTGGCACGTTTGAAGCTAAGCAGCGCGCAGCGCGCGAGGGGCATAACCCCGCCACCGGCGCCAAGATCAAGATCGCTGCCTGCAAAGCGCCCGCCTTCAAAGCCGGTAAGGGCTTCAAGGACGCTATCAACTAAGCGTTTATTCTTTTGTAAAAGAGCGGGCTTGCCTGCTCTTTTACATTATAGAGATATAGGCACGACTTTTATCATTATACGCAATCCTTTGAACTTGGAGAAACGGCATGGAGTTATTCTGGTCTAATCTGCGTTTCCAGCTTGCAGCCGCCGCCGTGTTGGCGGTGGTGCTTATCAACTATTTCAACATGAAGCGGGTGCATCGCCTTTCTACGCTCCTTTTCACGCTGATGCTGCTTTGTGCTGCCGCAAATCTGATTTTCGATATATCCACCGTGTACACCATCACCCATATGGACGTCATTCCGCCTTGGGCGAACAGGCTGTGCCATCAGTGCTTTATTGGCACGTTAGATCTGCTGGTGTATTTGATGTATTTATATGTGGAGACGTTGGGGCGAAACGAACAGCGGCTTTCCAAATGGAAATACCTGCTTGTGAGCCTGCCCTTTTTCGCCGCGATCGCCGTGGTGGCGATGGGCGATCTGCAATACTATAATGACGGCAAGATCGTCTATTCCTACGGGGATATGGCGCGGGCGCTGTATATCTGCATCGCGTTTTATATGTGCCTTGCAAACGCGCGCGTGATTTTGGGAAGGACGGCGTATTCGCTTCGCACGCGCAGCGCCGTGCGCGGCGGCATTTTCATTTGGATCATGGTAGCCGTCATTCAGTACAGATTCAAGGGCTGGCTCATGTCCAGCATCGCGGTGGCGCTGATGATGCTGCATTTGTATCTGTCCTTGGAGGATCCAAGCGAGCATTATGACCGCGCGGCGTGCAGCTTCACGCGGCGTGCCTTTGAAATGATACTGGCGGAGCGCTACGCCAAGCACAAGAAGTTTTGCGTCATGTGCCTGATGCTGGAAAACATGCGCGGCATCAAGTCCAAATACGGCTTTTCCGCCGCCGATACGCTGACGAACGCCCTGGTGACGCTGCTTGCGCGCGTGACGGACGCGCCGGTCTATCGTTACCACGACGATGCGCTTTGCGTGCTGCTCAACAGCGAGGAGCGCGCGCAGGGGTATTTGGACAGGCTGGTCATGCTGGTGGAGAAGGCGCAGACCCAATACCATATCTATTTGCGCGGCCATTATCACATCGTGCTTTTGGATTGCCCGCGCCTTGCGCCCGACGCTGACAGCGTGCTGCAAACGCTGGATTATCTTTCCTACCGTGCGGGGCGTACGGTCTATATCGTGGATGACGAGGTGATCCGCCAAAAGAATCGCCGCGCCGCCATTGAGCGGCTGGTGGAGGAAGCGCTGGAAAACGACGGCTTCAATGTGGTCTATCAGCCTATCTACGCGCCGCTTGCAAAGGCGTTCAATTCGGCGGAGGCGCTTGTGCGTCTGAAAACGAATGAGGAAACGGGTTTTGTATCTCCCGATGAGTTCATTCCCATCGCTGAGAGAAAGGGCATCGTGGACCGCGTCGATGAGATCGTGCTCAATAAGGTGTGCGACTTCGCCGCACGCGAGCGCCTTTGGGAGAAGGGCGTATCCTATATCGAGGTGAACCTTTCCGGCGCGCAGGCGAGCGACCCGGTGCTCGTGGACACCTATGCCGCGATCTTGGAGCGGTATGGCGTGCCGGCAAGCTTTTTGAATTTTGAGATCACGGAAACCTGCGCGGTGGAAGCGGGCGAGGCGACGCAAAACAACATGCGGCGTTTTGCGCAGATGGGATGCAGCTTCTCCATCGACGATTTCGGCACGGGGTATTCGAACCTTTCCCAGCTTTCCAAGATGACCTACGATCTGATGAAGATCGACAAGAGCTTGATATGGGACAGCTTTTCCGAGGGCGGCGCGCATACCTTCGTGGTGCTAAGCTCCGTGGTTTCCATGGCGAAAAAGCTTGGCAAGGGCTTGGTCGCGGAGGGCGTGGAAACGCAGGCGCAGGCTGAAAAGCTGATCGATATGGGCGTGGATCATTTGCAAGGCTATTTTTACAGCAAGCCCATCCCGGAGGCGCAGTATTTAGCGTTCCTCCAACAAAACAGCAGCAAGCGATAGCCCCGCGAGAACGTTTTCAACAGCCGTATGCCATGCGGCTGTTTTTTTGCGCGCATGTTTCGGCGCACAGATGCGGCATACTAGAACGAAATAAAAAACAAGGAGCCACAGCCTATGCGCAACCGAATAGGAAAACAGACCCTTATCTTTCGCCAACCGCCGCAGATCGTATCCTCGGCCGCCATCGTCAGCCAAATGGAGGCGGCGGGGCCGTTGGGAGAGTTTTTCGATACCGTGATGCCGGAGGACACATGGGGCGAGCAAAGCTGGGAGAAGGCGGAACGCAAGATGTTTATTTCCAGCGTGCACTGCGCGCTCGGCAAGCTCTCCATGCAGCCCGAGCAGCTTGATTGCCTGCTTGGCGGCGATCTGTTGAACCAGCTCATTTCCGCTAACTATGCTGCAAGGGAGCTTAGCGCGCCTTTTTTAGGGCTGTACAGCGCCTGCTCCACCATGACGGAAAGCCTGCTTGTGGGTTCCGTTCTGCTCGACGGCGGTTACGCGCGCTACGTCGCCTGTGTGGCGACGAGCCATTTCTGCACGGCGGAGCGGCAATACAGGCTGCCGCTGGAGATGGGCGGGCAAACGACGCCTACCTCCCAACGTACCGTCACGGGGGCCGGCTGCACGGTGCTCTGCGCGGACGATACCGAACCGCGTGTCTTTCGAACGCTCTGCGTCACACACGGCACGATAGGGCGCGTGGTAGACTTAGGCATCACGGACGCCGCCAACATGGGAGCGGCCATGGCGCCTGCGGCGGCGGATACGCTTGCCACGCACCTGAAGGATACGGGGCGCACGCTTGCGGATTATGATCTGGTCGTTACGGGCGATTTGGGAAGCTTTGGCAGCAAGATGTTCAAGGAGCTTTGCGCGGATAAGGGGCTCGCGCTGGGTGATAAGCATTTGGATTGCGGCAACGCCATATTCGACCCCAATACGCAGAACGTGGATTGCGGCGGAAGCGGCTGCGGCTGCTCCGCGTCGGTCCTCAACGGGTATCTTTTAAAGCGCATGGAGGCTGGCGACTTCAAGCGCGCGGTCATCATGGCGACGGGGGCGCTGCTAAGTCCCACGGCGACCATGCAAAGCGAGAGCATACCTGGGATTGCGCACGCCGTGGTGCTGGAAAGGAAAAGTCTATGAGCTCGTTGATGGACTATGTGTATTGCTTTGTGGTGGGCGGGGCGATCTGCGTGATCGGACAGCTGCTTATCAGCCTTACGCGCCTTACGCCCGCGCGTATCCTTGTGCTGTTCGTTACGGCGGGCGTTGTGCTTACGGCGCTTGGGCTGTATGAGCCGCTTGTGCAGCTTGGCGGCGCGGGCGCTACCACGCCGCTTACGGGGTTTGGCTACGCTTTGGCGAAGGGGGCTATGGAGGGCGCGAAGGAGGAAGGCGTCATCGGTGCTTTTACAGGCGGTATCAAGGGGACGGCGGGCGGCGTCGCGGCGGCGATCTTCTTTGGCTACCTCAACGCCGCGATTTTTACGCCTAAGACAAAAAAATAAATATACCATTCATAAAGTAAAATATAGTTGACAAACAAATATATATGCTTTACAATATGCCATACAGTAAAGGAGATGAAAAACATGGTACGAAGTAAAGCATATGTGTTTGGCGTAGTATTTGGCATTGTGACGTGCGGGATCTTGTTCTTCGTTGTCTCGTATCTTCTTAAGTGCAGAACGGGCGTGGGAAAGCGCGCGTATGATGAACGGCAAAAGCTTGCGCAGGGCACAGCGTATAAATACGCCTTCTTTACCAACTTGATCTATGCTTGCGCGGTGGGACTGTACGATCAGTTTACGGGCGTTCGCTGGTGCGACACGATGACGTGTGCGTTCTTGGGCATCTGCGTTTCCACGATGGTATTCGCGGTGATCTGTATCTTCAACGACGCGTATGTGTCCTTTCAGGAGCGTCCCCGCAATGTGTATGCGATCATGGGGCTGCTGGCCGTGGTGAACCTATCTTCCGGCGTTATGAATCTGCTGCCGCCCAATAAGATGGTGGAAAACGGCATGCTCACGTTTCGCTGCGTCAATTTGGTCGTCGCTATCATGTTGATTACCATCATCGTGCTGATGGCGATCAAAGGCGCAATCGACCGGCGCAGGGAACGGGACGGACAGGTGCAGCCATGAAAAATCTGCGTTTGAAATCCGCCCGCGCGGCGCTGGATCTTTCGCAGCAGCAGCTTGCGGAAGCGGTGAACGTCTCGCGCCAAACCATCAACGCCATCGAGATGGGGGATTACAACCCCACCATCCGCCTTTGCATCGCGATATGCCGGGTGCTGGGTAAAACGCTGGACGAGCTATTTTGGGAAGCGGAAGCATAAAAGAATACATGGCGCGTGCGGCTTTATCGGCAGGGTTCGTTCTCGTATTTCTCCCGCGCACGTTTTTCTTCGTTGACGTCCACGGCGACGCCCCAAGCTTCGAGGGGCTCTCCCGTGGCGTCTTTTTTGACCGTGTAGATTTGGCGCACCCAGCCCGCGTGCAGGTGGGCGTAATTTTCCGTGATGCGGAATTCCGCGATGACGACCGCTTCGCCAACGTGGATGCGGCGGAACACGTCCCGGTACGTCTCCATGTCGGCGGGATGAAGGGGGAGAGCCTCGAGCAGGCTTTCGCAGCCGCCTTCGATGCTGGCGGGAAGGTTGGGGAAGGCGGGCATTTTTTTGAATTGACGAACGACCCGCGCTTCGATGTCGTAGGTCCACATATCGCAGTTGAGAAAGCGCGCGGCGCTTGAAACATGCGCTTCCAGCTCCTCCTTTTCTCGGCGCAGCGCTTCCTTTTCCAGGTATTCCGAGATGTCGGTAAAGGAGCAATACAAAAGCGCGCGTCCGGCGGTACGCACGCAGCGGGATATGATCTGCACCCAGATATATTTTCCCTTGCAGTCCTTGATCCTGCAAACGGAGGAGGAATCGTTGTCGGCAAGGATATCCTCCTGTAGCTGCGCCGTCAGATGCGGCAGATCCTCCGGGTGCGCGCCCGTGAGCACGTCGTGCTTGTAAATGGAAAGTATTTCCTCCTGCGTGCCGTTTAGAAGATGGCTCATGGCGGGATTGATATAGAGCACGGGGCAACGGCCGTTGGGTTCCAGACTGACGATGGCAAAGGCGTTTGCCATGGTTTGCATGATGTCGTTAAAGCGGCTGTCCTGCTCCAGCTCCTGCAAACGCTTTTCGGTAACGCCGGTGTAGCGGATGAAATAGCGCAGCGTGCCGTCCGGCGCGAGCTGTGGTGTGTAGGAGGCGTGAATGCGCGCGATGGAGCCGTCCGCGCGGCGGCGCGTGCGGCATAGGGCGGTGAAGGCGGCGCAGTCGCTTGCGGCGCGGCGAAAGGTGCTGCGGAACACGCCGGCGTCATCGTGGTAGAGCCAGACGCTTGGCTCCGTGTCCATCATCTCCGTACGTGAAAGGCCGATGAGCGCGCAGATCGCGGGGTTTGCATACTCCGTGACCAGCGCGTCCTCCGTAACGCGGCATATGGAAAAAGCGCCCGGTATGGCCCCTAACACCGCCTCATACGCCGCGGCGGATCGTTTGGGTTTCTGTGACCTTGTTCTGCTGCCGTCAGCTGCCATAGGCGTATCCTCCAGATCAACAAATAAGGCGATTTTTGTGGGACGATGGAACGGCGGGGCGCGGAAAGGCACGGCCCGATATAAGAAGGGAACAAAGAACAGCAATATACAAATATAGTATAGCGCATCGGCGCGGAATTCACAAGCCGATTTGCGGATTCTGCCCGCGCTGCGCGAAAAGCGGCGGCCATTGGCCGCCGCTTGCAGGAATCAATCCGTATATTGGTAGGGGATCTGATAGAGCGGATCCAAGGGCTCGCCCATCCAAGCCGGCCACACATAGTAGCGCGCGGGATGCATCTTGTAGACGGTGTTGTCCACCTTGACGCGCCGCACCTCGGCGTCGCCCTTCATATAGATCTTGTACGCGTCGAAGGAGTAGCCTTCCTTGGCGGAATTGCGCTGCTGCCAATAGGGGGCGTAGAGCTGCGGGTTCTGCGTGTACACGTCCGCCGTGGGCGGTATGGTCTCGATCAGCTCCGAGTAGAGCGTGATATGGTCGAAATCCCCTTCCGCGAAGGGTTCGCCGTAGATCTCCGCGTGACAGCGCTTGGACTTGGTTTCCAGCCACATGAAGATGTAAAGCGGAGACGCCGTGTTGTTCGTAAACTGAAAATCGATGTTGCCGGTGGTGGAATCGGCGATGGTGCAGTCCAATCCGCCCTCCGCGTAGGAGGACATGGTGCTGTGTCCCTTGCGGGAGTCCACCTGCAGATCGCTCATCAAAACCGCCTGATACAGCGTGGTGGAGGTTTGGCATACGCCGCCGCCGGGCTGATCCTCGTGATTCGCGCCGCCGCCGATCACGGCGGGCGCGAGCATCCAGCCGCCTTCCTCCGTGCGGTCGCCCAGCGCCGTGTTGTGGCTGAACGTTTCACCCGGCTGCAACACGAGGCCGTACAGTCTGCCGACGGCCTTCTTGATGTTGAAAACACGATTGGAGGAACCGGCGTATTTGGTGATGGATTCGGCGCGCAGCACGAGCGACTGCTTGAGCGTTTCGACGGTGACGGTGGGCGGGATCTCGCCCAAGGGCACCTCGATGGTTCCCCACTCGCGCGCCTCGGTGCGCGCTGCGATCGTGGCGTACAGCTCGTCATGCTTGACGCCCCAGCCGTTTTCGCCCTCTACAAAATCAAAGCGAAGATCGCGCACGTCCGTGACGGGCGCAGCGCCCTCCTTGACGGCCTCCTCGCTGGGCAGGCCGATGTTGAAGCAGGCGACGCCGCCGGTATCGGGGTCGATGGGAAGCTGCTTGACGGCAAAGGTGGCCGCCGTGGGATCCCGGTCTATCTTTTCACTGATGGTTTGGATCAACGCCTCGAATTTGGCGCCGTCCGGCTTTATGGTATAGGTGACGTCGAAGCTGCGGCCGTTGGCGGCAATGTCCGCAAGCTCCGCTTGCAGCTGCTCCAATGTACCTTCGCGTCCCAGCGTAAAGGCGGTTTTAAGCTGCTCCTCGACATCGGAGGATACGAGAAAATAGGTATTGTCCGCCGTATAGTTGCTGCCGTTGCAGGTGAAGAGGAAGCGCATATCGGCAAGATCCTCGTCCTGCTTGGCTTGCAGCGCCGCGACGGCGTTTGCATAGGTCGTGCCGCCCACGTCCACGCCGCCTACCGTGACGCCGGGGTGGAACAGGTCGGAATGGATGATGGCCTGTCGCGCGGCTTCCTCTCTATCGCTCTGTATTTTCATGAATAGAAGCACGCCGCCCATGACAAGCGCTATAATCAACAGGATAATCAGCATGATCCGGGGGGTACTGATGCGCCCGCGCTTTTTCTGCTGCGGCTCATAGCCGGTATCGTATTCCATCGAGCTCTCCTTGCTTATGCCCTAATCGGCCAAATTATCATACGGTATCATTATACGGTTTGCGATAAGCAAAGTAAAGCAGAGAAAATGCGGGTTTTCTGAATATATTGCAGCGGGAGCGCAAACCCGCTATAATAGAGAACGATTAACGGAAATAGGGAGGGCCGCATGCTTCTTGCATTGGATATCGGCAATACCAATATAAAAACGGGCCTTTACCGGGACGGCGCGCTGCAGAACTCGTGGCGGCTCACCACGGAACGGGGGCGGACGGCGGACGAGTACGGCATTCAGGTGGAAAGCTTTTTTCGCCACTTGGGTATCGACAAATCCAATGTGGACGGCATCATTTTTTCCTCCGTCGTGCCCGCGCTCAACTATACGATCGAGCATATGTGTTCGCTCTACTTTGAGGGCGTGCGCCTGATGCAGGTAAGCCCCGAGCTGTCACTGGGTATCAGGATCGCGTATGACGACCCTAAAAAACTCGGTACGGACCGTATCTGCAACGCGGTCGCCGCCTACGCGCGCAACGGCGCTTCCATCATCGTGGATTTCGGTACGGCGACGACCTTTACGGTCATCAACGATCAGGCGGAGCTGATCGGCGGCGTGATCTGCCCCGGCATCATGGTCTCCTCCGACGCGCTGGTGGAAAAGGCCGCGATGCTTAATAAAGAGGAGTTCATCAAGCCCGCCAACGTCATAGGCCGCAACACCTCGGACGGCATACGCTCCGGCCTTACGCGCGGTTTTGTAGGGCAGGTGGACTATCTGATACGCAAGATCAAAGCGGAGATGGGCTGCGCGTGCCAGGTCGTCGCGACGGGCGGCATGGCCAGCATGATCGCCGCCGGCACGCACGCCATCGATACGATCGTGCCAACGCTTACGCTGGACGGACTCGCGCGCATCTACGCGCTGAACGAATAGAGAACGCAAAAGAGAGGAAGCATTATGATACGGCATATCGTGTGTCACAAATATAACGACAAGGCGGAGGCGGAAAAGATCAAGCCCATGCTGCTCTCGCTTAAGGGCAAGGTGCCCTCGCTTCGGGATATGGAGGTCGGCGTGGATGTGCTTGAAAGCAAGCGCTCCTATCACCTTTGCGCGATCTGTACCTTCGACGATCTGGCGGGCTTGACCGCCTACAAGGAGCACCCCGCGCATGTGGCGGTGCGCGACTATATCCACAGCGTCATGGAATCCTCCGTGTCCGTGGATTTTGAGGTTTGATGGATAAATTTGTATTAAAATCACCCTTTGAGCCGCTGGGCGACCAGCCGGAAGCCATCGAAACGCTCAGCCGCGGCGTGGAGCGGGGCGACCGCCTGCAGGTGCTGCTCGGCGTTACGGGCAGCGGTAAAACCTATACCATGGCAAAGGTGATCGAGCGCATACAAAAACCGACGCTGGTCATCGCGCACAACAAAACGCTCGCGGCGCAGCTCTGTTCGGAGTTCCGCGAGTTTTTCCCGGACAGCGCCGTGGAGTATTTCGTCTCCTACTACGATTACTACCAGCCCGAAGCGTACATCGCGGCGTCGGATACCTATATCGAGAAGGTCTCCACCGTCAACGACGAGATCGATAAGCTCCGCCACAGCGCGACCTGTGCTCTCAACGAGCGCAAGGACGTCATCATCGTCGCGTCCGTCAGCTGCATTTACGCCTTGGGCGATCCCGAGGAGTACCTGAAGCTCTCCATATCGCTTCGGCGCGGCATGCAGATCGAGCGCGACGAGGTGATACGGCGTTTGGTCGAGATACAGTACCAGCGCAACGAATTCGATTTCGCGCGCGGCACCTTCCGCGCCAAGGGCGACGTGCTGGAGATATTCCCCATGAATTGGTCGGACAAGGCGCTGCGCGTGGAGTTTTTCGGCGACGAGGTGGAGCGCATCAGCGAAATACACCTCGCGACGGGGGAGATCATGCTGGATCGCGCGCATGTCGCCATATTCCCCGCGACGCACTACGCGACGGGGCATGATAAGATGGTATCCGCCATGGCGCAGATCGAGCGGGATATGTACGCGCAGGTCGAAAAATTCAAGGCGGAAAATAAGCTCATCGAAGCGCAACGCATCGAGCAGCGCACCAATTACGACATGGAAATGATGCGTGAGATCGGCTTTTGCCCCGGCATCGAGAACTATTCCCGTTATTTTGACGGGCGGGAGCCGGGTCAGCCGCCCTATACGCTGATGGATTACTTCCCGGACGATTTTCTGGTGATGGTGGACGAATCCCACGTCACGCTGCCGCAGGTGCGGGGGATGTACCGTGGGGATCGCGCGCGCAAGGAGAGCCTTGTCGAATACGGCTTCCGTCTGCCGTCCGCGAAGGACAACCGCCCGCTCACCTTCGACGAGTTCGACGGGCGCTGGAAGCAGATGATCTGCGTCTCCGCTACGCCCGGCGATTACGAGCTTTCCCTTGCCACACAGGTCGCGGAACAGGTGATTCGCCCCACGGGGCTTATCGACCCCGAGATCGAGGTGCGTCCCGTCAAGGGGCAGGTGGACGACCTTTTGGGCGAGATACGCCTGACGGCCGCCAAGGGCTACCGCACGCTTGTCACCACGCTTACCAAGCGCATGGCGGAAACGCTCACGGAGTATTTTGACGGCTTGGGCGTGAAGGTGCGTTATATGCACGCGGACATAGAGACTATCGAGCGGATGGAGATCATACGCGACCTTCGCTTGGGCGAGTTTGACGTGCTGGTGGGCATCAACCTTTTGCGCGAGGGGCTCGACCTTCCCGAGGTGGGGCTGGTAGCGATTTTGGACGCGGACAAGGAGGGCTTTTTGCGCTCCGCCACGTCGCTCATCCAAACCGTCGGCCGCGCCGCGCGCAACGTGGACGGGCGCGTCATCTTCTACGCCGACGAGATCACGGATTCCATGCGGCGCTGCATGGACGAGACGGCGCGCCGCCGCGTCAAGCAGCAGGCATACAACGAAGCGCACGGTATCACGCCGCAGAGCATCCAAAAGGCCGTGCGAAACGTGCTGGAGATCAGCACTAAGGCGGGGAGCGACGCGGATGCCCTGCCCGAACGCGAACGCGCGGCGCGCGCGGAAATATTGCAGTCGCAGATGCGGCAGGCCGCGGCGGAGCTCGATTTTGAAACCGCCGCGAAGCTGCGCGACGAGCTCTTTAAGCTAAAAGGCGACCCCGAAAAGAAGACGGCCCCCAAGCCCGGCACGCCGGGCAGCAAGCGAAAGTCGTGGGGACGAACGAGGAAATAAAGGACAAAGGAAGCTATGCAGGAAGTTATACATATCAAAGGGGCGAACGAGCACAACCTCAAAAACGTGGAGCTCGTTTTGCCCCGTAACAAATTCATCGTTTTTACGGGGCTTTCGGGCTCCGGCAAATCAAGTCTCGCGTTTGACACCATCTATGCCGAGGGGCAGCGGCGGTATATGGAATCCCTTTCCTCCTACGCGCGGCAGTTTCTAGGCCAGATGGATAAACCCGACGTAGAGTACATCGAGGGGCTATCTCCCGCTATCTCCATCGATCAGAAGAGCACCTCCAACAACCCGCGCTCCACCGTGGGCACCGTGACGGAGATCCACGATTATCTGCGATTGCTGTACGCGCGCATCGGCATCCCGCACTGCCCGGACTGCGGCAGACCCATCCAGCGCCAGAGTCTCGATCAGGTGGTGGACGCGGTGCTGGATTTGGGCGAAGGGACCAAGGTACAGATCATAGCGCCCGCCGTGCGCGCAAGAAAGGGCGAACATAAGCAGGTGCTCGAACAGATACGCAAGGACGGCTATGTGCGCGTCAAGATCGACGGCGTGGTGTATCCCATCGACGAAGCGCCCGCGCTCGACAAGAAGTTTAAGCACACCATCGACGTGGTGGTGGACAGGCTGGTTATCAAAGATGGTATACGCGGGAGGCTCAGCGAATCGCTGGAAACGGCCTTCTCCTTTGGCGAGGGGCTTTGCAAAACCGACGTGGACGGGGTGGAGACCATCTATTCCCAGCATTATGCGTGCCCGGACTGCGGCGTGTCCATCGAGGAGCTGTCCCCCCGCATGTTCTCCTTCAACAGCCCCTTTGGCGCTTGCCCGCATTGCGGCGGCTTGGGGGTGCTGATGAAGATCGATCCGGCGCTGGTGGTGCCCGATCCGTCGCTTTCCTTGAAGAAGGGCGCGATCACCGTCGGCGGCTGGCAGAGCAACAGCAAGGGAAGCATTGCGAGCATGTACCTTTCGGCACTCGCGAAAAAGTACGATTTTTCCTTGGATACGCCCTTTGCGGAGTTCTCCGAGACGGCGCAGAACGTTATCCTCTACGGCACCAAGGGGGAAAAGCTGCACATCGCCTACGAAAAGGAGTTCGGCAGCGGCACCTTCGACGCGGCGTTTGAGGGCATCATACCCAATATGGAGCGCCGGTATAAGGAGTCCCAATCCGATTATTCCAAGCAGGAGCTCGAAAGCTACATGACCATGGTGCCCTGCGAAGCGTGCAGCGGCAAGCGCTTGAAGCGCGAGGTACTCGCCGTCACCGTCAACGGCCTTTCCATCGCGGCGCTGAGCGATTTGACGGTGGAGAAGGCAAAGGCGTTTATCGACAATCTGACGCTTACCCCCACGGAGGAGATGATCGCCGCGCAGATACGCAAGGAGCTTTCCGCAAGGCTGCGCTTTTTGACGGACGTGGGCTTGGGCTACATCACGCTCTCCCGCGCGGCGGGCACGCTTTCGGGCGGCGAAGCGCAGCGCATCCGCTTGGCGACGCAGATCGGCAGCGGCTTGGTGGGCGTGCTGTATATACTGGACGAGCCGAGCATAGGCTTACATCAGAGGGACAACGGGCTGCTCTTAAAAACCCTCATGAACATGCGGGATCTTGGCAACACGCTTATCGTGGTGGAGCATGACGAGGAAACCATGCTCGCGGCGGACTATCTTGTGGATATAGGCCCCGGCGCGGGGGAGCACGGCGGCAGGATCGTAGCGGAGGGCACGCCGCGGGAGGTCATGGCGGCGGAGGGCTCCGTCACGGGGCAGTTCCTTTCGGGGAAGCGCTGCATCGCCGTGCCCGAAACGCGGCGCAAGCCCAAGGGGTGGCTCAAGATCAAGGGCGCGCGCGCCAACAACCTCAAAAACATCGACGTGGACGTGCCGCTGGGCGTGTTCACCTGCGTGACGGGCGTTTCCGGAAGCGGCAAATCCAGCCTTGTCAACGAGGTGCTCAAAAACACCCTGCGGCGCGACCTCAACCGGGCGAAGCTTCGCATCGGCGATATTTACGACGAGATCACGGGTATCGGGCAGCTCGATAAGGTGATCGACATCGACCAGTCCCCC